>JAJZCF010000193.1 GCA_021846265.1 Actinomycetes bacterium | reverse complement strand
CGCTATGCGACATCCCTCGTGGTTTTTAGCGGCGTCGCCCTTGGCTTTACCTACCTCATCCTCCGGCTGCAAGGGCATTTGGGTCTAAATCCACTCCATCAGCACGGGGTGACTCCAGCGTTAGCCTTCAACACCTCGGTCTCATTCGTGACCAATACAAACTGGCAGAACTATTCGGGTGAGACTACGATGAGTTTCTTCTCCCAGATGATAGCGCTAGCTTCCCAAATGTTTATTTCGGCGTCGGTCGGAATGGCGGTGGCGGTCGGCCTAGTTCGAGGATTCAAAAGGCAGCACTCTAAGACGATAGGCAACTTCTGGGTCGATTTAACCAGGGGGATCCTCTATATCCTCCTTCCCATCGCTTTTATAGCATCAATAATCTTTGTCGCTCAGGGCGCAGTTGACACACTAAGTGGATCGATCTTCATCCATAATCCCCTCGATGGCTTCAAGCAGCTGATACTTTTGGGTCCGGTCGCTTCAATGGAGGCGATCAAGGAGTTAGGTACCAACGGAGGGGGATTTTTCAACGCCAACGGCGCCCACCCCTTTGAAAACCCAACCGGCCTCACCAATATTTTGTCCATCTACCTAATCCTTTTGATCCCGGTAGGACTCACCTACACCTTTGGAAAGATGGTTGGGTCAACAAAGCAGGGGCTCGCTCTGCTGGCGGCGATGGCGATCTTCTTTTTCTCCTTTATGGCGATTGGGCTATCGGCGGAACAACACACCACCGTGGCCGTTGCCAAAGCGGGAATCACCCATTCGGCCTCTGGAAACATGGTGGGTAAGGAGAGTCGCTTTGGGGCATCTTCTTCGGTTCTCTACAACGTCGCTTCCACCCAGACGTCGACCGGGTCGGTGAACTCGTCGCTGGACTCTTACACCCCTATTGGGGGCCTGACAGCAATGGGTGGGATGATGCTCGGCGAAGTAACCCCAGGTGGGGTTGGATCGGGCCTATACACGATCCTTCTATTTGCGATCGTCACCGTTTTCGTTGGCGGACTAATGGTGGGTAGGACTCCGGAATACCTTGGAAAGAAGATTCAGGCTAGAGAGGTCAAACTAGCGGCTATCGGGGTGCTGATAATGCCGATCACGGTACTGGTCGCATCGGGAATTGCGGTCTCTCTCTCCCAGGGTAGGGCGGGTGTACTAAATCCCGGTCCCCATGGGTTTTCGGAAATCCTCTACGCCTTTACGTCCCAGGGCAATAACAATGGTTCCGCATTTGCGGGGCTGTCGAGCAACACTGCCTTTTATAACATTGCTGGGGCGATAGTCATGCTTATCGGCCGATTCGGAGTAATCCTCCCAGCTTTAGCCTTGGGAGGTGCACTCGCCGAGAAAGGCGTGGTAGCGCCCTCCCTGGGAACTTTCAGGACCGACTCGATCCTGTTCTGCGGACTACTCGTCGGGGTAATCCTGATCATTGGGGGATTGACATTCTTCCCCGCACTTTCATTGGGTCCGCTAGCCGAGCAACTTAGTCACGGGAGGCTGTTTTGAACACTGCTCTAGCTGAACCGGTCGAAACCAAAAAGAGTGGGATGGGTGGCAAAAGGCCACTCTTCGAGAAGGAGATAGTCTTACCCGCTCTAATCGAATCGGTTAAGAAAGTCAATCCAAAGGTCCAGATCAAGAATCCGGTGATGTTTGTCGTCCTCATCGGGACCGTCGTCGTGGCTTATAAGGCGATATTCTCTCCAAGCCTCTTTTCAATAAGTGTCGCCATTTGGCTCTTCTTGACCGTTCTGATGGCTAACTTTGCCGAGGCGATGGCCGAGGGAAGGGGTAAAGCCCAGGCTAATTCGCTTCGCAAGATGCAAACCGACACGCAGGCGAGGCTTATTAGTGCGGACGGAATCGAGACCCTCGTGATTGCCTCAGATCTGAAAAAGGGCGATCAAGTCGTATGCGAGGCGGGCGACATAATCCCCTCTGACGGCGAGATTACTGAAGGGGTCGCCTCGGTCGACGAGTCGGCTATCACCGGTGAGTCAGCCCCGGTGATCAGGGAGTCCGGTGGAGATAGAAGCGCAGTTACCGGCGGGACAAAGGTGCTCTCCGATCGAATAGTCGTCAAGATCACCGCCGAACGTGGCCACACGTTCTTGGATCGGATGATCTCCCTCGTGGAGGGGGCGGAAAGGCAGAAGACCCCTAACGAAGTGGCGCTGACCATCCTGTTAGCCGCGCTGACCATCGTCTTTTTACCGGTGATCGTCGTCTTGCAACCTTATGGGATATTTTCTGGGGCGCACGTATCGGTGGTTACCCTCGTCGCCCTTTTGGTCTGCTTGATCCCTACCACCATAGGCGCCCTTTTGAGTTCTATCGGAATTGCCGGGATGGATCGGCTAGTTCAAAAGAACGTGCTGGCCATGTCGGGAAGGGCGGTTGAGGCTGCGGGAGACGTCCAGACGCTCCTTCTCGACAAGACCGGAACGATCACTCTAGGAAATCGAATGGCATCTAGATTTGTCCCCGTCTCTTCTCACAGCGAACTTGAACTAGCCCTAGCGGCACAAATGGCTTCCTTGGCCGATGAGACCCCAGAGGGTCGATCGATCGTCGTCCTTGCGAAAGACCTTTTCAACATTCGAGAGCAGAACATGAGCGAGGAGCATTCCTTCGTCCCATTTACCGCCCAGACGAGAATGTCGGGTCTTGACATTGGCGATTCCAAGATCAGAAAGGGCGCTACCGAAGCGGTAAAGGCATGGGTCACCGCCCTAGGTGGTCAGGTTCCAAACGAGCTCGACGAAGTTACGGCTGCGATTTCTAAATCGGGTTCGACGCCTTTAGCGGTCTCGATTGACAACGAGATTCTTGGGGTAGTCGAACTGAAAGACATCGTGAAAGACGGGATCAAAGAGCGTTTTCAGATGCTCCGTTCCATTGGCATCAAGACCATAATGATCACCGGAGACAACCCACTGACTGCGGCCGCGATCGCAGCCGAAGCGGGTGTCGACGACTATCTGGCCGAAGCGACTCCCGAAGACAAGCTCGAGCTGATCCGCGCAAATCAGGCCGAAGGAAAACTCGTCGCAATGACCGGAGATGGAACTAACGACGCACCGGCTTTAGCCCAGGCGGACGTGGGAGTCGCCATGAACTCGGGAACGGTAGCGGCCAAAGAGGCCGGAAACATGGTCGACCTGGACTCCAACCCGACCAAGTTGATAGACGTGGTCGAGATCGGAAAGCAGATGCTCATAACTCGTGGGGCGCTGACCACCTTCTCGATAGCTAACGACGTAGCTAAATATTTTGCGATCATCCCTGCGCTTTTCGTCAGTGAGTTCCCTGGACTATCTGCCTTAAATATCATGAGGCTCCACTCCCCAGACTCTGCGGTGATGTCGGCGGTTATCTTCAACGCCCTAATCATCATCGCGCTAATACCGCTAGCTCTTAGGGGTGTGAAGTTCAAGCCGAGTAGTGCCTCGCAAATACTCAGGCGAAACGTCCTGATCTATGGGGTAGGCGGTCTAATTCTCCCCTTCATTGGAATTAAAGTAATCGACCTTCTCGTCTCTCATTTGGGGTTCTAATGTTACTCATACCGCTTAAGCGATCTCTGATTATCATGGTGATTTTCGCCGCAATCTGCGGGGTGATCTACCCATTAGCCGCACTTGGATTGGCTCAGAGCACCTTCAGTTACCAAGCGAACGGTTCTATAAGCAGATACGGTTCGGCCCTAATTGGACAGAAGTTCACCGG
>JAJZCF010000192.1 GCA_021846265.1 Actinomycetes bacterium | reverse complement strand
CATCGACCAAATTCTGGCCGAGATAGACGAAGCACTCCTTGAGTGCGGAACGGAGACAAATGGCAACGAAAGTACAACCTCAGAATGTGGCATCGACGGCAGTGAGCCTTCCGTCAGCCACACCGAATCTGACTGACTGGCACACATGGGTCGCACTACTCACTTCGATAGCTGCCCTTGTCTCGGTGGTGTTACATGCCGATCTTTCGGCCTATGTTCCATTGGTGGCAATCGGCGCAGCCACGCTGACGAATGTGTTCCTCATGATTACCAAGCATCACTACGCCGCGGCGTTGGTCTCGGCTAGCTCTGGAACGGCACTCGCTGCGAGCGTCGCACCGACAAGCGTTGCTGGGGAAATCAAGAAAGCTGCCGAAGTCGTCCAGGCCGTCCAAGAGGTTCAGCAATCATTCGCACCGATAGCGACAGCGGTCGCGCAGAGTCCGGCGAATCGAGCAGCGACGACCACGCCCACTAGCTAAGCTCTCTCTCAGCGCACATGACAAGGCCCCCGCTCCGGCGGGGGTCTTTTCTTTACTGGATTATTTGAGCCAAAATGATCGCATTGGTGGATTGGCATAGCGATTGTATAGCAATTATATAATTGGCCCCTGTCTAAATGCCCTCTGACCAGGGCAGACCCGCTGTAGTGCGATTTAAGCCACGATCTTTTGCGGAAGGTATAAAACTACCTTGGAAGGCGGTTTCGTGCGTAGCTTTTTACGACTCGGCGCTATCCTCGGCGCTGGGCAGCCTTAATCGAGACCCCAAAAGCTCGGCAGCGGCCCGATCACGCTCCGGAAGCGCGTGTGCGTAGACTCGCAACGTGATTGAAGGGTCAGAGTGCCCAAGCCTCGCAGCGACGGTGCGAATATCCACGCCCGCAGCGATCATTTCGGTGGCGGAAAAGTGACGCAGGGAATGGAAGTGAAGCTCTCGCCAGCCGTGAGTGTCGGCCACACGACGAAAAACTTTAGAGATCGAATCAGGGTGGAATGCTTTCGATCCGTCTGGCTCAGCGGAGAACAAGAACGGGTCTGAACACAGCTCAATGCCGACCTGCTCGCTGGCCGATCTAATCTCTTCCATCTGGCGAGCGACAACAGCCATACCAATCGGATCAAGTGCCACCCGTCGAGTTTGGCGTGTCTTGGTTGTGCCCTCGTAAACGCCGACCTTTGGGGTGTATCCCATCGACCTTCGCACAGTCACCGAATCTGTGCCTAGATCCGACCACTTGAGGCCGAGCAGTTCACCACGTCTTAGTCCGGAGACAGCGCTAAGAATTATCATTGAAGCCCACTGCGGATTGAGTGCCTCGGCATCGCGGATCAAGGTCGCAAGCTGATCGACCGTGATCGAGGCGAGTTCCCTTTGGGGAAGTCTCGGCGGTGTCGCACGCATTGCCGGATTGGTTTCGAGCCAACCCCACTTTACGGCCTGATTGAGAGCACGCCGAAGGATTGCATAGGTAAACCTCACGCCAGCCGGAGCTAGGCCACGATCAAGCAGAGAACGGCAAAGTGTCTCGATGTGGAGCGGCGAAAGCTCATCGACGGGGATTGCTCCGAGTTCAGGAAGAATCTGTGTACGGATGCGAGTTTCGTAGGATTGGGCGGTCTGGGCGGTCAGGTTTTGCCGAGCCAAGCCGAACCATTCATTTATGACGTGCTCGACACTGGCACTAGAGGCCCGAGCTTTTGCATCCTTCGCACCCACCAACATTTTCTGTAGCTCGAATTGTGCTTTACGCTTCGATCCGGATACCGTCGCCCATTTTCTGCGCCTTTTGCCACTCACCGGGTCGGGTGGAAGTTCGACCATAATCTCCCAAATACCCGGCCGTTTTTCCCTTATCGAACCTCTCATTTTCAATAGCCTAGCACAATGTCGGTTTCGTGTCGGTTTCGGCTTTTCGGCTTTTACCGATTGTGCCCTTCACCTGGTGGGCCGCCGGGGTCTCGATCCCCGCACCTTGGGATTAAAAGTACTATCCAAGGCATATATGAGGCAATAGCGCAAGGCGTATTAGCACGTAAGAGCTAACATGCGAAGCATCGCAAGATAGCTAAAAGTACCTTAACATCGTTAAATGTCGGTCAAAATGTCGGTCGGCATATCGGAGATTTAGCAATCCACAATGCTTATATCGCTGGGGGAATTGACCAACTGGGCCGCGTTTCCGGTGATGGTCATGTCTTGGTACAGGGTCTGTGATGCGCCCGGAGCGAGGTTTCCATTAGTGCCAGCGCTATCCACACCGGAGCCAACCTGGTCGCCATTTGCATCGGTTGCAGTCGCATTAATTGAGCACGAGGCCGAGCCAGAAGCTTTGCCAACGTTCGTCCACCTGACGTAAATTCGGACGGTCGAGCTATTGAGCGGTACGACGCTTTCCACCTTGTGGGTGATTACTGCGGACGCACCACCACCACAACCAGAAAGAGCTAGAGCCAATGGCGTGATTGCGATTGCGACGATTCTTTTCATTTTGACCTCCAAGGAATGCTTATTGTGAGCTTATCTAAATTTAATGGACGCAATTCGACAAAATTATTAACGACTTTCGTAGGCCGAGTCGATAACATACGTATGTTCGATTACGAGGTAGTTATGTGTGCTGATTGTGGCAAGTGTCATTGTGGAGAGATTCAAGCGCTTCAAGCCGGGATGCAAGTCCTTCGAAGGCATGTTGCAGAGCTTTTAATTCATCAGGCTCAATGCGAGGAAGCGTCCTCCGCTCTTCGGTCTCGGCAGCCACAGCCAACGCCAGATCCACAAGACGAGTACCGGCCTCATAATTAGTGACGGCCACGAGGCGAGCAGCCTTCGCGGGATCAATCGCAATCTCACCAGATTTATAGCGTGAGACTACCGCTGTGCTCCTGTTCAATGCGTTAGCGATTGCCTTTAACGTCATCCCGGAGCTGGCAATCGCATTCTTGACCTCTGTTGCGAGTTCTTGCCTTGCGTCCATGCAACAAGGCTAACACAAAGATGTGACATTTTCACTATCGTTTTGTGCGTTGACGCAACGCAACGTGATATAGTGAATCCATGGAAAACCTTTCGACACTGCGCGCCAAGGCTGGCTTGAGCGTGACAGAGCTGGCTAGGCGTGCTGGGGTCAATGCTGGGAGTATCTCACGCATTGAACGAGGTATGCAGTCGCCGTCACTCGCTACTGCATTGCAGATCGCTACCGTCCTCGCGGTCGATGTAGCCGAAATTAATTTTGTAGGCCGGAATGACTGACTTCCCGCCGATTCTGACTTCCGAGCAGGCAGCCGAGCTGTTGCAGTGCTCGATGCCACATATCCAAGGACTCGCAAGGGATGGGATAATCCCCGGCTGGCGAGCACCTAACGGACAATGGCGCTTCGCTCGTGACCGCCTAATCCAGGTCGTTTCCGAAGGCGTGCAGTCGTAGCTATCACAAATGTCAAAAAGACAAATGCCCGGAGGGCTTAACTCCGGGCATGACAGAAAGGAATATCAATGACAAGAGTACCACCAAATAAGAACGGATCAGCTGATCCGCCAGCGAAAGCTAAACCTCTGACCTTCAAGCGTGTCAATTACAGTCGAGGACACGGCTACAAGGACGGCAACGGGAACAAAATTCCAGGTGTGACAACCATCCTCGGAGCTGGCCTAGCCAAGCCTGCACTAATGGCATGGGGGATTAAGTCGGTCGCACAGTACGCGGTCGACCACTGGGATGACCTAGCAGCCAAGCCGG
>JAJZCF010000191.1 GCA_021846265.1 Actinomycetes bacterium | reverse complement strand
CGCTTCCGCGCAAACTCCTGGTCGTTGGTATCCCTAGAGACAATCGTAAAGAAGTGGGCTTGGCGCCGGTCAGCCTTAGGTCTAAGAATTCGCCCGAGCCTTTGTGCCTCCTCCTGGCGGGAGCCAAAACCACCGGAAATCTGAATCGCCACGGAGGCGTCTGGCAGGTCGATGGAAAAGTTGGCGACTTTGGAAACGACTAAAAGTTCCTCTTTGCCATCCCGAAAGGATTGGTAGAGGCGCTCGCGAACCGCTCCGGTTGTGCTTCCAGTTATTAGCGGTGCGTCGAGCTCCTTGGCGATCTCCTCAAGCTGATCGAGGTAACTCCCGATGACCAAGATGGGTTCGCCTTGGGCTCGGGCCTGGCTCACAATACTCTTTACCACCGCTAGTTTGGACCTAGCGGTCGACCCGACCCGATAACGCTGCTCCGGCTCAGCTAGCGCATAGGACATCCGTTCTTCATCGGTAAGCTCGACTCGAATCTCTACACAACGGGCCGGAGCGATCCATCCCTGGTCTTCAACCTCTCGCCAAGGCATATCAAAACGCTTCGGTCCAATGAGGGTAAAAACGTCTGACTCTCGATTGTCTTCCCGAATAAGGGTGGCCGTGAGACCAAGTCGTCTGCGGCTCTGGATATCGGCGGTCATGCGAAAGACGGGTGCTGGCAAAAGGTGAACCTCGTCATAAATGATTAGCCCCCACTCTTCAGCCCCAAAGAGCTCCATATGAGGAAACACGCCTTTACGCTTTGTCGCCAAGATCTGGTAGGTGGCGATGGTAATGGGACGGACCTCCTTGCGCTGGCCGGAGTATTCTCCTATCTCATCTTCGCCGACGTAGGTTCTCTCGATTAGCTCTCTTCGCCACTGATGACCGGAGGCGGCACTCGTGACCAAAATCAGGGTCCTAGACGCCGCATGAGCCATAGCAGCGACTCCGACCAGAGTCTTTCCTGATCCACATGGCAGCACGATCACGCCATTGCCGACATCGGCAAACGCCTGAGCCGCTTGGACTTGATAGGGCCGCAGCTGGAAGCCGTCTGACCTCAAAACGATGTCGTGAGCGGTTCCGTCCACGTAGCCAGCTTCGTCCTCTGCGGGCCAGCCGAGCTTGATAAGCGACTGCTTCAGTCGACCGCGCTCCGAGGCTCGCACGCCGACTGTCCACTGGTCAATTCGATTTCCTAATAACGGAATTACCGCCTTCGTTCGAAGAACTTCTTCAAATACCGCCCGGTCCGAGCCGACTAGGCAGAGGCCAAAGGTCTCGTCCATAGTTATCCGAAGGCGCCCATACCGGGAGATGATCTCCTCGATTCCAAGGAGCAGCGACGGGGGCACGGGATACTTCGACCATTGCAGCAAAGCCTTCACTACACCCTCAGCGTCGATACCTGAAGCACGGGCGTTCCAAAGGGCCAGTGGGGTGATTCGATAGGTATGGACATGCTCGGGAGACTTTTCTAATTCTGAGAACGGGGCTATTGCGCTTCGGGCGGCCGCCGCTTCGGGGTGGTCTACCTCAAGTAGCAGTGTCATATCCGACTGGACGATTACCGGCCCTAACGTCATCGGTGGCTCTCGCTAATCCGGCACAAGGTGTTCGATTTAGCCTTCGAATCCATCAAGATTCTTCCACAGCCTTTCCAGCTCTTCTATCGATTCTTCATCGTCATCGTCACCTTCGTCGTCGTCGTCAAAGATCGAGTAGAGTCGACTTTCCCGAAGCGACAGCGCCCTGGCGGAAGAAGGCTCTTCAACCGCAGATAAAAACGGAGTTGGGTCGTCGAAGCGGAGATGAGAGATGAATTCTCTGATCGACTCGGGTTGGCTAGCGGGCGTATTGACGATCCGGCGGAGGGGGATTTGGTCGGTCCGCAACTTCGCCTTGCTCTCCTTGATGTTCTTGCCGTCTTCTGACTCGGCAACTGGAAAATACCCAACATAACGGAGCTCGTCCATCACAACACTTAGGTCAAATTGAGAAACTATTACGTTTGGACCAAGTGCCCGAAGTCGCAACCTAGCGAGTTTCTTGTTGCGAAGGACTTCTGTGGCCAAGGCCGGGTCGGCAATGTTTAAGTAGCTACCTACCGCTCCTACCCGAATCGAGCCAAATCGACGGCTGACGTCTTTGATGAGGTAAGCGAGGGTTTGGGGAAGACCTTTGGTCCCATAAGTTTCTAGAAACTTCGATATCTCCTCTCCATTGTGACCAGCGTCTAGGGCCCTACGGATCGAGGCCTCCGAGAAACGATAGAGAGAGACAGCTCCGGTCGACTCCAAATCGGTGATCTGTTCTAGAAATCCGTGAATATCAGGAGCTAGGTTTCCATCCACAACCGCGGTCAGGTCGCTGCCAAGCAGAAAAGAACTTGTGGGCTTTGGTAAGAACGTGGAAATTTGTTCAATTGCTTGTGCCATGTCTTGCGACAAAGCCGAGTGGCCAAAGCTGCTCAGCGCACCGTCGACAACTACCCCCAGCAATTCAGCGGCATTAAAAAATGGGGCTGACGGGCTGTATAACGCTTCTCCATCAAATCTCCGTGCTAGCGGAATTCGCCAGCAGAGGTAGGAATCCATCGAATCTTTGTCGATGACCTTGTGTGGACCGATCTCGAGAAGTCGTTGCGCACATGCGCTAAAAGTAAAATCAAGAATCTCGTTATAGTCGAGTTCGAAGAGTGGGGGAATCGCCTTGCCGGCGACATTTGTCATGCCCACCAATCCGATCCCCGGACCCGACTCGAGCCAGGATCCGACTATCGCGGCCCACCGCTTGGAAGTCGAAAAATTTTCCCACGAATCGTAAAAGGTCGTCAAACAGAAAAAGTTACCGTCTGCCGTCCTCCCCACAAGCCCGCCATACCATGCAACCCCGAGAAGGCATGAGGTGTCACTCTCAGTGCGACCTATTAGCTTCGCCAGGCGCCGCAGATCCTTTACCCTGATTCCGCCGGACTTGAGGGGCTCGAGTCGATCGGCTTCGATCGCTCGAAGAAGCATAGTAACGTCGCTGATCAGCTTTTCAGCGACAGAAGCCGCTAAAGAATCGATCTTCGCCGACTCAGCCGGGGCGCAAACGACAATTGGCCGCTCAACTACTCCTTGGAGGTATGGCCGCCCGCCCCGGAACGCAAGCCCGATCTCCATCGGCAAAACAAGAAGGTCCGAAAACTGGATATTGGGTCCAATAATCCCATAGCTCTCAAGGTATCGAGTGGCCGAAGTACCCTGGTCGAAAAAGTAACGGCTGAAGTCCCTCACGGATGGAGTCCCACTCACCAGGAGTCGCTCAAAAAGTTCTATCGTACCTCCTGGACCCCCCTCTACAATATCGATGACCGGTCCACGGTCGGAAAGGCACGATTCAATGGATGAGATCATCGCCGGCTTCGTGCCAGGATTAACCGCACAGCCGACCGATTTAAGCCTCGAGATGATTCCGTTAAGCTCTTTAGAAGTCCGAAAGTCTAAAAGCTTCGCAATTGGCGGCCCCAATCCAGCAGGGTAGAGGTCGTTCCAGAGGTCTTCGACGGCGTACAACTTATCCTCAACCAGAAGTCCCAGACCCAACTCCTCCATCCGGGCGATGGCATCTCGTAGTAGGCCGTCATCTACGTCTCCCACGCGGTATTGGATCTCAGAGATTGTCGGCGGGGCCGGGGGAAGGCGACAGACTTCGACGATTGCCCTTACCGAATGATCAGCACGATAGATAGCTCTGCGTACACCATG
>JAJZCF010000190.1 GCA_021846265.1 Actinomycetes bacterium | reverse complement strand
ACATCCACGACTATCCTCCCAGCGGCTATCGCAGTTTCTTCACCCTCATCTCCGGTGAAGGAGAGCCGGAGGGAAGAACGGGCCTGAGCCTTGGTGTAACCCATAGATACCAGGACGTGGGACGGTTCAAGTGCACCCGAAGCACACGCCGAGCCAGCCGAAGCGCAAAGTCCAGCCTCGTCTAGCAGAAAAAGGAGTTCCTCCGAGTTTGCACCGGGCACGATCATCGAAAGAATACCAGGAACCGTTTCAAGTCCATCGGCACAGAATATGACCTCATCTTTAACCTCGTCTAGCTGCGAGAGTATCGCTTGACGCATCACAATTGCCTTCTCGTTGTGGTCCTTGATCTCGCTCTGCGCCATCTCCAGCGCCCGCGCAGCGGAGGTAGCGGCGGACGGATCTTGAGTACCACTCCTTAGGTCGAACTCCTGTCCTCCCCCGACGATGAGGGGTGCTACCCATCCATCGCCCCTTTTGAGAAGTATTCCAAAGCCCTTTGGCCCTCCAAATTTATGGGCCGCTAGAAATGCACCGTCTACCAGATGCAAAAGTCCCTTCAGTTCGAGCCAATTTGCGCCTTGCACTGCGTCGACGATCAATTTGGCGGAGGGCGAGTACTTCTTAATTAAGCTCGCCACGTAGTCGATGGGCTGAATAACTCCCGTTTCATTGTTCACGGCCATCAGAAAGACCATCCCTATACCATTGCGTCGCTCTTTGAAAATCTCCTTAAGGTGCACAAGGTCGACTTTGCCATCTCGATTTACATTCATTAAAAGGGAATTAGACCTCACCGCTGGGTCAAGCACACAGTGATGCTCTATCGGACTCACGATAGCGATTGTATCTTTTGGTATCGAGGCGACAAAGGTGTTGGCGGACTCGGTGGCTCCAGAGTTAAAGATTATTTGTGAAGGACTAGCCCCTAAAATAGCAGCGACGCTTTCCCTCGCTCCTTCCAAAACTGCCTTCGCCTGAGAGCCAAGAAGATGGGACGATGATGGGTTCGCAAAGAATTGGCCCGCAGCATCGCAGTAGGCAGAGATCGCTTCGGGTCGCATGGCAACAGTCGAGGCGGCATCGAAATAGATCGATTTCATGACAATCGTCACCTCCTTATAGTAGAACAAGCATCGAGGATGCTTAGATCTTCATGACATTGTTGTTAAGTTACGAAACCATATGTCGAAACTTTTGTTGAAACCGTGTAGGAGATACTAGATGTATACGTGCAAGATGGGTTATAGTTCCCACTAGCCTGCCCTGACGGCGCGTCATTTCTTTAGTCGTATGGAGGACTCAGGTGCAGTCGATCACTAACCAGCTTAGATTGGATCCGCTCACCGGTAGGTGGGTAGCGGTATCGCAGGTGAGAGCCTACCGTCCCTCCGCCTTTCTGAGCCATTCACTTCCGGTTCAGCAGGATCCATCCAAACCGTGTCCGTTCTGCCCCGGCTTCGAGGAAGAGACTCCGCCCGCCTTAGAAACTTACGGACCCAGCGGCAGCTGGACTGTTCGAATTGTGCCCAACCTCTATCCCGCCTTCGCCGGAGACGAGCCAATGGTTACGATTAACAAGGGGCCGATCTTCACCCAAGCTCCGGCCTCTGGGTTGCACGAGGTACTCGTACTAACACCCGACCACTCGGCAAGCTGGTCCAGCCTCGAAGACACGCAGGTAGCTACCGTTATGGCGGCGATTAGGGACAGGTTCGACGCTCACTCAAGGTCTAAGGTGATCCGCTACTCCCAGCTGCTACTTAACTATGGCAGGGAAGCCGGGGCCTCGGTAGAGCATCCCCATGGACAACTTATCGGCATCTCCTTTGTGCCCCATGAAATAGCCGAGGAAATGGCCGGCTTCTCCCGGTTTGTGGGGGGCTGTCTACTTTGCGCTACAACTGAAATCGAAGAGACGGTAAGAGACCGACTAATTGATTCAGATGAGGATTCCATAACGATCTCCCCGTACTGGTCGGCGTCACCCTATGAGATCCTTATCATTCCGAGGTCTCATGGATCTCACCTTCACCTAAGTTCAACATCCGCCCTAAGTTCCGTCGGCAAGGCTGTGAAAAATGCAATCAAGAAGTTAGAGTCCGCACTTGGCCAGATCTCCTACAATCTCGTTCTCCATTCGGCTCCATATAGAAGCTTTGGCAATTTTCACTGGCATATCCATCTGGTTCCCAAGTTGACCACCACCGCAGGATTCGAGCTCGGTACGGGGGTTGCAATCAACGTAGTCTCTCCTGAACAGGCCACCTCTGATCTCACCAAGGGCGAAGCAGCCCAGGAGGCGAGTTAGCAGGTTTTGAGGGCCCAAATCAGAATTACCCAGACGATAAAGCGGCCAAAGGAGCTGGTATGGAGCTACTTGTCGCGAATCGATGATCATGTCAACTGGATGTCTGACGCTGAATCGATCACATTCACCTCGTCTTCGAGATCGGGCATTGGAACTAAATTTGTCTGCCTTACAAAAGTCGGTCCAATTCGACTCAGAGACAAGATGGAAATTACAAACTGGAAAGAGGGTTCTGAGATAACAATCCAGCACTCAGGTGTCGTCTCTGGCTCGGGATCCTTATCTTTGGATGAAATTGGCGAAAAACAGACCCTCTTGACGTGGCGAGAAGATCTGAATTTCCCTGCGATCTTTATAGCTCCGATCGGCCCATTTGTGGCGAAGAAGGCACTCGGTCGAATCTGGAAATTGAACCTGAAAAGGTTCGCCGAAAGGGTAGTAGCAGATCCTCTCGAACTCGACAGGGGCTAATGTCCATATTGGTCCACTGGTGATACCCTCAGACTTTCTAAACCTTATATTTGATAGCCGATGGGGGGAGAAGATGGTGAAGAGTTGCCTCACTTCATAGGTGCGTCGGTAATCATATACCGAACAACAAATGACCGCTTTGAACTTCTAATGCTTCATCGTGTCGGTTACCCGAGAGATGGCGCCGATTGGGCCTGGACTCCCCCTGGCGGTGGGAGGATCGATGGGGAGAGCCCCCTCGAGTGTGCACTTAGAGAGCTGAAGGAAGAGACCGGCATCGAAGGGGACTCCGAAGCTACGTTTACTTCGTTCGTTGACGACTGGTACTTTTTCCAGAAAGAGGTTCAGGCAACGAAGATCGATATTTATGCCGCTGAGCACGACGACTATAAGTGGATGAGCCTCGAGGAGGCGCTCGAGCTATGCAGTCCCCAAGTTGTCGCCGACGCACTAGCAGTAGCATTCGGTAATGCCACCAAGGGTAGATCGATTCTCAAAGACTTCTTCCCTCAAGCCGCTTTATTGGATCTCGACGGCACGCTGATTAAAAATGACCACACACTAAGCGACCTGACTAAAAAGATGCTGATGATAGCGACCGAAGTGGGAGTTACTCCGCTTTTTGTAACAGCAAGGCCGCCAAGAGCGATGTGCGAAATAGTGGAACTCACCTCCATTGCACCGATATCGGTTCTGATGAACGGTGCAATGATCTTCGACTGTCAAAATCGCACAATTGTCGATGAGGTAAAGATCGCAGAGCAGGCTGCATTGGAAGCCATATCCAGGCTTAAAAGTGAAATGCCTGGGACTGTTTTCGGCCTCCAGAGTGGTTTTGACCTTCACGTCGAGCCAGGTTATCGTCCTTCGTGGCCATCACCGGACAATGTAACCGTCGGACCAGCAGAAGACTACATTACGCAACCCGTGACCGAAATATTGGCACGCAATCCCGAGATGTCACCGAAGGA
>JAJZCF010000027.1:2984-21421 GCA_021846265.1 Actinomycetes bacterium | reverse complement strand
TTACGTTGGTCAAGTGACCAGCGTTCGACAGCCCGGAGATACGTGACACGGACTTTTGTATCCGGTCCTATGGGTATGTATTCCCCGTATATCGCCTTCTGGAGAATGTTCACTGCTCCTACGGCGTTTCTGTGACAAGTGAATCCACAGTCGGGGTTCTTGCATCGGTAGTATCGACCCGAGGGTCGGTTGGGCATTAAACACGCCGGACAGGTTTGGCTGGAGTACGACTCGCTTAAGTGTTCTACCTCTACGTTGGTTTTCTCGCTGAGATAGCCTTCCTGTACTCCTCTTGACCACTGGGACAGTTGCTGGCGGCCATGTCTGCCCATATGCCGTTTGGCTTTGGTCTCTTTTTCTATGCCTCGCACGTCGCCAAAGACAAGGCGTCCGGTGTTGTGGTTGATGACATGATTGGCCGCCTTGCGTGACACTTGATGGTCGAAGTCACAAAGCGCTAGTTTGGTCTTTCCCTTTATCTTGTTCTTTGCTTCGGATGGACGTCGGTGTTTACGCGAACCATTCTTGCACCGGCTGATTTTACGCTGTATCTGCCCTACGGACTTGTTTCTCTGACGTTTGATAGCTCGACCTTCACGCCCGTTGATGATCGTCACGTCTATGGTTGTGTCATCTACCCAGGTAGCTAGGGTCATCGGGTTGATGACGCCTTCGTCGATTGCGGTGATGGCATCTCCACGAGAGCCACTGTTCGCCGGGCCACCAAGCGAAGATCCTTCGCTCACGACAGAATGATCCGACACGCCACCGTGGAATAGATCCGACTTCTCACCGACGGTCAAACTCCAAGACTCGTCGCCGAAGCTCCAGATGCAATCCCACCCCCGTTTTCTTAGGCTCCTGCCCAGCAGCCATCAACTCTCTCCGCTGGGCAGAAAACCTCACCTATACTTTGTCAATTTCTCCAATGTTACCTTCAGAGTGTTGACCACAGATTGGCTTGGCCAACCACGGCAGGCTCCAAACAGGGCTCTGTGAACTCAGCACCCTCGCTTAGTCCGAAGCTATTTCGGTCAGTTTGCTTGGTTGCTTTCTAATGACTTACCCTGTGTTGCAGCACCGAACCTTTCCAGCTGCGCCACTCTCCACTCTTCACTCTGCCGGATTTGATTAAAGCTGTAAATATGGAGACCTTCGATCAGCGATGACTCGGCGGTCAGAGTTGGACCCATCCGCTGCAGGAGCCTGTTCGGGCTGTAGCCGCCGGGAGTACCCATTCGCAAAAACCATGCGGCGTGTTTCGTCAAGAATCGGGTTGACTCCCCAACTCCGATTTTGGACGCCACGTCGAGGAGCTTGGTCCTATCAATCGGCGCAGCCACCCCTAAGTAGATAGGGAGCTTTACGCCGCGTTTTCTAACCCTCTCAACCCAGTGCTTGATTACCGTTGGATCGAAACAAAGGTTACTTATCACATAGCTCGCAAAGTGTCTCTTGTCCCACATTGCTTGGATAGTGACATCGTCGGAAATCTTCGGGTGACTTTCTGGATAGCCGGTTATTCCGACCCGTTCAAAGGGTCTCCCCATATGATCCAGCGCTTCAAGGAGAGAAAGAGAGCTGTCAAATTTCCCAGCCGGAGGATCCGCGTCCCCAGCTGGCACGAAAATATCTGAAATCTTCCGTTCGGTTAACCTAGCGACAATTTCAGCCAGATGTTTCTCGTCGACGACGAGTCGGGCTGATACATGCGGAACCACACTGTATCCGGCATCACACAACCGCTCAGCCAGCTCAAAAGTCGAATCAAGTCCTTTGACTGGCGAAGCCGTCACGGCTAAAGTTACATCTTTCGATATCCACTGCTCCACCTGGTCACCCACAGTTTTAGTGGGAATGACCTCAACCCTGGCCTTCGAAAAAAGTGCGCCCATCGGCGTTTCATTCCCTACCATGTCGACCCGGCAGTCAAGCTCATCTCAGTGTTTTTCACAGTCCCTCCATCTGCGTGATTATTGCAATAAAGTTTTTCAAGTTCGTATTCGAGTCCCGCATCTGTGGTCTCGAACACCTCAAGTGGCAGACCCAGTAGCTCTGCCACTTCCTCTGCCTTAGCGGCTAACGATGGGTCAGTACCCTGCCTTAGCCAAAGAATCCGCTTATACTGGCCGAAATAGTCCCAGACGAGTTCCGGAAAGCGGTCTAAGCCCAGCTCCTTCGACACCGTCTTGTTAAAGCTCCGCACCAAAAAATCCGTCAAAAGATAAGTTCCGGGCTCAGAAGCGAAAATCTTCTCAATCATTATCTTGCCCGCAAATACGTCGTAACAATGAAGACCGCTCAGTCGGGCGATCCCAAGGTTAGAACAGATTCGGTCAATCCGGCCATATGTGCCACAATCCGCATATGCGATTGCGACCCATTTACCCTCGGAAACTAGCCTGGAAGCAATCCCATCGACCTCATCTGCTAACTTGTCTGGTCTATCGTGAAGCAAGGCCGACAGTGCGTGGACTTCCACGCTCCAGCCCCTCCTTTTTGTGATTTCACGCACAGATGAAGCTATCGCACCACATGCAATGATATCTAGCACTCGCCCCTCAGACACTGAAGGCGAGTTGGTCGACAAATCGGTCATTGAAGTCGGCCCTGTCTGAAAGTTCGACATAGTTCACCTCCTCCAGCAACGTCATCGCTAAAGCCCGCTCCCGAACGCTCATAAGGGCCATCTTCGCGCCTTCCCCAGCGACATTTCCAGCGCTTACGATTCGTAATACTGGAAGCTTCGGCACAAGTCCTAGGCGAATGGCGCTGGCTGGTGATAGATAACTCCCGAATGATCCGGCCAACAGGACTTGCTGGAGATCGCCCGGCTTAATCCCATACTCCTCTAAAAGTATGCTCCAGCCGGTTGCGATTGCAGCCTTGGCGAACTGCAACTCTCTCACGTCACGCTGCGAAAGAAAAACAGCGTCCGAAAGGTCACCTTCCCTGCCCTTGTAGGCCAAAACGAAAACTCGCTCTTTCTCGAGCCACCGCAGTCGATCGGCTAGGTTTGGAACGAGAGCACCAGCGACTTCGTCAGAAACAAAGCGGCCGGAACTGTCCAAAAGGCCGATCCTGAAGAGTTCCGCCACTGCGTCTAAGAGGCCTGACCCACAAAGTCCCTCCGCCGGGACATCGCCAATCACTCCCAGAGCTACGTCATCGGGGGTGATCTTCACGACTTCAACAGCGCCTGCAGCTGCGCGCATTCCGCATTTGATAGAAGCGCCTTCGAATGCCGGACCCGCTGGTGCCGCCGTAGCGATGAGTCGCTCGCTATTTCCGAGCACTATTTCACAGTTAGTGCCGATATCGATAAACAGTCTTACGCGAGTATCTCGATCCATGCCCGAGGCTATGAGGCCTGCGGTAATGTCACCACCTACGTAAGCCCCAAAAGAGGGAAACAAAACCGCCCGGGCGCCCGGGTGTACCCTGACACCGAGATCCGTCGCCAGGATCTCTGGCCAGCGCCGAGCCGACATAATGAAAGGAGCAACGCCAAGGGGCTCCGGGTCGACGCCAAGCGCTATGTGAGACATGGTCGCATTTCCAGCGACGGCGATCTCGTAAACATTCTTCAAATCTACGTTAGCCTCTTCGCAAACCTCTTCGACCAGGGCCTGAAGGGTCTCATGAGCGAGTTTGGCCAATCGATCAAGCACCTCGCCACCATTATTGATCATGATCGAACTGATGCGAGTGATGACGTCGGCTCCGTAGGGCTGTTGCCTGTTCAGCATAGATCCGACCGCCATCGGGGCTCCGGTTGTCAGATCCAATAGCGTAGCGACTACGGTCGTAGTGCCCAAGTCAAAGGCAATTCCATAAGCCTTATCGGTGGTATCGCCCAACTCGACATCGACAAGGATGTCGTCAACAATGACAGCGGTAACTTTGTAGTCAGCCTTGCGAAGTACCGATGCGACGGACCTTATTGCACCAAGATCAACCCGAAGTTCAAGGTCGTCCAGCGCAGCTAGAACCCTCTCGATGTCAGTCTTTTGGTCCCTCAAAGATGGCTCATCTAGCTCGATATAGCGCTTTTGAACCGCTGGCCTCAATATGACCCTCCGGCCCACGCCAGCGGTAGCGGATTTGGGCCGGGTCAGAAGTGGCGGAACATCGACTGAAATTGGCGCAACGAGCGCCACTTTGCAGGCAAGCCTCCAGCCCGATCTCAATTCGTCAGCAGTTAACGCCCTAGCATCTAAAGAGGACACCGGAACCACGCCATCGACAATTCTGACCTTGCATTTCTTGCAAGTACCATGACCACCACAGGTCGAATCGATGGCTATACCATTCCAGCTCGCCGCGTCAAAAAGCATTACACCCGAGGGAACTCTGATCTGCCTTCCCGCCGGCTCAAAGTGGACGTCGACCCTCTCGAGCACACCTTGGCTAACGACTTGCACAGAAGTATCCGACGTTTCAGAGATCGCTGCTTCGCCCATTAGGAAGCGGATCCCTCCGCCGCCTGAAGGGCCCGGTGACCAGCTATCCACTCTGCTCCCCATGGGTCGCGATTCAAAAGGAGGTCTGCCGCTTTAATCGCCCTGTTTAGCTGGACCGATCGTGCATCCATAATGGCGCTAGTCAGGCCGGCGGACATCGCCATAGTCAAAAACGCCGCTCCCAAGGTGTGGCGATCCGGCATTCCAAAGGAGACGTTTGAGGCTCCCAATGACATATTTAGACCGAGTTCATCATGGACAAGGTGAATTGTCTCTAGGGTCCTGACTACCAGAGATGTATCAGCCCCGATTGGCATCGCCAAGGGGTCGATAAGAATATCCTCCGCTGGAATGTGGTACTTCTCCGTAGCCACATGAAGGATCTTCTTAGCCAGCTCCAACCTACGCTTTGGGTCCTCTGGAATCTCAGTTTCGTCGTTGGGAAGTGCGATAACCGCCGCTCCGTACCGTTTCACCAAAGGCAAAATGATATCTAGCCTCTCGTCCTCTGCGGTGACCGAATTTACCAGCGCCTTACCTTGGTAAGCCTTTAAGCCTGCCTCAAGGGCGTCAATAACCGAAGAGTCAATACATAGCGGCAAATCCGTCATGCTTTGAATCAGCTTTACCGCCCGAGTCATCAAACCGACTTCGTCGGCTAAAGGGGCACCCATGTTGACGTCTAGCATCGTCGCTCCGCCGGCGATCTGCTGCCTGACATCGATCTCTACGGTAGAAAGATCATCTTCGCGAAGCTTTAGTTGAAAGGCTTTGCGTCCGGTCGGATTGATCCTCTCACCAATGATACAAAACGGCTGATCATCCCCGATGATCACTTGCTTATTAGCCGAAGAAACTACTGTCTGCATCTGCTGCCTTTCTACCTAGCTCCGAGCCAGAGCTCTTTGGTGAATCAACTCTTTGGCGCGTTTCACAGCTCCAGATGCATCGGCTGCGTACCCATCTGCACCAATTGAATCCGCGTATTCCTGGGTTACCGGTGCGCCGCCAACCATTACGATGACCTTTTCCCGCAACCCTGCCTTTTCCAAGGCGTTGATGTTAACCTTGAACATTGGCATGGTCGTAGTTAGAAAGGCCGAGAAACCGACGACGTCTGGCTCATGTTCCCTGATTGCCTCGACGAACTTCTCAGGTGGAACCTGGACGCCTAGATCGATAACTTCGAATCCAGCTCCTTCGAGCATGATGTCAACTAGGTTCTTCCCAATATCGTGGACATCGCCTTTAACGGTTCCGATTAGGAACTTGCCGATCGTCTCTACGCCCGTCTCTGCGAGTAGCGGCCTAAGGATCTCCAAAGCCTTTGACATCGCCTTGCCCGCTATGAGCATCTCAGGTACAAAAAAATCCCCGCGCTCAAAACGAGCGCCCACTTCCTCAAGCGAGGGAATTAGGGCATCAAAAAGCAGGGTCTCAGGCGTGACTCCGGTGTTTAACCCTTCATTTGTGAGCTCAATGACCCTCGGCTGATTGCCAACCAAGGTCGCATCGTATAGCTCTTTTAGCAATTCATCTTGGGTCATGCTGCACCCACCTTTCCTGTTGTACTTCCGAGAACCCTTGACAACGATTCAGCCTCCTTCATACAGGCCATAGCGACCTCCATTAAACGACCTTCATTTAACCTGGCAGTCGGACCCGAAACAGACAGGGCGGCTACGGCATTCGTGCCGACTGCAAAAATTGGAGCTGCCACGGCAACAAGTCCCTCTTCAAGCTCCTCGTTTGACACCGCATAACCCTGTTCCCTTACCTTGGAAAGTTGGGTCTCCAAAAGTGCCTTATTCGTTATTGTCTTCGGCGTCACCTTTTCGAGCCTCGCCGGCGTCAATGCTGCAGAACCGTAGGCCAGCAGTACTTTCCCGAGAGCGCTGCAATGTACCGGTACCGACCTACCAACCCAGTTCGTCCCACCCAAGAGGTAGGTCGAGTCGACCTGGGCTATCTGTTCGACAGCGTCACGAACGAAAATTCCAACATTTATTGTCTCGCCGGTCAATGCGCTAAGTCGATCAAGAAACGGTTGTGCGATCTCGACAAGATCCCCATCGCCACGAGAACGCCAGGCGTACCGAATGAACACCTCTCCCGGCTTATATTTGCCACCATCGGTCCTAATAACCAAGCCACCCCTCTCGAGCGCCTGGAGCAGACGAGAAGTTGTGCTCTTTACCAATCCAGCACTAGCTACTAGGTCTGAAAAATCGAGGGGCGAAGGAGCCTCGACTATCGCCGTTAACAGACGCACAGCCCTATCGACAGCTTGAGTACCCGCTGGAGAAGCCATTGACACCCCCTTAGTGTTCCATGATGCGGAACTACAATCCACAATGTGATTGTATACGGCATCACCCGGGGAGTCAAGCAGGCTGAGTGTGTTTGTTGAAAAACTCATACTGCCCGCAGCATCTCTGCCAAACTGGCGACTAGTGGGTTTGGACACAAGCGCCCCTGACGACAAAAGTCGTCTCGGCCAAATACTTTCCGATCTCTCAATTCATCCCCCCGATAAATGTCTTAAGATTGAACTTTGCTAATTATCTAAAACCAAGCAAAGCTATTGCGCTCTCGTTATGGGCAAACTGATTTCAATGGAGCGGAGTCCGAAAGCCCAAGGTTTCAGCTAAATATTCCACAAGGGTGCCTTTGACCTCTTGTCACCGAGCACTCGCAAAAGCTCACTTTGGACTCCAAGCAACTGTTCTAAGTCGCATTGCACTCGATCAACTAACTCAGACTCAATGTCCCCAAGATTGGCAAGCACCAGTTCGGCACCCACTAATCCCCCGGCCACCGCTATCAGTCCAGCGGCAATCAGGTCTCCAACGAGATGAGGGTTAACCCGGCTCACCTGTGACATCACTATTTCGCACACCTCAAGAGCCACGCCAACGCTCAAAGATGGAATCCTCGAAGCATCGATAAAGGCCTTTTTTTTAACCTCCGATGCCTCTCTGGGGTCCTTCCCCTTGGAGGAACGAAATGCCGACAAAACCGCTTCATAAGAAGCTTCGTCCTCTTTTGCCAGCCGAACTGCTCTAGCGGTGAGGCTAGCAATCGAATCAAGGGCCTCTTCATCTGGTGGACCAGGGGCATATCGAAGCACCATTTGGCATAGCGATGCACCCACCGCCACTGAGTAGGCTCCTGCGGCCCCGCCTCCTGGGGCAGGGGTCCGAGCCGATAGCTCCAGTAAAAATTCCTCCACCGAGTCCCTTTCACTATCACAATCGGCTCGCCCAATTACCCGCACAACAATTGCACACACCAAAGCCGGCGTGCGCCCACCCGATCTAGGACTTCGCGCTCAGGGCGTTTAACTCCTCGATTAACTTCGGAAGAATCTTGTGGAGGTCGCCAACGACCGCATAATCGGCCAAAGACATAATTGGCGCATCCCTATCCTGGTTGATGGCGAGAATCCACTTGGCGGATCGGCAACCTGCCATGTGCTGTATCGCACCGCTGATTCCGCAGGCGATGTATAGCTCTGGCGCAATCTTCGTTCCGGTCTGTCCAATCTGATCCTTGTGCGGCCTCCAGCCGAGACCGGTGACGACCCTCGAGACGCCGACGGTCGCTCCAAGAATTCCGGCAAGTTCGTCGAGAACCTTAAATCCTTCAGGACTTCCGACCCCCCTACCGCCGCCAATCACAATGCGTGAATCAGACAGTGATACACCGTCACCGACAGGTAACAACACCTCGGTAACAGCATCGCGTAACTCAGCTTCGCCAATTTCAAACGACAGTTGCCGAAGTTGAACCTCAGTCTCCGTCGACCCAGAGGGAGCGGCTACCTCGGACTGGACCACCGAGAAAACCGCTACCGACTCGTCAGAAACGAAGGCGTCCTCAATTATGCTTCCGGCCCATCGAAGTCTGGAAATCTGGTAGCCCGAGGCCACCGTAACATTGAGACAGTTAGCCATGAATGGAGCTTCGAGCTTTGCAGATGCCCTCGCCAAAACCTCGGTTGACCTGTCAGTCGAACCTCCAAGAATGACCTTCGCTCCCGATTCGTCCCTGGCGGTTATTACGGCCTTCGCCCAACCAGCTGGGGCAAATGGCGTCAGCTCCGAGGCTGACGCCAAATACAGCGAGGAAACCCCGAAACTGCCAAGCTCCTTTAGCGCCGAGTCTGAAGCCTCGCCTATCGCTACACAAGCGAGAGAAAGGCCGGTTTCCCCGGCGAGCTTTGCGCCAAGTGAGACTGCGGATAGCGAAGCGTCACTAACCTTATCATCGGATATCTCCACTAGACATAGGATCATCTCGCCACCACCCCCAGTTCTTTTAGCACTTCTACAATCTTTCCAACGGCGTCTGGTCCCTCTCCCAGCAAGACTCCGCCCGTACGATCTTCCACCGGAAGGCGAAGTTGCACCGTCTTGATGGGATCGCCCTTCTCTTGGGGGCTTTCCTTCTTGATCGGCTTGCTCTTGGCCTTCAATCGTCCAGGAAGGGAAGGATACCGGGGCAAATTAAGCCCCTCTTTCACCGTCAGCACTGCTGGCAAAGTGACCTTCGTCAACTCGACGGTCGAACCGCCCTCCCGTCGGGCTACCAGCTCACCATCTAAGACTTCGATCCCTTTTACCCCCGTTACTAGGGGAAGGTCGAGTGCGTTGGCAACCCTGACCCCAACCTGGAAATCTCCGCTGTCTGGCGCTTCATTGCCAAAGAGGATCAGGTCGAAAGGGTCTCCGTTGGAGCGCATCTCTTCGATCACCTTCGCAATAGCCCCGGCGGTCGAAATTGGACCCCATTCAGCGCCGTTATTATCCAAAAGAATCGCATCTGCAACTCCTAAAGACATAGCAAACTGCAGCTGCTCGACCGAATCGGTGTGCCCAAGGGTCAACACCGTGGCCGAACCGCCGAATTTCTCGACGAGTCGTACGGCCTCCTCGACGGCGCACTCCTCGTGTGGTCCAATCGTAAAGCCCAGAAATTTAGTATCAATGGCGAGCTTGTCCTCGGTCAGCGTCAGCTTGCCGCCAGCCTGAGGAACTCGCTTTATACAGACCAATATGCGCATTGACCTAGCCCTTTAGTCGCTCGTTGGTCGGATCAAAGATCGAACCATTGCCCGCCACTGCTACGGTTGCAGGGTAAAGGTGACCCATGCACTGCACCGCGAACACATTTCCCTCTACCGCCAGTTCAAATGGGAGGTAGCCAAGTCCCAGGTGCGATCCAACGGATGGTCCCGAACCGGTACTAGTCAAATAGGAGGGTCGACCTTCAGAGTCGATGATTCTTTCTCCGTCAGTCGTCAAAATCACCTCGTTGCCAAGTGGGAATCGCCTCGGATCGCCCTTGGCTCCGTCCAGGGCCTCAGCGCCGATGGTAAAGGTACAAAGCAATGCAACCGGATTCTTGGTCCGATGTGACAAGTGTGCGGCCTTGCCAATGAAGTCTTCCTTCTTGACCGTCTTCCTGCTCATCCCGGTCTCGGGGAGGTTGTACTCGGGTGTCAGTTCGTTTCCGTACGCCCGATAGCCCTTCTCGATTCTCGCCGTCGTACCGTAAACTCCGATACCAACGGGTACCAAGCCAAATTCAGACCCAGCCTCGAACAAAAGATCCCAGACATGCCCACCTTGGTCCGAAGTAACATAAAGCTCCCAACCAAGCTCGCCGACGTAGGAGATCCTGGAAGCAAGTACTTCGGTATTGCCAATAGTTATGTTCTTGCAAGTTCCATAGCGGAACCCAGCACCGCTCACATCATCGGTCGTCAGCTTGGCCATTAGATCTCTAGCCCTTGGACCCCACACTCCCATGGTCGTGAGGGCCGCAGTCGCGTCATAAAGAACCACAGAGCCATCTTCTGGCAGGTGATCTGAGAACCACTTCTTGTCCATCAGTCCCACTCCACCACCAGTTACGATGCGGAAATGCTCGCTCCCCAGTCTCATGATCGTTAGGTCGGCCTTGAAACCGCCCCTTTCGTCGAGTATTGGAGTGTAGACAACCCTGCCAACTGCGACGTTCATCTGGGCTACCGCCATATTTTGCAAGTACGAAAGTGCGCCTTTGCCAATCACGTCGAAGATTGCGAAGGACGAGAGGTCAACAAGACCAACGTTCTCTCTCATTGCTAGGTGCTCAGCGTCGATAATCGGCGACCACCAACGCGAATCCCATTCACTGGTCCTTTCAGCGATCGAGCCCTTGTACTTCTCCAATAGAGCGGCATTCGACTCGTACCACTGTGGTCTCTCCCATCCAGCGGCTTCGAAGTAAACCGCTCCAAGGGCCGAGGTCCTCTGGTGCATCGGGGACAGCCGCACATTCCTGCTCGAAGCGTACTGCTCGGCTGGATGAACTATTCCGTAGGTCTTGTTGAAGAGCTCTTCGGCCCTCAGTTTTACATGAAGCTTGGACTTCTGGTGTGGATAGAAACGAGCAATGTCGGTCTCGTGAATATCGATCTCACTTTGCCCTATGGTCATCCATTCGGCAACCGCCCTGGCAATACCGGGGGCCTCTTTGATCCAGCTTGCTGCCACTGACCAAAGACCCTTGACTTCTGGGGTCTCACCTAACACTGGATGACCGTCAGGGGTGAGGGAAATCAGCCCATTTATGGCGTGCCGCACTCCCGCCTTCTCATCCCCCAACAGTTCCGGCATCAACTGAAGTGCATCTTGAAGCTGAGGGTCGAAGTCCTCTTGGGTGAAGGGAAGCTCGGTCGGCGAGAAGGCCGACTCTTCGATCGACGGAATCTCCTCTGGCTGCAACGTGATCGGTCGGTGGGCATAGGATCCAACCTCGATGTCCCCGCCGTGCTGCCTTTCGTACATCCCGGTATCCATGTCGCGCACGATGGGGTAGGTGATCTCGCCCACGGTGTCTGCAAAAAGCGCAATTGGTCCGACGCTTATCATCTGGTGGACGGTAGGAATGAGCGGAATATTTGCTCCTGCCATCTTCGCAATCTTCGGGCTCCAAACACCGCAGCAAATTGCCACTTTGTCGGCAAAGATCTCCTGCCCGTCGAGGGTAACGACCGACTTGACCACACCGTTTTCTACTTTAATGTCGCCTACCTCTGTGCCGCCAACAACGGTTAGGGCCCCAAGGCGCTGGGCCTCTTCACGCATAAGGGTCCCGGCCCGCAAAGAGTCCACGACGCCTACTGCTGGGAAATAAACTCCCCCGATGATCACCGACTCGTCGATATAAGGAACAAGTTTCTTTATGTCTTCTGAGGTAACCCTTTGCGCTTCCTCACCCCAAGCGAGGGCGGAAACCATCCTGCGCTCAAGCTCTTGCATCCGCTCTTCCGTCCGAGCGACCTCTAGGCCACCGCTTTGGGTAAAGACTCCGAGTTCTTTGTATTGCCTAACACTGTCCTGGGTTAGGCGAGTCATCATCTTCGAATGCTCGATCGGATAGATGAAGTTAGAAGCGTGTCCCGTGGATCCACCTGGGTTAGGAAGTGGCCCCTTGTCAATCAACACAATCCGCTGGACACCTAGCTTTGCCAAGTGGTATGCAAAACTATTTCCAACGATTCCTGCACCGATGATAACGACATCGGCCCTCTCAGGTAGTCCGCTCATTTAGATCGTTACCCCTCTCTTACCAATCTGATCTGCCACTAATATATCACTCTTCAGCACAGCATCTGTGCCTTAATTCACACAAAAAAATAACTATTCCAAAAAATCATTGATAATCACTCAGTTAGTCGATTTCCTTCGCCGAGGCCGAACCAAGAAGAACCTCGCTCCTCATAAAAGAAGCCCCCGACAAAAAAAACATCCCAACCAAACCCACACTTTTTCTTTTGCTTGTCAAATCGCAAAAGAACGTCAGGTCCTCCCTGCTAGCCAACATTTAGATAAGCCTTGAAATTAACTCCGCTTAACCAACTGACGACATTTTGCTTCGGTTAATTCCCGGTATCCCGTCATGGCTGTCCATGCTGATAGAACGGCACTTTGACCGGAGGCAAAGGAGTATTACCCAATATCAAGTCCGCTGCCTTCTCTGCGATCATCATTACCGGGGCATAGATATTTCCGTTGGTCACGTAGGGCATCACCGAAGCATCGGCGATGCGAAGCCCCTCAATCCCGCGGACCTTCATCGTCTCTGGATCGACAACCGCCATCTCGTCTACACCCATCTTCGCAGTACAGGATGGGTGTAATGCCGTCTCCGCATCCTTGCGAACCCAGTTCAGAATCTCCTCGTCGGTCTCGACTGAAGGGCCGGGCGACAATTCACCATCGTCAAAGCTGGAAAACGCTGGCTGTCCAAGGATCTTTCGCGCCGTTCGAATTGCTTCAACCCACTCCCTGCGATCCTGATCCGTAGATAGGTAGTTAAAACGAAGTGCCGGATGAACCGTCGGGTCCTTTGACTTGACCATAACCGAACCACGAGCGTCTGAGTTCATTGGACCAATATGCACCTGGTAGCCATGACCTTTCGATGGCGCAGAACCGTCGTAACGGATGGCAATGGGCAAAAAGTGAAACATCAAATTCGGGTAGGTGACGTCTTCGTTCGACCGGGCAAATCCTCCCCCTTCGAAGTGGTTAGTTGCTCCAGGTCCGCTCCGCATGAACAGCCACTGAAATCCTACCCAGGGCCTATTTCGCCACAATTGAGCGGGTGCAACCGAAACTGGAAGCTTGCAGGAGTGCTGAATGTAGACCTCAAGGTGATCCTGTAGGTTCTGCCCCACGCCAGCCAAGTCCTCCACCAGGTCTATGCCCAGCGACTTCAAGTGTGCGGCGGGGCCTACTCCAGAAAGTTGAAGAAGCTGCGGGGTATTGATCGCTCCACCGGAAAGAATTACCTCTTTAGATCTCGCAATCTGCAAAGATCCCTTCCCAACCCTATATTCAACTCCGACGGCCTTGTTTCCTTCGAAAATAATGCGATCCACAAAAGCTCGGGTCTCAACCTTGAGGTTAGGCCTATTCATCACGGGGTGGAGATAGGCACGCGCTGCGCTCAAACGCCTTCCACGTGAAATATTCCTATCAAATGGGGCGAAACCCTCCTGTCGGTATCCGTTAACGTCCTTGGTCAGCTGGTAGCCCGCCTGCTGAACGGCTTCAAAAAATGCACCAAATAGCGGACTAGTCGCTGGTCCCCTCTCGAGAATTAGCGGACCATATCCACCCCGATACTCGTCAGCTCCGGCTCGACAGGTCTCCATCTTTTTGAAATAAGGCAAACAGTGTGCGTAGTCCCAGCTCTCAAGGCCCGGCTCCTTCGACCACTTTTCGTAATCCATCGGGTTGCCCCGCTGAAAGATCATGCCATTGATACTGGATGACCCGCCGAGAACCTTGCCTCGAGCATGATAGACCTTCCTACCATTCAGCTCCGGCTCAGGCTCAGACTCGTAACGCCAATCATAAAATTTGCTGCCAATAGGAAATGCCAAAGCCGCCGGCATATGGATAAAGACGTCCCATGAAAAGTCCATCCTCCCCGCTTCGAGGACCAATACCTGGTTTGACTTTTCCGAACTGAGCCGATTCCCAAGGACGCTCCCGGCAGAACCACCTCCGACGACAATGAAATCGTAGGTTGAAGTACTCAACTAAACCTCCTCGCTTATAGTCCACCGACTACTAAACCGACCGACCATAAGAACTTGGTCCTCACTCGAAAACCTAGGGGACAATGGACTTGATCTGGCGCCTGTGACCTACTACAAATGGGTGAAATTCAAAAACTAAAAGCAGAGGTTCGGTCTTCCTCTGCCGAGAGCCTGCGAGGCTGGTAGCCCAAGGGAGAACTACCAGCCTCGCAAAGCCGCTCTGGTTGGAATCAAAAACTACCGCTTTGCTCTCTAGGAGAGACCGACGATCTCGCCATTCTCATCGATGTCAATTCTTTCAGCGGCGGGATGCCTTGAAAATCCAGGCATGGTACGCATCTCACCGGCAATTGCATAGATAAATCCAGCGCCCGCCGATGCCCTAATTTCCCTCACTGGCAGTCTCCAGCCAGTAGGAGCGCCCTTGAGCGTCGGGTCAGAGGAGATCGAAAGATGGGTCTTTGCAATACAAAGCGAAAACTCTCCAAAACCGTTTTGCTCCGCCGAGTCGAGCTGCTTGTTGGCCAAAGGACTATAGTCGACTCCGTCGGCTCCATAGACCTCTCGAGCGATCACTTCAATCTTTTCGCGCAGTGGGGCTTCGCTAGGATAGAGAACCTTGAAGCTATTTGGCCTATCTGCGGCTTCCGCTACAGCCTCAGCGAGTTCTACTGCACCCTTTCCGCCGTCAACGAAGTGGGTGCAAACTGCGGTGCTGGCGCCCATCGACTCAGCGATCTCTCGAATGGCTTTATGCTCTGAGGCGTAATCCGACGGGAATGAGTTGATTGCGACAACCGCAGGGACACCGTGTTTACGCACGTTCTCCAGCTGCTTACGCAGGTTCTCCCCACCGATTCTCACTTCGTCTGGATTCTCCGCAAGTAGCGCCTCGGGCAGATCCCTACCGGGAACGATCTTATGGTTATTCGAGTGAGCCTTAAGTGCGCGAACGGTCGTGACAACCACTGCAGCATCCGGGGCAAGTCCGGAGGTTCGACACTTTATATTGAAGAACCTTTCAGCACCCATATCGGCCCCGAATCCAGACTCGGTTACCAAGTAGTCGCCGCCATAGATGCCGATCATGTCTGCTAGTACCGACGAGTTACCCGTCGCAATGTTTCCAAACGGTCCAGCGTGCACCAAGGCCGGTGTCCCCTCAAGGGTCTGAAGAAGATTAGGCTTGATCGCCTCCTTCATCAAAACGGTCATCGCACCCGCAGCGTGAAGATCTTCGGCGGTAATCGCCTCGCCCTTGTCCGTATACCCGACGACGATTCGACCGAGCCGCTGGCGCAAATCTTGCAGCGATGTCGTCAACCCCAAAATAGCCATGACCTCCGAAGCGGCGGTGATATCAAAGCCAGTTTGACGCGGCACGCCATCTTGCTGGGTGCCCAGCCCTACGACGAGGTTCCTCAGCACCCGGTCATTTACGTCCAAAACCCTTCGCCAGCTCACATTGTGCAGGTCTATTCCAAGTTCGTTTCCAAAGTAGACATGATTGTCGAGCATGGCAGAACAGAGGTTGTGAGCGGCGGTGACGGCGTGACCATCACCAGTCAAATGCAAATTTAGCGATTCAAAGGGAATCACCTGGGAATAGCCGCCACCAGCGGCACCGCCTTTGATTCCAAAGGTTGGGCCCATCGAAGCCTGGCGAATTGATATCGTAGCCTTCTTGCCGATATGGCCAAAGGCCTGTCCAAGTCCGACGGTGGTAGTGGTCTTTCCCTCTCCAAGCGGAGTCGGAGTAATAGCCGTAACGACTACGTACTTGGCCTTTGGACGATCCTTAACCAGATCCAGCGCTTCTAGGCGAATCTTCGCTACGTGCGGGCCGTAGAGATCCAGCATTGAGGCGGGAATTCCCATATCCTCTGCGATCTCTACGATTGGCTTGATATCGGCAGACCTTGCGATCTCTAAGGCCGTAAGACTCCGTTCAGATTTTTTCATATTCCCCCCTTTGTCGCCCGGAGCCGACTTCTCGGCCCAAGGCACAAACACTTATTTCAAATCGGCCAGATCGACCCGTGGTCCAGTCTGACCCTAGATCTGATCTTGATCTAGTATATCAGTTCTACTGCTGCTGATGTGCAAAACTTTGGTTAGTAATGAAGTTACGATTATGCAATGGAGACAAACTCAGAAAAGTTGGTTGGGCTAAAGAACGAACTCAGGAAAGAGTTTTCCCAACGACGTAGTTCGATTTCGAAAGTTGATCGAGAAATCAGATCTAACCGGATGACGATGCACCTCTTAAACCTCAATGAGGTCATTGATGCGACGAACATACTCGTCTATTGGTCGTTCGGAAGTGAAGCCCCGACCAGGACGTTAATCAATGAGCTATCACTTAGAAACAAACAGATCCTCCTTCCCTATTTAGAATCTAACAAGATGCATGCTACGAAATTTAATTCGATTGAGGCACTCGCCAGCACTACTTACGGCCCGCTCGAACCTAACGAAAAGGTCCCAGCTGATCCGTCTACTGTGGAAGTCGTTGTCGTACCGGGCCTGGCTTTCGATCGCAATGGCTTCCGACTTGGCTACGGCAGAGGCTTCTATGACAACTACTTGAGCCACCTAAGCGGCTCCGCCACCACTATTGGGTTCTGCTTTGCCACCCAGGTCGCCGAGGAAGTTCCCACCGAGCCACACGACGTTGCACTAGACATTCTGGTTACGGATCAGGAGGTAATCAGGATCTCCTCCCGATCCGACCAAGGCTAGTCAAGTCGTCAGTCGCCCAGTTCCTTGCGGCGTCTCGCTACATAATCCTCGAGTTCCGCTCGTATTGCGCCATCCATTGGGGGCTCTACGTATGACTCGAGGGTCTTCTCAGCTATCTCACCCGCCCGGGCGGCTGCGTCCTTCTTCCCTTCACGAGTCCAACGGTCGTAGTTCTGTGACGAAGACACGAGTGGCCGGTAAAAGCAAGTTCTGAAGTGCTCCATTGTATGTTCGGCACCGAGGAAGTGCCCTCCATGTCCTACTTCTACGTGGGCACCGAAGGCAAAGGACTCTTCGTCAAATTCGACCGGGGTAAATTCATGCTTGAGCATCCTTAGGATCTCGATGTCGATTATGAACTTCTCGACCGAAGCTACGAGTCCACCCTCTAGCCATCCAGCGGTGTGCATAACCCAGTTTGCACCGGCCAGAAAAGTCGGCATCATAGTCATGAGCGCTTCGTAGCCGGCCTGTGCATCTGGGACCTGGCTCGACGTAAGGCCACCACCAGAGCGCCAAGGCAGTCCCAAGTGACGCGCTATTTGCCCGGTACACAATAGCCCTACCGCAGACTCTGGAGTGCCAAAGCAAGGCGAACCAGATTGCATATCGATGTTAGACAAGAATGAGCCAAACACCACTGGAACCCCCGGCCTTATCAGCTGAGAAAGTGTAATTCCAGACAGGGCTTCGGCCATCTGTTGGGCAAGGGTAGCCGGAATGCTAACTGGAGACATCGCTCCCATCAGCAAAAAGGGCGTCAAAACGACCGGCTGGTTTGCCCTGGAATATTCGAACTGTGCCTCAAGCATTCTGGTGTCCCAACGAAGCGGCGAGTTGCAGTTGATGAGGGAAAGAGTCGCAGGTGTCCTCTCCAGGTTCTCACGCCCGCCGAAGGCAATCTCACTCATGGCAATCGTGTCCTTGGCATTTACCCCAGACACCACGTTTCCCATATAGATCTTGTCGGTCAACGTCAGCTGGGCGAACAGCATGTCAAGGTGCCGCGAATCGAAAGGAGCATCATTAGGTTCACAAATAACTCCTCCAGCCGAATCCAACTCAGGGAAGGATTGTGAGAGCTTGGTCAAAGTCCGGAAGTTCTCTAGTGTCGCGTCCCCGCGGTGGTCACCTTGTCTGAAAAAGGGAGGACCGTATACTGCGCCAAAGACCATATTGTCATCGCCGATGTGAACGGAGTTCTTCGGGTTTCTTGCCTGGAGCTCAAAGTTGCGAGGGGCCTTTGCCACCTGATCTAATATGAACTCAGGGTCAAACTTAACAAGATTGCCCTCAACCTTTTGGCCAGCGGCTTTAAAGAGTGCCAGCGCCTCATCGTGGATGAACTCCACTCCGATTTCACTGACGATCCGCTTCCATCCTCTGTCGAGCGCCGCTAACGCATCTTCGGAGAGAATCTCATACTTCGGCATCTTGTTTATGAACATTCCGACCTCCCGCCGTCCATAGCTGACGGCACTTCGCCTTCTATAAGACTTCCGACCCCCAACAGTGTCGTAGTTTGGATACTACAACACATTCTTGGAACTGTCATCCCGTATTATGAAATACTCTTGCTACGTTCCAGCTAGACAAGCTATTTCTTTCGACTCTAATTTTATAATTTCACC
>JAJZCF010000027.1:0-2884 GCA_021846265.1 Actinomycetes bacterium | reverse complement strand
CTCGGTCACGAGGGAATTGGTGAAGTCACCGAGGTCGGCGCCGGGGTCACACAATTCGCCGTCGGAGATCGCGTCATCCTGTCGTGCATAAGCTCCTGTGGGCAATGTTCTAACTGTCGCCAGGGTCTCTACAGCCACTGCCTCGACCCAGAAGGCTTAGCTGGTATCGGGTGGATCTTTGGATACATGATAAATGGGACACAAGCCGAATATGTTCGAGTTCCCTTCGCTGAGAACTCTGCCTACAAGCTCCCGAAGGGAATGTCAGACTCCGAAGGCATCCTCTTGTCGGACATTTTGCCCACCGGATTCGAGATCGGCGTTAGGTACGGACAAGTGAAGCCAGGCGATGTCATAGCGGTGATTGGATCTGGACCAGTCGGACTATCCGCCGTGATGACCGCCCGCCTTTACGGCCCGTCAAAGGTCATTGCCATTGACCTTGACGAAGCTCGGCTGAAGCGGGCTTTGGATTTCGGAGCGACGGACACGGTGAACTCGGCCGACGCCGACTGGAAAAAGCAGGTATTCGCACTTACCGACGGAGCGGGAGTCGATGTAGCCATCGAAGCTGTTGGAGTTCCTCAGACCTTTACCATGGCGACGGAAATAGTTCGCCCGGGAGGCAATGTCGCCAATATCGGGGTCCACGGAAAGCCGGTGGAGTTGGTGCTAAACGAACTATGGATTAAGAACATTGACATATCGATGGGTCTGGTGAACACAAATACCCTCGGCATGCTGTTAAAACTCGTAGCAGAGCACAAGCTGCCCGCCGAAAAGTTCGTAACCCATGAATTCTCCTTCGATCAAATACTTGAAGCCTATGATGTGTTCGCCAACGCCGCCAAACACGATGCCTTGAAGGTACTGATCCACTAGGCAGAATCGAACAAGCTCGAAATAAAGATTACTTGGACAGTTAGCTTGCAATTTGAGCTGCTAGTTCGTCCTGAACACGGTTTCCATCGGTAGTTGGCTTTTCCATTCTTGAATTGAAGTAATGTGAGAGCCCACCACGGATGGAAACCGTGGCATTGTCCTTTCTCCCTACTTCCAGAGCCCACAAATGCGATCCTAACTGTTGTCGAAGCACCGCTGCCAGTTGGCAAAGATGCCCGAATATTTGGCTCTAGCTGGCGTAGGAGTTCAGATACGGATTTCGAAAGGGTGCTCGACCAATCTAAGAAGGCGTGCTGGTAAACAAATCATGCAACCGCACAATTTCGACAAGGTATTCGACTAAAAGGCGCAAAGCTGACGGGACAAGTAGGCAGAGGCAAAGGTCCAGGATCACACATCTTGCCATCGGAGAGCCAGCTTTAACTGAGGCATTGAGCTTGGTCTTTTCGTTCGCCCACCGGAGTACCGTTTTGTTCAAGTGCCTTGATCTGAAGGTGAAGGGTCGACAGTAATCTGACCTTCAATCCAATCTTGGATGGAAGTTGTCGGTTTTTGCGGATCAAATTTGCATCTCACCCAGTCCGGGTTGATCCAAAGTAGGCCGCGAAAACTCAGTACACCTCACCTCTGCTTTGGATGCAAGACGGACAAAGGATTCCTCGCTGGGACATTCACATTTGGCTCGACTGTAGTTCTGACCCACGTGCAGCCCAGAAGCCGTTGAGAGAAAAAACTTACCCGCCCTATGATCATCAAGAAGCGCTTCTCAGCGCTATCGAAATTCAAGCGTCCCTTGCTTCGCAAAAACTGAACCGACCAATAGTGCTTTAGTGGCTGGCGGACAAGCCGAATTACTCGCTTTCGACCTGCCCCACCAAAAAAGCAATTCCAATCGATAGATCACCCATCGACTCTCTCCGCTTTATTACCCTCGTCGATACGATTTCAGATGAGAAAACCAATTCTCACCGGTCCCGGCAGCAACCCTCTAGGGCTCAACGGGGTCGAAACTTTTAGTCCCTTGAGAATAGTACGGCGTTCATCTCGTTCTCAAATGTGACAAGATGCTGCTTCGCGGTAGCTTCGGCCTTTTCAGCGTCTCGCTCTCGTATCGCCTCAAGTATCTCTTTCTGCTCTGCTAGGTGAATCGGAAGATTAGGCACCCGATCGAGAACCAGATGCAAGATGCGCATGGACAGGTTCAGATACTGCGAGAGGGTCGACTCCAGATAGGGATTGCGCGCACACTGATACAGAAACCTGTGGAATTGAGCATCGATATCGAGTAGGACCTTTTTATCCTCGTCAGCGGAAATCCCCTTTAGCAGGGAATCCATCGCCTCAATATCGGCGACTTCGGCGAATCGGGTAGCCCTGACCGCGGCCAGACCTTCCAATGGAATTCGGACATCAAGGGTCAAAGCGAGGTCCTGGATCTGAACGTCAGCAGCGAAGGTGCCTCGACGTGGATAGACAACGACGAGTTTCTCAAGTACCAGTCGTTTAAGCGCCTCTCGGATGGGCGTCCTTCCCATTCCGAATGTGCGGCCCAGAACCTCCTCATTGATTACCGATCCCGGTGCGATCTCGAGTGTAATCAGAAGATCCCTAATCAGCACATACGCCCTGTCAGCCAATAACTCTTCTGGGGTCTCAACCACTCCGACGAAGCTAACTGCGCTCATCGCGCTTGCCACCCGTTGCTCAACATACTCTTCTGCCTTAGTCAACCCAGTTTCCCCAAACGCCGAAAATCCTCACGCCTAAACCCGCCTACTCGGATTCGTTGCGCACCGACCAAATCTAACATATCAACACATGCAGTACTGACACATAAGCAAGTCCATCACCAGCACTTTACACTTTACCTGCTCTACCGCAGCTTTTAAATTCTGTTTCGCACCGAGTATTTCCTAAATAGTTCCAAGCGAAAATAAATAAGGCCGACAAAAGATCGATACCAGATTGCTTCGCATTCGCA
>JAJZCF010000189.1 GCA_021846265.1 Actinomycetes bacterium | reverse complement strand
TGAAAAATCTATCAGTTGATCCTTCTGATCTCCTTTGAAGTGCTTCAGCCTCCAGCCGTTTGATCTGCGATCCAAGGTTTTTCGCCCTCATCTGCAGGCTGGCCACACCCCCGGAATTTCTGAGTTTCGTCGCAATCTCCGAAGCGACTTTGAGCTGGTCTATAGGGTCGTATATTACTGTGGTTTTCGATAGATCGGAGGTTCTCGCAACCTTCATCTCATCCAAAAGTCCCATGATTCGTTCAAAGCCGAGTGAAATCCCGCAGGCTGGCGAGGCGACCTGATATCGCTCCAACATGTCGTCATAACGTCCGCCCCCGGCTATCGATGTTCCCCATAGAGGGTGAGAAATTTCGAAGACGCTCGAAGTGTAGTATGACATCCCGCGAATGACTAGTGGGTCTATAAGGATGCTAGGTGATCTATCCATGCTGAGCGAGAGGGCATCTTTCACCCAAAGGAGCCTCTCCAAATGCTCGGTCGGTACCGATAGGTCGGCCAATGCAGCAAGCGAATCCGCTTCGCTAGCAAATTTTGTCAGCACCGATAGGAACTCACTGGCGGCGCCACGGTCGAAGCCTTTTCTGGCAAGTTCCTCGAGGACGACTTCGGGTTCTACCTTGTCCAGCTTGTCTAGGGATATGAAGAGCTCTTTATGCTGAGAAGCGCTAAACCCAAACTTTTGCGCCAGATCTTCAAGTATCCTGCGATCATTGATCCTTGTTTCAAATCCTTCTACCCCAATAGCGAACAGCGCCGCAGCCGCTGCAGACAGAAGATCAACTTCGGCTTGGGGGCCCTCATCGCCAAAAACGTCGATATCCACCTGTAGGAATTGGCGATAACGGCCCTTCTGAGGACGTTCTGCTCGAAAGACATTACCGATTTGGCAACTCCTGAAGGGACGGGGAAGTCGGTGGTGATTCGCAGCATAAAACCGACCCAGAGGGACCGTCAGGTCAAAGCGGAGGCCACTTTCTGCTAATTGGTCCTCAACAGAGCCACTCTCAACCGCTTCTTGTAGCTTTTCGCCCCGCTTCAGGATCTTGAAAATGAGCTTCTCGTTTTCTCCGCCTCCGCCAGATCCTAGAAGTGGCAAAGCTTCGACAACTGGCGTCTCAATTTCTTCAAAGCCGTAGCCCTTGAATATCGCCCTAAGCGTGGCGAGGGTGAGGTTTCTCCTTGCGACTTCCTCTGGGAGAATGTCCCTCATTCCCCTCGTGGGATTCACCGACAACTTTGACAATCGATCTCCTTGCGCAAAAAACCTGACCCAAGGTTATCCGACCTTACGTTTGGTGCCGGGCCGCACACATAAGAGCTTAGGGCGATGCTGGTATACTGACTTTTGAAAGGGTGGTGGGAAGTTTGTTTTACGACTCAGGATCGAGCAAACCTGGCGACAATGAGCCCCTGGTTCCGGATCATCTCCCCGATCTAGACGGGAGTAGCTCTCCAAAGTCAGATTCGAACGCTGCAAATGGGCCAAACGAACCAACCGGGGTCGATCCGATCTGGGACACCCCTTATTTTATGGACGAAAAACAGGTTCCGGGTTTCAACAGGGCTCAGAACGTAACCAACCGCCGGCAGATTGGGGTCCACTCTCGGCCCGGAATAGAGCTTCAAGACGGATTTCACCCGTACGCGGGCTTTTGGCGGAGATTTTTGGCGCTGATGATCGACGGCATGATGCTCACGGTGGTATTCGAACTGACCTTGAGCATTAACAACGCTAAAACAACAGGCTCTTCAGTAGTCTCCTTTTTGATCAACTTGGTCTACTTTACGCTTCTCTTAGGCGGACCGTCCGGCCAGAGCGTCGGCTGTAAATTGACCAAGATAAGGCTTCTTGCAGTAGATGGGACCGTTGCAGGTTACCCAAAGGCTCTGCTGAGACAGCTCTACTCGATCATTTCCGGTTTGACCTTTTTGCTCGGCTACTTTATGATGCTTTTCACCCCTAGGCGGCAGACTCTTCACGACCTGATGGCGAGGACAATAGTCGTTGATGTCCGTGCAATTAGCTACGATAGCTGAAGCATTCACCGATTGCAGGACCTCCAGCAGCTCGTTCCTCTACCGGTTTTAATTCATTGGCCAACTTCTTAGGTCAAAGACTAACGGAGGTTGGGTGGTCAGCATGGAGCTATATTGCTTCGCTGCGGCGCGCTTACCAATTTTTAGCACTCATCGTTGAGTCGAATTTCGAATTTTATGGTAAACATCGAATTCTGTCCGTTTGAGCATAGTCAGACAGGTTTTCTAAGAAAGCTCTGCATAAGATCGAATCAATTGCTTCAACCAGCACGTTCTATTGCCGATAGGTGTAATGAGCCAAGGTTAAGCATGGGGGAGAGCTGGTTTGCAAGCCCGTGCAGGAGGGGAGAATCCAAACAATTATGGTCCTGGACCTACCGCCTACACCCAACCTAAGTTTTTCAGTTCTAAGTTTTTCAGTGCCTTGGCGGTCCACCAGCCGAATAAGACCGTCAGTTGGATTACTCGCAGGAAGTGAGTCTCGATGATCGATTCGAAGAGGCTAACGAGTAGGGATCCCATCGGGGAAGCAGCTCGCCTTAGCCACTTTCAGGAGATAGCTGAGAAGTTCGTGTCAGCCTACTTCTCGTCGAACTTATACGATGAGGCCGGCGCATGGATGTCTTCTTACCTAAGCGACCCTGAAATAGAAAACATCAAGGAGCAAATGAGTGGGCACTTGAGCCTGCTATTTGCTCCTGAGCTCGATGAAAGAGCCGTGTCTTCTCGGACTCTCGCAATGGCACGGGCTCATGTATTGACCGGAGTGCCATTCAACTGGATGATCGAACTCATCCCCTTGGTAGTTGAAGTATTCAAAAAGGAGATGGAGGAGGAAGCTTCCTCAAGCGACTTAGATCTCCGATGCGCCAAGTTAGAGGTATTGCTCCATCGGCAAATGAAGTTCGTGTTGGACTTTGAGAACCAGCGCGAAAAATCGCACATAGCCTTCCTCCACGAACTCAGCCAGATTACGAATAAAGCTTCCACGCCGTCGGACCTGATTCAGGAAGTGCTAAAGGCCCTTTGCCAACTCGACGGAATAACTGGGGCTTATTTCGGACGCTTCAATAGCGGAGAGGAGTTTAAATACGAATACATCGAAGGCGAGTCATTTGAACTACTACGTGAATTCTCCGATAATGGCCAACTTGCGCCGGTCTCAAAACTTTCGGGAACCATAACCGGCTTGGGACCCGCCGGAAGAGCCTGGAGATCGGGCGAAATCCAGTACTCTCCGTCGATCAAAAGAGACCCGACTATGGCTCCTTGGGCCGAAGCATGCAACTCATTCGGAGTGAGAAGTCTCGCCCAACTTCCAATTACGGATATTCAAGGGGACCCACTCGCCCTAATTGGAATCTATTCTTGCTGGCCTGGATATTTTGGTGCACCTTCGATACACCGCCTTCTGGAGTTGGTAAGGCAGCAGGTTAGCAGCACCTGGACGAGGCTTGGTGTCCCGAGCGTCCTGTCCAATGAAACTCGGAAGATCTTTCAGGGGATGCTCGGTGAAAGCCGTATCGATATGGTCTATCAGCCAATTATCGATCTGAAAACGGGGCGCGTACATAAACTTGAAGCACTCGCCCGCCTACGAGACCAAAGTGAAAAGCATCTCATCCCCGACGACTTTCTTTCCGCTTTTGGAGCCGACGACCTTTTCGAACTGTTCAAGCTTGGATTTTCCCAAGGCACTGCAGCCCTCGCTTTTTGGCGAG
>JAJZCF010000026.1 GCA_021846265.1 Actinomycetes bacterium | reverse complement strand
TTTGGGCAATAGCGCAACCTGACGATGACCGCGACATGGAGGGCCTGGTTGGCTTGTCGCACACCTCCTCGATGCAAGCGATGACGATTGGTTTTACCTGAAGATGCAGGAATCGGCGCTGCTCCAAAAAGACGGGCTAGTGACGCTTCTGAGCGGAGCCGCTCGGGGTTATCCCCGATGGCTACCAGAATCGCCGCAGTCGTCTCAACACCCATTCCGAAGCTCGCAAGTGTTCGTGGCGCGCTCTTGCGCACCAGGTCGGTCAAGTGGCGATCGATGTCGGCAATCTCCTTGTCGTGCGCGAGGATCCGGCGGGCGATGCTTCGCATTGCGAGCTTGGAGGCCACCAGGGGGTCGGAGATCCTGGTCTCATCAACCCTGAAGGCGGCGCAGGTCTTTATGAGCCGACAGCGGGTCGAATTCGGTGTCAGGCTTGAACGGAGCTCAATCGGAGCGGATATAACGAGCGACTTGAGTGCGTTGATGGCAGCGATTCTCGACTTCATCGCTCCTGTTCGTGCAACCCGCAATACCCGGATCGCTTCGATTCTGTCACAGCCGGACTTGGGCAGCACTTTCGCCTGACCACCTAGGACAGCGCGGGCGGCTGCCTCGGCATCCAGGGGATCAGACTTGCCACGCTGTCGCCTTAGTCGCCTAGAAGGGCGAGGGACTTCTCGTACCTCAATGCTCTCTGAGCGCAGGAAACGAGCGAGCTCGGCCCCATATGTCCCGGTTCCTTCTACGCCAACTGCCGTGAGCTCCCCAAAACTGGGCATCCAGTTCCTCAGCGCGGCCAGCCCAACTTTGGTGGTCGGGAACTGGCTGGTCCCACACAATCGCCCAAGGTGGTCGATTACCGCTGCGCAGTGGGTGTCGGAGTGTGTGTCTACTCCTCCGATAACAGGTGCCAAGGTATACCTCCTCTTATTCGTTTGGCGCTACCGAGGTGGGTGGACAGTCCAGTGACGGGACGAATGCTTTTCTCGTCGGGCTCCTATCAAGCCACACTCCGAAACGGCTAAGCCGAAGCTCGCAGGAAGGGCCGGTCCCTTGGGCCGACAGGTCCTCAAGAAAGACACCAAATCCGAATCCGGAAACTTCAGGGTCAGAACCACTAGAACCGTCCCTTCCACTTCATATTTAATCACTGATCTCTCCTATGCATTCATGTCACATGATCGGCGACGTAGTCGTGCTTTCGCTCGGTCTAACAACCAAATTGCAAACTGAAGTTGTCTGCCTAACCGGTCGCATATTCCAGTAGTCGTGATATGATCGCCTTTAACCGGATGAGGCCCCGGTGGGGAATTTCCCGAAATGCAAAGTTGTGCTAATGGCTTCTACGTAGCTTTCAAGCGCGTGGAGGACTTTAGCCGTTGAGCATTGCCAACCTTGCACCACAGGGTGTTCAAGCCCTGCAAGTCCTGACCATATTAAGTGGGGCCCCACTGGTCAGTGGGGTGATATCACATCTCGAAGCCCGGCTACAAGGTAGGCGTGGCCCACGAATCCTGCAGCCCTACTACGACCTTTCCAAGCTCTTCCGCAAAGAAACCATCGTTCCCGATGGCTCGAGTTGGATCTTCCTAACCGCCCCAGTCGTTTCATTCGGGTGCTATCTAATCGTCCCACTACTCATTCCGGTACTCACAACCTACGGTCTTCCGCTCGGATATATGGGGGACATACTTGGCGGCGGCTTCATACTGGCATTGGCTGGCTTCTCAGTCGCCCTCTCTGGAACCGAATCAGGAGCTCCATTTGCCCAACTCGGTGGTAGTCGTTCAATGACCTTCGGGGCACTTGTAGAACCGACGATCCTTTTTGTAGTCTTCGCAGTCGCCCTCCTTACCGGCACCGACCTCCCTTATGCGTTGGCGGCAACCGTTCGCTCGTCTACTTCAGAGATGGTCCGCCCAGGACACGTTCTCGCCGCTATCGCATTCTTCTTGGTAGTCTTGGTCGACACTGGGCGCATCCCAGTGGAGACCCATTCTGGAACTCTCGAATTCGGGATGATAGACGAAGCGCGGACATTAGAGCACTCAGGGGCTCCGCTTGCCCTTTTGAAATGGGGCTCGGCCATGAAACAGCTGATACTCTACACCATCTTGATCAACGTATTCGTAGCCCCCTGGGGGCTTGCAACGTCTGGATCACCCAAAGCTGTCGCTTTCGGAATTGTATCCTTGATTGCAAAAGCGATACTCCTGGGATCGATCTTCGCCGTAATCGATAACCTCTTTTCAAAACAGAGGCTCTTCAAAATAACGGAGTTTATAGCTGCAGCGTTCTTGGTGGCGGTCCTAGCCGTCCTCGTTTTCTATACGGGAGGTGGCTGATGGCTGGCACACCTTCGACCTATGCAGGAGTGGCCGATGTCGCTACTGTACTCATCCTTCTCAGCGAATTCGCGATGCTCAGAGCGCCCCTCTTGCGGTCCCAAATCAGGCTCTATGCCTTCCAGTCGCTAGTTGTGACCGCCTTGGCCATAGTGATTGCTTCGACTCGGCATATCGAAGAGCTATATGTCCTTGCCCTGCTTTCATTCGGATTGAAGGTGGTGCTCGTTCCTAGCCTGGTGCTGCGGTTACTCAGCAAGGCGGAACTAGAGCTAGGCGGAAGCTCGGCTCTTGGTGTGCCAAGTATGATTCTGCTCGCTATCGGCGTTTCGGCAATCGGTTTCTTCTCTATTGGATCCTTACAGGTGCATTCGATCGCCCTTCCCACAACAGCCCTTGCCATTTCCGCAGCCGTGATTTTGGTTGCATTCTTGCCGATCATTTTCAGGGCCGATGTTGTGTCCCAAGCAATAGGTTTCTTCTCGTTGGAAAATGGTGTTTCGGTCGCCAGCTTGGTGGTTGCGGCTAAGCTCCCACTCGTCGTCGAAGTCGCATTTCTCTTTGACCTACTACTGGCCGTCGTCGTATTCGGCCTCATCATGAGGCTCCACCATGGACGAACAGGGAGTCTCTCTACCGAAGAGCTAGATCGGCTAAAGGGTTAGCCGTGTCGTCAATCCTCGTCATTCTCGTCACTATGCCTTTCGCCGTCGCAGTCGCCTCGTTTTTCATTTCCACCAAGGCCGCCAAAATAATCACCATCGCAGCTGGGTCCGTGGCATTTATGCTCTCCCTCGCACTGGTCCCCAGCGCCTCCTCACGACCACAAATTGTCGCTGGCAGCTTGTTGCGGGTAGACGCCCTTTCGGTCGTCTTTTTGGTAGCCACCACCTTCATATATGCGACCACGGCAGTTTTTGCGAGCGGATACCTTTCCTTGTCCAACAACGACGCCGGCAAACGATATGGGCGGCGTTTTTATGCGGGACTTAACCTTTTCTGCTGGTCCATGACGGCCGCTCCCCTCGTCAACGGGCTCGCATTGCTTTGGGTTGCCATCGAGATAACTACCGTAATCTCTGCACTGCTTGTAGCGATCGACGACACCGACGAGGCGACCGAAGCGAGCTGGAAGTACGTGCTGATCGCTTCGCTTGGTCTTGGTATTGCACTACTGGCCACGATTATCATGTACTACGCCGGAACTGCAGTATTTGGCTCGTCTTACGAACTCTCCTTTACCAAATTACTTTCGGGTGCAGGGAAATTCCCTGCCGACGTCGTGCGACTGGCATTCGTGCTGGCGGTACTTGGTTATGGCACAAAAATGGGCCTTGCGCCCGTCCACACCTGGCTCCCAGATGCCCACTCCGAAGCACCAACTCCGGTCTCCGCTCTGTTGTCTGGCGCACTCTTAGCAATCAGCTTCTACGCGATCCTCCGCTACTTCCAGATCGCTATTAGAAGTATTGGACCGACTTTCCCCCGCGACGTCCTACTGATATTCGGCGTGGCGTCACTGGTACTCGCCTCTCTCTACCTGCTCGCCCAGCGGGATATAAAGAGGCTCCTCGCATATTCGAGTGTCGAACACATGGGTATTTTGGCCATCGGGATGAGCTTTGCAGCTCCAATAGCAATAGTTGGCGTACTCCTCCACGTTCTAGCGCACGCAGCAGCCAAGGGTACCGCCTTTTTCGGGGCAGGATCTGTCGTACGTAAGTTCGCAACCAAAGATATGCGCAAAATCCGTGGAGGCGTTGATCTCCTCCCATGGAGCGGTCCGATGTTTGTAGCTGCGATCCTCGCATTGTCGGCCATGCCTCCTTTCGGCATCTTTCGAAGCGAGTTCCTCATCGTGGCGGGTGGGCTTCAAAACCCAGGCGACATTGCGACAGTAGTACTAGTAATGCTGGTAACAATGGCATTTTTCGGTCTTTCATGGTTCGCTACCCAAACCATGCTCAGTCCAAAGGACACTTCAATCGCTCCAGGACCATCAGGTGTGGCCAGCCTAGTAAAAGGCGAGGTAAGCATATATATCGTCATATCTATGGGGATAGGTCTGGTCGCACTGGTCATCTTGGGGGTGCATCCGCCCGAGGTTCTTCTCCGTTTGTTGAACCAAGCAGCAGCTGAATTAGGACGTCCAAGATGACGACAAACCAGAGGAACAATCACCGAAGTGTCGAAGAATTTAGCGAAGCGGTAATTGCTAAGGCACTAAATGGGGACCGCTTCTGTGGGCTCTTCGCCACCAAAGAAGCGAGTGCCGTTCGATTGGACGCAGTATTTGCCGATAATCCGCAGCTATTCGTGGCATCGGTTCTCTTACCGAGGTCGGCCGAGGCCTTCCCGTCGCTAAGCCCTTATATCCCCTCAGCATCTTGGTACGAGCGGGAGATCTATGATCTCTTCGGTCTCTTGGCGACCGGGCCATCGGGACCCTACCCTTTGGTCCTTCCCCTGTCTGAAGGCCACGTTAGGCCACAACCCGGGTCTGGATCAGGAAAGCTACACGAGCCATTTGAAATTGACCTCAGTCCTCTGAGTTCACACCTCGAAGGCGAGGGCGTTTTCACAATCCCCTTCGGGCCGGTGAGGTCCGGCGTGTTCGAATCCATTGAGTACGTGGTGGAAACTCCCGGCGAGGATATCGCTCACCTTCGAGCTCGAGTCTTTTATAAACACCGCGGGGTCCAAATATCCTTCGAGGGATTGGATGTAAACGATGGAGTCCTTATGGCTGAACGAAGTGAGGGTGTAGCAAGTGTCGCCCACTGCGTCGCTTACTGCGGGGCTCTCGAAAAAATTGCCGGAACAGAACCTCCCGTCGTAGCCGGTCTGGTTCGGGTGATACACGCTGAGTTGGAACGCATTGTAAATCATCTAGATTCCATCGTTCGACACACCGAGGCCGCCGGTCAGGCTGTTGCATACTCAAGGTTCACCCTCCACAAAGAGCGACTGCAGCGCATGCGCGGCAGACTTTGTGGTAGTCGATTCGGGCGAGGAGTCGTCGTTCCTGGCGGAGTCACAGGACCTCCCCAGCTAAGTCCGAACGAGCTACTTGTCCAGTTGGACGAGATTGAACACGATATTCGATCCGACCTTAAACTGCTCATGGCAACTCCCTCTTTTTTGGATCGACTGCGCGGGACTGGCATCCTTCCTCCCGCACTAGCCCATTGCTTCGCCGCTATAGGTCCAGTAGGAAGAGGATCCAATCAAAGCGATGATGTGCGTTTTACCCGCCCCTACGATGCCTACCGGCAACTTAGCCATCAGCTAATTGAAAATAGGTCCGAAGGCGATGCGCTATCAAGGCAGTGGGTACGGATAGACGAGATAACTGGCTCATTCCATTTCATCCGTCAAGCCACGGATCGACTCGAGAGAGCCAGCAGAAAAGGCGATCTCTGGCGCTTTGAATTGGAGATCGTGGACGGCGAGGATTGGGGATGGGCCGAAGCCCCTCAAGGCGAGTTACTCTACCTAGTAAAGGTCGAAGACGGGACACTTGCAAGGGTAAAACCTCGGTCGGCATCGTTCCACAACTTAGGGCTGTTCCACACCGCCTTTCCCAAAGACATACTCACTGATTTCGCTTTCATCGAGGCAAGTTTTGGGATCTCTATCGCAGGAGTGGCTGGCTAATGCCTTGGATACCGAGGGGTTTGCGAAATGGCATTGTTACCAGTCGATACCCGCAAACTCAGGATAGTTACGGCGAAAACTTTCGAGCAGCGATAGTAATTAGGCCTCACCAATATGACCTCACTATCGCAAAGAAGGTGGTTGACGCGTGTCCGACTAACGCCATCTCTTTAAACGAAAACATGCCTAGCCTCGACAGAGGACGCTGTATTCTGTGTGGGCGCTGCGAGGAGTTGTACCCCGATGCCTTCCAATTCGATTCCGGCTTTGAGATAGCGTCTGCGAATCGAGGGCAACTGATCGTACCTTCCCTCGAAGAAACCGACTCGTTACTGGCCGACACAAAGAAAGAACTCGCACAGAGAGTGAAGGCCCTGAAACGCTCGGTACACATCCGTCATATCGATATGGGCTCAGATGGTGCTGACGAATGGGAGGTTGCGGCTCTCACCAATCCGGTCTACGACGTTCAGCGGCTCGGCGTCTACTTCACGGCCAGTCCACGTCACGCCGATCTCTTGTTAGTAACCGGAGTTGGAACGGTCGGAATGGTTAGTTCCCTCGAGAAGACCCTTGACTCGATGCCTGATCCTAAAATCGTCGTCGCTGCGGGGGTCGACGCAATTAGTGGTGGCCTCATCGGGCGCGGGTATGCCTCCAACGGAGGAATTAGCAAAATGGTCAAAGTAGACGTTTTTGTCCCAGGTTCGCCGCCGACGCCATTTGGCCTTTTGTACGGAATTCTCTTAGCAACAGCTCGCATTCCGATATGGCGCGCTGGAACTTGTAGTGGTGCACCGAGGATCATGGGTAAACCATTGAAACAAGCAGACTTCGGACGCCCCAGAGACGATGGATATTTAAGCGAGGAAAACCCGTGAGCAGTTCACTACTGGCCTATGGGCTCATCTGCTTTGCTACTGGCATCCTTGTTGACCTGGCCTTAGGGGTCAAGGTAGCAAAAACTCGACAAATCCCTTACCTTTTGGGACTGGTAGGAAGCGTCCTGTTGGTCGCGCTTGGTGTCTACGACACCACGACAAAATCCCCCGGAGCCCCGCCCTACTTCTTTGGATTAGGGCGGGGCACGCTCAGTTTTGATTCGTTAACTGGACTCTTTCTGACGTTACTTTTCACGATCGCAGTCGCAGTCTCGCTATCCTTCTGGTCGTGGGCAAAGCCCGATGGAGGTCGAGTTCACAGGCGAGGAACTGCCTCGGGATACTTGCTCCTGCTGGGATCGGCTGCCGTCACAACGTGCGCGGCGAACGCTTTCACCTTTCTCTTTGCGTGGGAGATGCTCACCGTTGCCTTTTATATGCTCACCTCCGTCACCCGTTCTCGTCTCGATCAGCCAGCGGCGGCGTGGGCGACGGTCGGAATCGGCAAAGTTAGCGGGGCTTCTCTTCTTTTAGCATTTCTGCTACTCGCTGGGCGCACCCAAAGCATGACCATGGCTTCTTGGCACAACGTCGGTCCTGGCGCGTTGCACGATATAGTTTGGGTGCTGGTTGTGATTGGGTTCGGAGGAAAAGTAGGCCTGATTCCATTTCAGGTATGGATACCGATCGGTTATCCAGCAGCCCCGGGCCCCGCTAGGGCTGCGATGGCGGGCATTGCCGTCAATGTTGGTTTTTACGGCTTATGGCGGTTCTTGGCAATACTCGGCCGTCCACCGGTATGGTTGGTAATCAGCCTCCTTGTACTAGGAGGTTTCACGGCGGTTCTTGGTGTCACTTTTGCTGGTGTTCAAAGTCGCCTTGGGCGAGTCATTGCCTACTCCAGCATCGAAAATACCGGATTAATCGTTACCGCTTACGCTGTAGCGCTAACCGGCGTGGTCGCCGGTTCGAAAGCCTTGGTTGCAGTTGGACTGCTAGCCGGCACCCTGCAAGTAATTTCGCACGCCTTCGCTAAGTCGGCAATGTTCGTATCTATGGCAAACATCGAAGCCGCAACTGGGACCGACGACCTTGACGAGATACGTGGAGAAGGCCGTAAACTGAGATGGAGCGGAGCGGCATTCTCCGCCGGTGCCCTGACGCTAGCGGGCTTACCACCCACGATTGGATTCGTCTCAGAGTGGTTCATCCTCGAAGCCCTCATGCAGCAGTTTCGGCTTCCCGGGCTAGCCCTTCGACTAGGCCTAGCAGCCGCAGGAGCCTTGGTGGCTTTGACCACTGGACTATCCGCATTAGCGTTCCTCAGGGTGCTCGGATTAACTATATTTGGGCGAAGTAGAACGACAGACGCCAAGGTCGGAAACGAGGCGGGTCCCTGGGGAAAAATCGGCTTAGTCATACTAGGCACCTGTTGCCTTGGTCTGGCGGCTGTGAGCCCCTTGGAAATACGTTATATCGCGCGAGGTCTGAGTCCGATAGTTTCAACCCACACTACGCTAGGCGCACTTAAGTCCCCTTGGATACTGCAACCGGTATTCCAGGGATTTTCTATTCTCTCACCGTCGTGGCTCTTGATCGTCATGCCTTCGACTTTCTTAGCGGTATTCATCGCCGCGATGGTCCTGTCAAATGGTCGATACCTCAAAATCCGCCGCGTACCAGCATGGCATTCAGCAAGCGTTGGGGTTTCTGGACCTGCGGAGTATTCGTCTTTCGGATTTGCAAATCCGCTGCGACGAGTACTCGGGAGCATTCTAGGAACGAGTCAGGTCACTACTCCCCTTGCGCAAGAGTCAGAGGTCTCTGCGTACCCAACTACTGCGCATCTAGAAACGCGCACTTCGGTGGTTGAGCCGATTGAGAGCTATCTCTATCGGCCCGCACGAAAGTCGATTCTTTTAGTAGCGCTCGCTGCCAAGCGACTTCAGTCCGGTCGGCTCAACTTCTATGTCGCTTACATGCTGTTTGCACTACTCCTAGCGCTCGTTCTAACGGCGGCGCTTCGATGACGAGGGGGTCCTTTTAATGCCCGAACATCACGAAATCGAACCAGGGCCTGGAGGAACTTTCCGCCACATCCTCGTCGGCTTCGACGGTTCAAGCGATGCGAATCGGGCCCTTCGGGTAGCCGTAGCCCTTGCTGGAGATTTAGCTGGAGACGTACGCGTCTTGACGGTAGTTAGGCTACCGGCACATGCTGAAACCAAAGAGGAGCGAGACCGGGCCACCGAGGCTGAGAAGGAAAATCTCTCGCGGGGGCTCTCGCTCATTTGGGACAAGAACGAACTGCGTTGCGAAGTTTCGACCGATGTCTTGTATGCCGACGATCCCGCCTCGTCTATAGCCAACTATGCCGAAGAGCGCGGTTTCGATCTATTGGTCGTGGGTGGCCACGGTCGGGAGCAGATCGCCCACCGAGGAATCGGTCGGTCGCTAGATGCGCTGCTACGCCGTCGCGGCTGCCCGGTCCTTGTGGTTTGAGATCTGCCGACTGTGTGGATTATTCATTAGCGATACTGTTGCCGGTCCGGAATCCAAAAGGTCTCATCGGCGTTGACAACTGTTGTCTATGATCGCAACTCGAATAACGAAATTCCACTAACTCTCAAATTCGGGTAATCGACTCCTTAAATGGAGACACAAATGAAAGGGGATATGTGCAGTACAATCGATTAGGGAAATCTGGTCTCAAGGTCTCAAGTCTGTCCTTCGGATCGTGGGTCACTTTCGGGACTCAGGTCGCTGGTGATTCCGCAGTCAATATGATCCAGGCTGCCGTCGAAGCTGGCGTCAACTTCTTCGACAACGCCGAATCCTATTCGGGAGGCGAATCGGAGAGGATAATGGGTGCCGCCTTTAGCGAACTCGCCTTACCAAGGCATAGCTTTATCGTCTCATCAAAGTATTTTTGGGGAATCCATGACACCCCGCACACCAAGTTCACCCTGAATCGCAAATACCTTATCGAAGCGGTAGAGCAGAGCCTTGAAAGACTTTCGCTAGACCATCTGGATCTCATTTTTTGCCACCGGCCAGACCCAGACACGCCGATCGAAGAGACGGTATGGGCGATGAGTGACATAGTCGCTTCCGGAAATGCCCACTATTGGGGGACTTCTGAATGGTCCGCAGCTGAACTGATTGAAGCATATCAGGTAGCCGAAAAACACCATTTGCGGGCACCAGTCATGGAACAGCCGCAGTACAACATGTTCCATCGCGACAAGGTGGAGAAGGAGTTTGCTCCACTGTATAAAAACTATGGTATCGGCCTGACAACCTGGAGTCCGCTTGCCTCCGGTTTGCTAAGCGGCAAGTATGTCTCAGGCGTTCCGAAGGACTCTCGAGCCTCCCTCGCTGGATATGAATGGCTAAAGGAGAACCTGACATCGAAGGAAGCCAACGAGAAGGTCAGAAAGCTGCAGACGGTTGCCACCAAGGTCGACGCAACACTCAGCCAGCTCGCAATCGCTTGGTGCCTCAACAATCCCAACGTCTCTACCGTAATCCTCGGTGCTTCAAAGATTTCGCAGCTTAAAGAGAACCTGGCTGCATCAGAAGTGGTTGACAGATTAAGTCCAGAGATAGTTGCGGAAATAGAAGAGATCATCTCATAAATTTCCTTTCCCAGGGAAAACAACTTCCCTGGGAAAGGAATCAACTAACAGCTAGTTACTGTTGGCTCCTGCGGCAACCCTCAAACACGTGGATTTGAGGATGCAATCTCTGCAGTTAGGATCTGAAGGCGTGCACCAGCGACGACCTATCTCCCAGGCAGACTGATCTAGGGCCAACGGTCGCTGGGGATATAGCCTCTTAGCCGCTAAAATCACGTCCTCGCGCTGGTCTGTCGGAGATAGACCTACCCTGGCAAACACCCTTCGTACTTGGTTGTCAAATCCGCCTTCGGACTCGGTACCATCAGAGAACTCTACCTTCAAAAAGCGCGAAAGCAGCTCGGTGGCTATATGAGATTTGGTCTTGCCGATCCCGGCAAAACGCTGAAGGCGCAGTGCTAGCTGAGTGGGGTTTGGCCTCGTCCTCCAGATCCTCGCAGCATCTCCTCCATACACCCTTACCACTCGATCCGCCGCTTCGGCTATCCACTCCGTGGCGTCATTTACCTGAGCAAGAAGTGGAGTTGGTTCGAGCATCGCCCTACGCAGAGCTAGGTATTCCGCACGAATGCGATAAGGATCTAGATGACCGAGTCTCGTCTTGAGGAGATAGGGAATATCCCAGCCCGAAGAGACGCTGGAGCTTCCGTCACAGATAATGCCGACGAGGAAGGCAAACGGATCCCTCCTGATGAGTTGGTCCGCATCCTTGCTACTCGCCAAAAGAGAATTAACAACTGGATCAGACTTAGATACCTCGGATCCGAACTGAATTATCAGCTCAGCGGTGGCCTTTTGCGCCCGGCCTGAAAGTGAGGACCGACGGGACTTGCGCATCAGTACCTCTTCAGCGTCCGGAGCGTGCGCCCTCGACGAACCCTTGATAACTACGCGATTCGCCTGCTCCCCGGGGACCAATAACCTTCTTAGCGCCCCATGAAGAGCCCAGTGAGCCACGTCGTCTTCGCGTATCTTAACCGCCAAGGCATCCTTTGCATCAGGTGATGCAATTTCGTCCTTTTGGAACACCACGTCAAACTCTCGATAGGTAGTTGGCATATCATCCCTCGAGTCCAGCAGGTACCCGCCATCGCCACGGATGAAACTCACTAGGGATTTCGAGATTCGAAAGTCGTCACACCCCGCACCCTCGACCACTGGTCTACCGTTCAAAAATGTGACCGTATGGGTCCTTAAATTTCCAAACACATATCTCTCGCCGATTGCGTGGCGAAAATCATAAACGGCCTCACCTATGTGGAGCTCACCGACGAAGCTCCGCGAAAAACGCTCCGAGACCTTGGGCCAGACATAGTTCCACTCGCCCGTCTCGTGAAGATTATCGAGAAAAATACCGGCCTTTTCTTCTTTGGAATGCCCGCCGGTATGCTTTGCCGAGCTTCCTTCGCCCTCGAACTTCGGCCGACGGCCAACTCGCGGAACATAACCCTCAGGATTCCTGGTGAAATGGACCAGCTCTCTTTCGCGGTCGACATTCTCTACGCGCCATCCCGCCGAAAGCCAGCCACGCGCCTGAGGCGATCTTTCGGTATTCGCCCACCATTCCCTGTAATTTCTGGCCGAGTTAGGCAGGAACCGCCCAATCAACTCCTCCAGCTCTGACATCGATAAAGTAGCACTGTCTGCATCTACCTGAAGGAGCTTCCAACCTATCTCCTGATAGGAAGAACGTTTGGCTCCAGACGCCGGATGTGCGCCGATCGAACCAAAGCGAGCCTTGGTATGGGAGGCATTCCCTACGTACATCTCTAGTTGAGGACCGATTTTTAGTCCTTCGGCAGGCACCGACACCTGCGCCCCTTTAGCCATAAGTTGGCGAACTAACCCAAATTCCCGGTACGCCGACCCTGCGTGAATCTCAAACTCGTAGAGCTTCAGGTCACCAAGGATTGCCTCCAGCTGTCCAAAGACATGATTTGCCCAATCATGTTTGAACTCAGTTGGTGCGTCCGTCAAAGATACGTCATAAGGCTCAATTACCTGAGTTGGTAGTACGAGACCATACTTCGCAGAGAGGATAAACCAAGTATCACAAGTTCGCTCTACCCAGCTTCGCCTACCTCGAAAAAGTGTCGAATTGTAAAGGTCCTTGGCCTGAGCGGCCTTAGATAGCTTCGTTGACACACATCCAACTAGTCCTATCCTCACCTTTTTAACCTTCTGATTTGAATCGAAACTTCTTGCATAAAATTCGCTGCCTAAATCACCAGATTGACTTGCAATGGGGTGCGTTGATCGGGTCGAAGTTTCGGGTCCAGTCACGTCCGTACCACCACTGAGAGCTTCAGATCAGAATTCATCGAGCACCCACATTTCCAAATTAATCTAACAAGCGAACAGCCAAGGCTTCGCCCGCCCCCAAACACGGAACCAAAAGTTTCGCCCATAAGGGAATGATAAGCCTGTTCGCCGAAATGGCAAAGTCCAAAACCAGAAAGGGGCCAAAAGACCCTAGGGATTTGTGACTAACCAAAACCAGTTATCAAATCAGCTTGCATATATTCTGGCGTGACTTGCCTAATAACATACGGGCCTGAATTCCCTTATCAGAGGGCAATACTACCTAATGATCTAGGGATATATAAAGAAATGCCAGCAATCGGTTAGTTCGCACAGAGGTCCATGTTCCTGGCCGCGAGAATCTTTTCGACTGCAGATATCAGTCGGGTACGACTCAACGCTCCAGACGACACAGCTTGATTCAAGGCGGCCACGCTGTCTTTAAAGGTAGTCATCGGGTTCAGCGTATTGTACATGACCATGTCTGCTCCGGCTTCGATCGCCCTAACCGTCGCTTCTGGTACCGTCAATCCGATTTGCTGGATCGCTCCAGCTGATAGTGAATCAGTAATGACTAGTCCCTTAAAACCTAAGCTGTTGCGCAAGTAGTTGATCGCTATCGATGACAGACTCGCTGGCTGGCTAGTCAGACCCGGAACGGTGGCATTGGAGACCATTATTACCGGGAGATTGGCTGCTATGGCGGCTTCGAAGGGAATTAGGCCGGTCACCTTCAACTCGCTAAAGGGCAGAGTTGAAGCCGGAGCGACGTCCGTGTTGCCGCTGGACCCACCTAGCCCGGGAAAGTGTTTCAGGACCGGAATGACCCCAGCTTCTTTAAGCCCATCGGCAAAAGCGACTCCATCCGCTGCGGCAACGCTCGGAATCGCAGAAAAGCTCCTCGTTCCATCAGGGTTAGTGGCAGATGGACCGGGTCTGCCATCCACGTCTAGCACTGGTGCAAGATCCATAGTGACCCCAACCGCCAAAAGCTTCGTCCCATAGCTATAGGCGAGGGACCGAATCTGACTCGGAGTCAGAGTGGCGCCCATGGTCCGTGCCGACGGCATTGCGCCCAGTAGACTCGCAAGTCTCTGTACGGCCCCACCTTCCTCGTCAGACATGATTAGCGGGGGCACGCCGAAAGGGTTGGCCCTATCGAGTGCTGCAAGTTGTCCACTGAGCGCGGAAGTTGCCTGCGAGCCAAAAAGGATCACTCCGCCTGCGCCACTGCTCACCTCGGGTGAAGCCAACTGTGGATTGGCATCATTCACCGGAACGACAATTAAACTTGCTGAGAGCGCACTCGTTGGCCATCCCGCCAATATCTTTGCATTCGAACACGCTACCGCCGTCGTCGATGGACTTTCGGTGGTCGTGACGACGGCGGTCGTCGGCACCGAAGACACAGAGGAGCTGCACCCGCTGAGTAGGACCGCACCAACTGCAAGTCCAGCCAATAGCGGTCGCTTTGTCAACCCAGAAATACCCAACAATCTTGTCCCTCAATCATCCGGGCTAGTGGTCCCTCCGCCATGATAAGGAGGAGACCATCGGCCCAATACCGCTGAGCTACGAGCTGAATGGATCGCCGACCAGAAAGTCAGCTGCGTTCACCTCGTGATGCAACAGGCTATGATCCTAGGGCTTGTCAACGGGCTCGAGATGTCCCTCGGGGGCTTCGTTACCCACTTCTTTACTTACTCCTTTCCTAGCAAGAAAGTAGTAAGCAACTCCGGCCACGATAATTCCGGTAAAGACTGAGAAGTCCGCTCCGTTCGTTGCGTTCGAAATTGGGCTTACATAGTGCGGATAGGCGTCGAGGGCAAGCAGGGACGCAACCATCCCAAGAACCTGAGCGATTATCGCTTGCCAGTGAAAGCCATTGTTGCGGTAGTAGACGCCGCCCTTGGTTTTTTGAAGGTCCTCTTCGACGTACTTTTTCTTCCTAAGCACCCAATCGATAAGGTAGATCGCAGTCCAAGGAGCTACCCAGACGACGATAAAGAGCACAAACTCATTTAGCAGGGTATTGAACGAGTTAGAGAAGATGGCATACGAAGTCAGAAGACCACAAATTATCGTATCGAAAAATACCGCCTGCAATCTCGTAAATTTGAGTCCTAGGGCCTGAAGGGTTACGCCCGAGGAGTATAGGTCGAGGCTATTGATAGCGAAGAGTTGGACAATCGCCACCAGCAGATATGGCCACAGAAACCAGGCCGAAAAAGCCCCGGCCATCCCCGTAATTGAACCAGAATTGCTACCCAGAAATGTAGCTACCGCTGCACCTAGGCCCATGAGCAATACCGAGGGAATGAAGGTGCCCAAAAACACCCATCCTACGATCGCTTTGGGCGAAGAGGTCTTGGGTAGGTATCGAGAGTAGTCATTTCCGTTTTCGGTCCAGCCCAGACCACTGGTCGTAATTATGAACGCCAGACCTTCTAGCATCGTCTGCCAGTTGGCTCCATGATGCACAGAATGGACGTTGACCTTAGATAGGCTAAGTGCGGCGAAGATCACGAAGAGAATCACGAATGGTACGAGCAGCACCCGCAGGGTCTTCAGGATAACCTCGTGCCCGAAAAGTGGCAAGATCAGCTGGACTATCGAAGCCCCTACGATCAAAGAAATCTTCAAAGCAATTCCAGCGTGTACCCCAGAATTCGAAGCCAATGCAAGGCCGGCTATCACGATCAATGCTATGCCTTCGGTCTCAAATCCGACTTGAGTCAGCCAGTTGAAGACCGCCAACAGCTTGGAACCCTTTGGTCCATATGAAGCCCGGTTGATTGTGAAGGTCGTAGTGCCAGCCAAAGGCCCCTGGAGGCTCGTCAACCCGAGCAATACCCACGAGAGGTTTCCAATGAGGATAATGAATATCGCCTGGGCAAAAGAAAGGCCGAAGCTCATCAAAACTGCCCCATAGACCAGATACTCGACATTAAAGATCGCACCGGCCCACATCCAGAAGAGGTTGACTGGTCGCGCCCACCTCTCATTGGCTGGCACATAGTCTATGCCGCGCCTCTCGATGCCCATGGGGCCGGCTTCGGCGACCGGTATTTCAAGTACTTCTTTCACCCTTAGCTGCCTCCTACCCGCTAAACCAATCCGTCTCGACGCCTTGTGGCAAGCAATGCCCTGCCCCAAATCCTTGCCGCTCATCCAGATCGATGACGTGCCGCAATACGACTCATGAGAATTCTGGTTCAATGATACAAACTCAGACACCAGATTTAATGCTCGGAATTCAACATTCTCAGCAGTTAACATTCCGCAATATTTGCTTTGTTCACCCGCTGCAACGACCGATAGGCCTACCAGCCTCCGAAACAGTTTTTCTGAGCCACCTGTCGTCCGCTCTGGCCGCGGCTCGTGAACAATGCCTGAGGGTTATGTCGTGTTTCGACGGACCCGTCTCGACGCCCTACCCAGAGCTAGGATTGCCCTTGATTTCCCGAGGCGATATTTCCACAAAAGGCACTTCAGAAAAAATCTTTCTTCGTTTCATGTTTTTATACAGTAGAGGTATATAAATTATCGGCCAAGGAGTCAGAAGATTAATTTCGCCTTGTGGCCATTCGGTGGCAAGATTGGAGACTGTGGAAGAGGTAGTTAATCCGTATCGCCAGTCGGTCGGTGGTGCAGGTTGAGGCTCCCTTTGAAAACTGGAAGTATAAACGGGAGTTATTAATTGCGTATACATGTATGACAATTCAGTTTGGCAAAGTGCGAACTTCGAACAATTATTATCTATAGGAAAGGGCGAGGATTTTTATCCTAATTGGACGCTTAAAAAGCGACATGGGGCTACGTAGCCAGTTGAGCCCATGTCAAAACTGACGGAAGACGGGGATGTTTCAAATACGTATTCATGGTAGGGGCGGCCAGGGTGTAGTTACCGCAGCCGAGATGCTCTCTGTCGCGGCATTTTATGAAAATAAGTACGCCCAGGCCTTTCCGAGCTTTGGTTCAGAGCGAATGGGGGCTCCGGTAGTAGCTTTCTGCCGGGTAGACGACAAAGAGATTCGAAGTAGGGAGCCGATCGCTGAACCAGATGCGCTCATTATCCAGGATCCGACCCTTCTCCATCAAGTTGACCTCTTTAGCGGCGTGACTCCAGACGCTTATATCCTCATCAACACTTCGCGAAGCTTCTCTGAGCTCGGTCTAGGTGAGTACGCTTCACAATTTAAAGTAGAACGACTATTGACGGTTCCAGCGACAGATTTGGCCTTGGCCGCCTTCGGAAGGCCGGTTCCCAATGCGGCTCTACTCGGTGCTTTTGCGGCCATAACGATGAGAGTTTCCCTGAAATCGGTGGAGACCGCTATCAGGCATCGATTCTCTGGATCAATTGCCGACGGCAACGTCTTAGCCGCCAGCCAAGCCTTCGAATTCGTAGAAAAAGAGCTAGCAGCAATTGACTCTTCTAATTCTTCGCTCGCTGCTCCCAAATAACTAACCAACTTCCGAAACTGAAAAACGAAGGAATTTCAAATGCTCCAACAGATAGAAGGGTCACTTGCCGTAGCCAAAGCTACCGCCCTATGCAGGCCAGAAGTAATCTGCGCGTATCCAATATCACCTCAAACGCACATAGTCGAAAATCTTTCGGTGATGGTCAAGGGCGGGGAGCTATCTCCTTGCGAATTTGTCAATGTGGAATCGGAATTTGCTGCGATGTCGGTGGCGATCGGGGCATCAGCGGCGGGGGCTCGCTCGTACACCGCCACCGCCAGCCAAGGGCTGCTCTTTATGATCGAAGCCGTATATAACGCAGCGGGCCTCGGCTTGCCCATTGTGATGACCCTGGCGAACAGGGCGATAGGCGCCCCAATCAATATCTGGAATGACCATACTGACTCGATGGCGGTGAGGGATTCGGGCTGGATACAGCTCTACGCAGAGACTAATCAAGACGCCGTCGACTTACATATCCAGGCCTTTAGGCTCGCAGAAGAGATATCGCTACCGGTCATGGTCAACATGGATGGCTTCATCCTTACACACGCCGTAGAGCGGATCGACATCCCCGAACAAGAGCAGGTGGATCGCTTCCTCCCCCATTTCGAACCCAAGCAGATCCTCGATCCCAGCGACCCGGTCTCAATAGGCTCGATGGTTGGACCAGAGGCCTTCAGCGAAGTGAGATACCTCGCCCATGCGAAGCAGTTGCTCGCATTAGAACGCATACCAGAAATAGCCAGCGAGTTCGAGTCCATCTTCGCTCGCTATGCGGGTGGACTGGTGAGCAAGTACCACCTTGAGGGTGCCGAAACTGTCATTGTGGCGATGGGTTCGATCCTTGGAACGATCAAAGACACAGTCGACGAACTTCGAGAATCGGGTATTTCAATCGGAGTCCTTGGGATAACCACCTTCCGCCCTTTCCCGTTAGACGCAGTGAGGACTGCTCTTTCTGGGGCAGAACGAGTCGTAGTGATCGAAAAGGCGTTCTCAGTCGGTCTTGGCGGCATTCTAAGTGCCAACATCACGGCGTCTTTAGGAAGCGCATCGATCAAACGGTATTCGGTAGTCGCTGGACTTGGTGGAAGGTCAATCCTACGCTCTTCCTTGGTGGACTTCTTCAAGCTGGCCAACGAAGACGAGATCGACGAGCTGACCTTCTTGGACCTCAATCACGACGTCATAGAACGGGAGATGCACCGCATGCAAACCTCGGTTCGCCCCGGACCCGCAGCAGAACACATCGTCCACGACCTTGGCCACGGCGCCAAGGCTAATTGAAAGGGAACCCCGTGGGCTACCAACCAGTTAAGTTCTACCAGACCGGAAGCTTCGTCGTAGGAAACAGGCTCCTAGAAGCGAGGGACCGCACGGTTCAGGCGGACATGAAGCGCACCAACTCCCTGACCCTGGGCCACAGAGCCTGCCAAGGGTGTGGCGAAGCACTTGGCGCACGATATGCCATAGACGCCGCAATGAGGGCTACCGAGGGAAAGGTCATTGCAGCCAATGCCACCGGGTGTCTTGAGGTCTTTACCACCCCTTTCCCTGAGACTTCGTGGCAGATACCCTGGATCCACTCACTCTTCGGAAATGCGGCGGCGGTGGGAACGGGAATCGCAGCGGCCATGAAGGCAAAAGGGCGAGAGGATATACGCGTCGTAGCCCAAGCCGGCGACGGGGGAACCGTCGATATTGGCTTCGGGGTACTCTCTGGAATGTTCGAGAGGAATGACGACGTACTTTTCATCTGCTACGACAACGAAGCCTATATGAACACCGGCGTGCAGCGCTCGGGAGCGACACCGCCGGCGGCCAAGACCTCCACCACCGAAGCGGTCGGGACGCACCCAGGCGCAGACTTCGGAAAGGGCAAGAACTTGCCCCTAATAGCGATGGCCCATGAAATACCCTATGTAGCCACTGCGACGGTTGCAGAGCTGCACGACCTCGAGTACAAGGTCGAAAAGGCAATGTCTTTCCGTGGCGCTAGGTATCTTCATGTACTAGTCCCCTGCCCCCTGGGTTGGGGCTCTGCGCCATCGGACACCATTAGGCTGTCCAGACTCGCAAAGGAGTCTGGACTCTTTCCAGTATTTGAGGCCGAACATGGTGAGGTTACTGGGTCGTCAAAGATACGTTCCCAGGTTCCAGTCGAAGAGTACCTGCGTCCTCAGCGGCGCTATCAACACCTCTTCCGGCCTGAACCCAATACTGAGGTGATTGCTCAGCTTCAGGCAATCGCCGATAAGAATATCCGACGATTTGACCTCCTTGATGCCCAATCCACAAACGCAAGTGAAATCACGCCAGCCGGCCAAGAAACACTCCAGACGAGGTAACGAAAAAGATGGACAAGCCTTACGCAATTACCCTTGAGGTCGGTACCAGCCGCTCAAACAAGACCGGAAGCTGGAGGGTCGAAAGACCGGTATACCTTGACCGGCTTCCGCCGTGCAACCAAGAGTGCCCTGCCGGAGAAAATATACAGGGTTGGCTCTATTACGCCGAAGAGGGAAACTACGAAGAAGCCTGGCAGGTCCTAATGGCCGATAACCCGATGCCTGCGGTCATGGGAAGGGTTTGCTACCACACCTGCGAGACAGCCTGCAACCGGGCACAACTCGATGTTGCTGTCGGAATCAATTCAGTCGAAAGATTTCTTGGCGATATTGCCCTTGAAAAGGGTTGGAAGCCACGACAATTAGCCACCGAGACAAACAAGAATGTCCTCGTCATCGGGGCTGGACCCTCTGGGCTTTCCGCCGCGTATCACCTTCGTCGCTCTGGTCACAAAGTGACCATCTATGAGGCGGGTCCGATGCCAGGAGGAATGATGCGCTTTGGCATCCCCTCCTATCGACTACCCCGCAACATCCTCGAAGCAGAAGTCCAAAGGATTACCGAGATGGGCGTGCAGATCAACTACGGCAAAAAGGTCGAGGATCTGTCGAGGGTAGTCGAATCCAAAGAGTTTGACGCTATCTTCTTGGCGATTGGCGCTGAGGTTGGAAAGCGTGCTTACATTCCAGCCGGTGACTCAACCCACATCCTCGATGCAGTGACATTTCTGAGGTCGATGGAAGGCGAAGAACTTCCGAAGATCGGACGCAAGGTCGTTATCTATGGCGGCGGCAATACCGCCATGGATGCCGCAAGAACCGCCAAGCGCCTCGGGGCTACTGACGCCGTTGTCGTCTATAGGCGTACTCGGGACAAGATGCCAGCCCACGACTTTGAAGTTGAAGAGGCCCTTGAAGAGGGTATCCAAATGCGCTGGCTCTCTACAATCAAGCACGCCGGTCCGGGAAAACTGGTGATTGAGAAGATGGAGTTGGACGATACCGGCTTTCCACAGCCGACTGGGGAGTTCGAGGAACTTGAATCTGACTCCCTGATCCTCGCCCTAGGACAGGAGGTCGACCTTTCGCTGGTCGAGAATCTTCCATCGATCGAAGTGCAGGACGGAGTAGTGCAGGTCGGCACGAATATGATGACTGGCCAGAGCGGCGTGTTCGCAGGTGGAGACATGGTGCCGAGCGAGAGGACAGTAACAAGGGCGATAGGCCACGGCAAGCGAGCGGCGCGATATATCGATGCTTTCCTGCGGGGCGATGAACTAGCGGAGCCGGCCAAGAACGACATCGCCTCCTTCGACAAGATGCACACCTGGTATTACACTGATGCGCCGCAGACCGTCAGGCCAAAGCTTGACATCGTCCGTCGACAATCCAGCTTTGACGAGGTCGTGTTGGGCCTCGACGAAGACAACGCCCTCTTCGAGGCCAGGAGGTGCCTGTCGTGCGGCAACTGCTTCGAATGCGATAACTGCTATGGAGTGTGTCCGGATAACGCGGTGATCAAGCTCGGACCTGGGCAGCGATATCAGTTCGACTATGACTACTGCAAAGGTTGTGGCATCTGCGTCGCAGAGTGTCCATGCGGGGCGATCAAGATGGAGCCGGAAACCATCTAGTGATCCCCATCTGGATGGTTACTGACATTTAGACATGATTCATCTGCCACTGGGCGGTCTAGAAGTAGTGTGACATTCTCCCCGCCCTTACAGACGAGGCTTCTTCCCTAAAACCGCTCATGCGGCCTCAGGGGATTGACGCTTCATCGGGTCGCTGTGCTTGTTAGCGTGCGATGTCCCTCCACGTCCTGTGACCGCATGTCCTTCGGCGAGAATATTCTGTGCTGCATTCACGTCTGCGTTACTCGTATACCCACAAGATAGACAACAAAAGACCGCTTGGTTCTTGCGATTCCCTTTGTCCGTGTGTCCACAC
>JAJZCF010000025.1 GCA_021846265.1 Actinomycetes bacterium | reverse complement strand
CGGTCAACGACCTATATGGGCATGCAGAGGGGGACAGGCTGCTGATCGAACTTTCTAAAAGACTTAAAAACGAACTGAGAGAAGTTGACACCGTCGCCAGAATAGGTGGGGACGAGTTCGTTTGCCTCCTACCAGGTCTTTATGGCAAGTCGGAATGCGAAGAGATCATGCGAAGACTCATCTCTCGAATTGAAGAGCCCTTCGAACTTAGTGATACAAAGACCTTCTTCAGCCTATCCGTATCGATCGGAGTGGCCTTCTACGAGTACGATGACACGGATCCAGACAATCTCCTTCGACAAGCAGATCAGCTCATGTATGTGGCCAAGAGGTCGGGTGGTCGCTCATTTATCACTTCCGACGACATAACCAAGGATTGACTTCTGTAATCCTCCCCGCCCTTATAGACGGGGCTTCTAGCTCCGCCGTATGGTTGAGGTTACCGAACATCGCTCCCATCACGCCACCACGACCAACGGGTCTGATACCGATGAATCGGCACTGGCAGATGAGTCTGCTAGCTTCGGCTTGCTGATCTGAATTACGTCAGACAAGCCCCGGTTCTGGGCACTACACAGGGCTCTGGCCTTACGGCACTGTGCCGTTCGTTGGTCAGGCGACCAGCGTTCGACAGCCCGGAAATACGTGACACGGACTTTTGTGTCCGGTCTTATGGGCATGTGTTCCCCATATACCACCTTCTGGAAAATGTTGATAGCTCCTACGGCGTCTCTGTGACAAGTGAATCCACAAACTGAGTTCTTGCATCGGTAGTATCGACCCGAGGGTCGGTTGGGTGTTAATCACTTGGGGCAGGTCTTGGTGGAGCCTGATTCGTTCAGGAAGTTCAGGTCTAATCCGGTCTTTTCTTTGAGATAGCCTTCCGGTACTCCTCTCGATTACTGGGGCAGTTGCTGGCGGCATGTCTGCCCATGGTGTCGTTTTGACTCGGTTTTGTTCTCTATGTCTCGAGTTGACGGCCATCGATAAAGCGTGAGATGGAGTGGTGATCGGGAGGGATATTTGCGCATCTCCAGATGAATACCGCGTCTGTAAAATAGCGTCTTTTCGGGATCCTGACCTGTGGTGTCAAGCAGTCCATTTGCGACACCATCGGAGGTCATGGCTATGGTCTAACCGACGAGATGACACCTTGAAGAGTGAGGACGAATCTGTTTTTATCCTGGTCATGCCCGAAATCACTCAATAAGGCCCCGGCCAATTAACATTGGTTTAGGTGCTTAGGAGAACTTAGATCGGGCCTGATTACTTGTTCGCTAGCTAGAGTCCAAGACAAACTCAAATATCATCTAAGGTGAGACTGAGCCATACGAACTTTCCCTGCGAGTTCACCACGCGGACTGGGGGGCCAATTGTTTAGCCCCCCAGAACAGCAATTTTATTTGTGGCTATTGGCTTGCCTAAGAAGCCTTAGCCTGGGCCTGACTAGCGACCAACGGCGTCTTCACAAACCGTCTCAACTATTACTTGTGTGACAACATATGGATCACAGTTGGCGTTGGGTCGACGATCTTCGATCCAACCCTTCTTCGCTTTTTCGACCGCCCAAGGAATTCGGATAGAAGCGCCACGATCGGATGCCCCATAGCTGAAGACGTCATAGCGAGCGGTCTCGTGAGCGCCGGTTAACCTCTGTTCGATGCCTACTCCGTAGTTACTGATGTGCTTTTCGACTTCTTTCCCAAGTGCCTCACATCCGGCGATTATTGCGTCATAACCCTCGCGCATAGCCTTGGTGGAGAAGTTGGTGTGTGCTCCTGCGCCATTCCAGTCGCCTGGCATCGGCTTGGCATCCCAGTTGACGACTACGCCGTAGTCTTCTGCGATTCTCATCAAAAGCCATCTGGCCATCCATAGCTGGTCACCAATTGCTGGGGGAGCAAGGATACCAACTTGAAACTCCCATTGTGCCATCATCACTTCCGCATTGGTTCCCTCGATAGAGATACCAGCGTCGATACAGGCCTGAGTATGAGCCTCTACGATCTCGCGTCCTACCATCTTTTCTCCGCCGGTGCCGCAGTAGTAAGGACCCTGCGGGGCGGGATATCCTGTCTCGGGCCAGCCTAGCGGACGACCGTTTTGATAAAAGGTGTACTCCTGCTCGATGCCAAACATCGGCTCTTGCGCAGAGTATTTCTCGGCTACCGCGACGCAGGCCGCACGAGTATTTGTAGGATGCGGTGTGAAGTCCGTCAGCAAGACCTCGCAAAGCACTAGTACATTCGATCCGCCCCGAATCGGGTCCGGACATGAATAGACCGGCCTCAGAACGCAATCCGAGTTGCTCCCTGGAGCCTGGTTAGTACTTGATCCGTCAAAGCCCCAAATGCCGGGTTCTTCTCCGTCTTTGATGACCTTGGTCTTATTTCGCATAATCGGCGTCGGCTTTGTGCCGTCGATCCAGATGTACTCCGCCTGGTAACTCATCACTGTGCCTTTTTTGTTCACTCGGTTTCATTCAGAAACCGCACCCGTCTAGAGAATGCAGGAAAACCGACACGGCGATCCCACCAGAACAAGTCTGCTTGGCCAATGTTTCTCACCCTTTGCCGAAATGTTAACGCAGCGTAAATAGGCAGCGAGCGTGGGATAATTAATTATCGAATTAAGTGAAATTAAACGATTTAGGCCAGCTGATGCTTGGTGATCTTTCATAGGCTATCGCCCAACTTGCTTTGTGCCACCCGTTGTCACAAAGCAATCAACGGGAGTCACTGATCTGTTTTCCGCGCTCTGGGTATCTCGTCTCTATTTGGATTTCAATCTTGGTTCGTTACGGCTGTCTATTTTTGGCGGGTGGGTTTTGGGGTTGCTTCTCTAGCTATGGTTTAGCTTGTGCTTTCCCCGGGATTTGTACTTCCAAACAGGTGGGCTTAGCCATCCACCGAGGGCGCTGCTAACAACTTGACCGAGGGTGGCGCAACCTTTTTAGTCACCGAGGTTCTAGGTTACTTTTCTCGTTCCGACCGACTCCTGCGCTAGTCAACCCTTCAGACGGGCTGTTTCGCCAGCATGGTCTGCGTAGTAAGACCGTAGCCAGATCCGTGATGGATCTGGCTCGATAAGAGCCATCGGTTAAAAACGGCAAGTTCCATTTGGAATCCTTCCGTTTTGCAGATGAGCAGGGGGCGAAATATTCCAAAAGGCGCATCAGGTACCGACCGGCGAAATATCCACCTTGGTATGGATTTTTTTATTTTCGCTATGGCCCAAAAGTTGAGCTATGCCCCGGCCGGTGGCGACGTTGCTATTCGTCGAGATGATCGAACTTGAATCCGATCCATTCCATTCCATCCCATTTCAATTACTTCGGACTGTACGGGTCGATCAGCTGCGAGCGGCTAATGAGTGCCCGAATCCTTAACGCCTAGCCGAATCCTTCTAATAACGTCAGGAGGAATAACTGAATCTGTGTCTCTCAGGGTCGAAAGTGACGACTTCACGCCCACCAAAGACGCATATAGCGGCGGACAAGTTGCGCATAGGCGTAAATGCTCTTTGAGTTGTAGCTCCTTCGCTCCACTTATCTCTCCATCGATATAGTCCGAGACCATGCTCCTCGCTTGCCAGCAGCTAAGCGGGATTCCTTTGTTAGCCTCTTTCCTTTGCGATGAATCTGAAAGGGCACTGACCATCATCATTCTCCCCCGTCTTAATCGCTGCTTTGCGGCGGGTAAGGTGATCCGCAGCGACGAGGCCACCTCCGACAATCTCCACCCCTCTGCATCGTGAAGCACCACAACGCTCCGATAGGCGAACGGCAAGCGCAAAAGAGCATCTTTAATTTCTTCCCGTTCTTCGGCAGCCTCTAGTAGTCTCACTGGATCGACCGAGTATTCACCATCCATCCACTGCTCTTCCATCTGTTCAACTGATACTTCATTGCTCTTTTGCCGAAAATTATCGACTGCTAAGTTGTGAAGTATCGTGTGGAGCCAGGTTTTTAAGGAAGATTCACCTCTAAAGGTACCAATTTTTTCCCATGCCTTCGAGATTGTGTCGCCTACCAACCCCTCCGCATCATCGCGGTCACCGGTGAGGGTCAATGCGTAACGATAGAGGGCGGGGATCTCCTTGACAAGGGAACTCGCAAAAGGGTCTAGGTCACCTCGGTTCACGGATTCGGATTCACCTATTCACCTCCAACGCTTTAGCGACTAGCCCGGCTGGGCAGACCGATGAGCCTCGTCTGGGTCATTACAAACAAAACTTTCTACAAGGAGCTGCTTTTCAACCAAATCTAGCAACTGTTCTTCAAACGGTCACAAGGTACGGGTCAAAAGGTTGTATACCTAGCCTGTGTCAGCAACCTGGCGACAAAGTACCCGATAGCGAGCATTATTTAAGCTCTGACTAGATCCAGGTGGGCGACGAGCCTTATCTGCTAGAGTCCTAAAAATTCGCTTCAATCCATCCTTTTTAGCCACTGTGCCCAAGGTCAAAATAGTCACGTCCGAAAGCAACTGAGCCAGCAGCTGTGGCCCTCCTTTTGGACCTTTGCCACTAATCCTGTTGTTCAGCCTTTGTCTAAGGAGTCGCTGTACTTGAGATTGAGCAAATGGGACGAGATGACACTTCAACACAACAATGCTAGATAAGTCGCCACTTGCGACCTAGAGACCTCGCCATATTTTTGATCGTCTTTTTTCAATACCGTCTTCAGCGAGTACCTTGACTTCTGATTCAAATCAGTGCGCCACTCTATGAGATGACTTCGAGCCTTTATCAACCGAAAGCGTGTCAATCTTGAAAAGTGAATAAATAGGGCAGAAACCCGAAAGAGCCGTCGTCAGTAGGATCGCTGCCACGACTAAAGCCACGATTCCCAATGCGCTTGACAAACCTACTTCAAAAGCTAGGACTACCGCCAATATGGTCAGAACAATCCGAATAACTCTATCGACGCTCCCAACAGTCTTCTTCATGACCGAACTCCTTTCAAATCACCTTCTATGTGCTACATAGACGCATGAGAGCCCAAAAAGGATACAAAGCCGCCGCCTAATTGTCTGAAAGGTGAAACTAACTAATTCAGCCACAGAAGCTTTTGACTATTCAAGTCTCCTTTCTATTTAGGATTGAGCAGGGGGGCAAGCTAGAAGAAGGGAACCCTGAATCGCTAGACCAGGCCGCACTAGCAAAGATTCGAATCGTATGGGATCATTTAAAGTGAAATGATCCAGAAAAAGGCACAGACTGAGTAGCTCCTAGTTTTACCCCTTATGCAATGTCAAACTTCGAGCCACTAAAAGTGCGTATTGTTCAATTTAGAGTAACCAGACGGAAGATCACAAGTGAATAGTGCTTCGTTCTTAGCAGAAAAGAAAATAGTTCCGGATAAGTCGCCAAAAAAAGCGAAGGGTTTAGTTGCCATTGCCTTATTTGGTGTTGTCCTCTCGGGTTGCGCCACTTCGTCCACCGCTGCCTCGACCCAAGTAAGCGGAAACTCGAATTCGGTCGTAACCCCGGCGGAGATTCCGCAGATCCTTAAATCTGCTAATAGTAAGAACAACGTCAACAACGAGACCCTCTCAATCCCCGGTCAAGGCCAAATCGAAACTGGTACCGCCCTAGCCCTAGATGACGCTTTTTTTAGAATGCAGAAGCTCGCCGGGGCAAAAAGCGTATCGGGCGCCAAGTACATTCCGTTTTACTATTTGCTAAAAGGGGATTCGATCCCTCGTACCTCTCATTATCCCGCTCACTTTCTTGCCGTGGTCTCATTAACTTCTCCCGCCAATTCGGCCAGCCCCGCATCGGCTTGCCCGAATTCAGCCACCCTGTTCGACTTCGTCAAGGCTTCATCGACAGGAAACTGGAAGGTCGATCTAGAACCATTTATAAATGGTTCTACCATTCCAAAGTTTGCAACTGTCAAGGGCGGGTACTCGGCTCCCGCGATTTCGAGTGCGAAGCTGGTGCTTCCGCTCAGCCAGCTACCAATAACAATGGCACAAGCCCTCCAAACCTATGGCACGACTGGCAGAATAACGTCAGGAATAGCTAAGAGTGATTTCGCCAGTACCGGCTGTTGGTCCGTTTTTGGTTTTTACCAGCTTTACTCGTCCTTTAAATCAGGATCAGTCTCTCCTAGTTTGTCGATCACACCCGTTTCTCCAAGCGACGCGGTCTCCTACCCGCTAGCCAGCGGCGCAGTGCTCGATCTTTTTAGCCTTAAATTCGTCTACTCACTTAGGCCGGCAACTCCAACCGGCTCGATAGTTCAACAGACACAGCGTGGAAACCCCTATAGCTTTTCCCTTCCAGCCGGACGGTACTCTTCGGTTACTCAACCCGGTATATGTGAGCTGGCAGTTGTCGACCCACCGAACAGTATCTCCTTGAGTCATTCCACACAACCCCAACTGGTCGGTGCCGACTGCGGTGAACTGATGGCCACGGGCAAATCCGCCAGCAAGGTTACTACTGTCGCCCTTGTCAGCTCTTGACAACGCGAAAAGCCGTCCATGGGAAGTTGGACATTTTTCCCTCAGGATCCCAGTTGCGCCCGAAATAAGGTTCCGGCGATTTCAAAATATATTCGACATCTCACCATCGCTAAAGGGTTTCGAAAAGCTAGCTGGCCCAATGTGGTGACAGATCTGCGTTGGGACTAGGGAGGAGATTGCTTTCGGTCTCGAGCGGAACGACCGATTGCGAGTTGCCCACTTTTGGCGCAACTGGACGTCCGCATGCATTGGGGAACTGGGGAACCGCGATGAAATGGGCTTTTTGCAAAGTTGTACAGTGTTCCAATAATCTTTGCCTCAGTGGCGGGTTAGCCGTCGCAGAGCAAACCCAGCAAACGATGGTGCCCAGCCCTTTTTTGCCACGTCTTGGCGAGGGATAATTTTGATCGCTCATAGGTAGTTTTTAGCAATCGCTTTTGTCTAGCGGATACCTCAATCCTCCAAGGTCTGTAACTTGGCCGAAATTGGCATCATGTGCAAATAACCGAAGTAATAATGATGGGCCATCGAAAGTTGATCCATTTGAAGGGGCCTTTCACTGGACCCGAAATCTCCACTCAGCCAAGAGTCAACTTAAATCACTATGCATCATCATCTGAAGAGAGTATCTTGGCGGATAGATGGCGGCCAGCTGGGTAGTTACCTGCTAGGAATGCCATCGCATCTCTTAGGTGCGAATATCGACCCGGTTCCCCGGAGTGAGGTGCGTGTTCAAGAAATTAGCACTAGTTTTTCGACCGATCTTTACCAAGTTCAGCGTGCCCTATGGCCCAAGCCTAACGAGTCAAGTCAGCTAGCGAGTGGCGCCCCCGGCAGGATTCGAACCTGCGCACCCGGCTCCGGAGGCCGATGCTCTATCCCCTGAGCTACGGGGGCTCAAGACTTGACTAGTCGAGCTTAGTTGCCCAATTAGCATCGAAGTCACTCGGCAGGGCTGCTCCTAGGCTGATATTGGGGTAGAAAATGCTCTGACTGTCAAATTTGAAAGGTAGACGATGGCAAAGCGTGAGATTCAGATCGCATCGGCGATCGAACGGGCGCTGACGGAATTGGGTATTTCGCCGCCGGAGGGGGGGGTTAAGGTCGAGAGACCAGCCCGGCTAGAACACGGCGATTACGCAACATCGGTCGCTTTGGAGCTTTCCAAACAGCTTGGGAAGAATCCAAGGAGCTTTGCCCAAGAGATCATAGAGACGAGGGCCATATCTGAGATCCCTCATCTCAAGGGAATTGAGCTCGCTGGTCCCGGTTTTATAAATTTTCGTCTCATGTATTCACATCTGCACGAATCACTTTTAGAGCTACTTCGTCAAGGGGAAGACGATTTCGCTAGAAGTGAACTGGGGCATGGCGAGAAGATACAGTTAGAGTTTGTCTCCGCTAATCCAACTGGGCCATTACATGTTGGCAATGCCTGGTGGGCGTCTTATGGTGATGCGATCAAAAGAGTTCTGGAAAGAAGTGGCTTCAACGTCAAGACTGAATATTACGTAAATGACACTGGTGGGCAGATCAGAACCCTAGGCGAGTCTCTCCTTGCCAGGCGTTCCAACCAAGCCCCCCCGGAAGACGGTTATCAGGGTGAATACGTCGTCGAGCTTGCCAAGAAGTACAACGGCCCTGATGATGTGTTGGAAGCTGGAAAGTTTGCGGTTAAGGAGAACTTGGCGGCGATCAAGGCGAGTCTTTTAAACCTAAATATAAATTTTGACGAGTGGTTTTCTCAGGCATCGATCGAAGAGTCCGGTGCGGTCGACGAGACTATAGAGATTCTCGCATCGATGGGTGCTACCTACGAAAAGGAAGGCGCACTCTGGCTCGAAGCGACGAGATTCGGCGATAATCGGGATCGAGTGCTTCGTAAGTCTGACGGGTACTTCACTTACCTAGCTGGGGATATCGCTTACCATAGGAACAAGTTTCTCGTTAGGGGATTCGATCGGGTAATAGATATCTTTGGAGCCGATCACCATGGTCAGGTTGCTTCTTTGAAGGCCGCGATGAGTGCCTTGGGGATCGAAGCGCAACGTCTCGAAATATTGATCGGTCAGATGGTGTCTTTGGTGGAGGGAGACCGCAAGGTCAAGTTCTCAAAGCGTGCCGGAAACATCGTCTCCATGGAGTGGCTTGTCTCGGAGCTGGGACCTGCGGTTACCAGGCTGTTATCGCTCTCTTCTTCTCTCGATCGGGCTGCGGTGATCGATATTGAAGAGGCGAAGAGTACCTCTATGGATAACCCCGCTTACTACATCCAATACGCCCACGCGAGGATAGCTTCCATATTCAGGGTCGCCGAGTCGAGGGGTGTCTTGGTGCGGGAGCTAGCTGAAGTTCCGCTTGATTTGTTAAAGACACCGAGGGAACTCGAGTTAATCCGAACCTTGATAAGCCTGCCAGACGTCGTTGACGACGCCGCCATTAGTCGAGCCCCTCAACGGATAGTGGCCTGGTTGAAGTCCCTGGCTTCGGCATTTCACGGTTTCTATCACGACTGTCCGATCCTCGCTGAGGGCATTGAAGAAGACCTACTTCAGGCGAGACTGCAACTAGCGAAGGCTACTCAGATCGGATTGAGGGTAGCGCTCTTCCTCGTCGGAATCGAAGCTCCCGAGCAGATGTGATGGCCAAGGAGCTTTCAAGAGGTGAACCATCCGAGGCGATGCCTTCGGTGAGGCACTCATTCCCAATGGGTCTGCTCCCTTACGGGGCTTCGATAGTCTCCGGGAGCCTCCACATTGCAGGGGTGGAGATCCAGAAGGTCGCCGACGAGATCGGTACGCCCTTTTTTATTTACGACGAAGACCACATTAGAACGACGATCAGAAATGCGAAAGAGGCTTTTAGTGGCGAAATTGCATTCGCATCGAAGGCTTTTTTGTGCAAGGAGATGGCCCGCTTAGCCGACCAAGAGGGGATACTTTTAGACGTCGCGTCGATGGGAGAGATGTACGTAGCGCACGCCGCTGGATTTCCTGGTGCCAGGATGATATTTCATGGCAACAACAAGTCCGACCAAGAGCTTGCCTTTGCAATTGAAATCGGCGTCGGTAGGATCGTGATCGATTCCTTTGATGAAATTGATCGACTCGAATCACTCGCTTCTGCCAAAGAACCGGTTTCCGCATGGCTGCGGGTGACTCCGGGGGTAGAGGCACATACGCATGAGTATGTTATGACTGGTCAAGAGGACTCAAAGTTTGGTTTCTCATACAGATGGGGTGCAGCGCAAGAAGCAATAGAACTCCTCCGCTCGTCAAGCAAGATTCGGCTGCTAGGCCTCCATTCGCATATCGGGTCACAGATATTTAGGCTTGATAGCTTCAAGGCCCAGTTCGACGTGATGGCAGAGTTGATTTCTCGCTACGGCTTTACGGAACTGAATCTCGGCGGCGGACTTGGAGTCGCATATGTCGATGGGGAAGAAGCTCCTGAGATTGCTAGCTGGGTTGCAATGGCGCAGAGGTACTCCAAGGAGGCCGGACTCCCCGACTCCTTGAGGCTGGTGCTGGAGCCCGGTCGAGCTATCGTCGCAAGATCTGCGATAACCGTCTACCGAGTGGGCACGATCAAGAGGCTGAAAGAGATTCGGACGTACGTCTCCGTCGACGGGGGAATGAGCGATAATCCGAGGCCGGTGCTGTACGAAAGTGGATACGAGGCGATCCTCCCCTCGAGAATGGAAGACGTCTCCGACACGATTTACACTATCTCCGGCAAGCACTGTGAATCGGGAGATATCTTGGTCTCCTCGGCACTTCTGCCGTCTGATCTCGCAGTTGGTGAGCTGCTAGCGACCCCAGTTACCGGGGCATACGGATACTCGATGGCTTCGAACTACAACAAAGTGGGAAGGCCCCCGGTGGTATTTGCTAAAGACGGTCATTATCGAGTTGTTGTTCGAAGGGAAACTTTGGATGACCTCTTGCATCTTGAAGAGTAGCCTTTAGCTCCGAGGGATCTAGACAGAAAGCTTTGGTGGCTATCGAATGAGATTGGGGCTTTTGGGGTGCGGGAACGTAGGCTCCTCCCTGGTTCAGTTGATCTTTGAGAATCAGGGTTCAATAAAGGAGAAGAGCGGTGAGTCGATTGAACTGGCCGCGATTGTCATTAGGGACCCCAAGGCCTTTAGACCAAACTGGATACCTAAAGAACTTCTGACTACCGACGCGATGGCGGTTATTAATGACCCAAGCATCGATGTGATCGTCGAAGTCATGGGTGGAATTCACCCCGCCAAGGAGTACGTTGAAGCCGCACTTAGGGCCAAGAAGTCGGTCATAACCGCAAATAAGTCTCTTTTGGCCGAATCCTATTTTGAACTAGAAGAGTTGGCCGATTCGGTCGGTAGGGATATTTTTTTTGAAGCGGCAGTTGCAGGGGGGATCCCGCTAATTAGGTCGTTGAGGGTCTCGCTAGCGGGCGAGAAGCTCAAGCGTGTCATAGGTATTGTCAACGGAACGACGAATTTTATCCTTACCAGGATGGACGAAGAGGGTCTCTCTTACGACGTGGCTTTGGAACTAGCTAGGCAGCTCGGATACGCAGAGGCAGACCCAAGGGCGGATATTGAGGGGATTGACGCTGCTTCTAAGGCGGCGATCCTGGCCTCGATAGCCTTCGGCAAGAAGGTCCGCTTCAAAGATGTCAGCCGTGAGGGTATAACCAAGGTGACGGCTTCCGACTTTGAATTTGCCAGGAGGCACGGCTACACCATCAAACTATTGGCGCTTTGTGAAAAACTATTTGAAGATGAGGAGTACCTAGACGTCAGGGTTTTTCCTGCTTTGGTACCAAAGACCCACCCGCTGGCTTCGGTTCGAGACGCTTTCAATGCGGTATTCGTCGAAGGAGATGCGGTTGGGGAGCTCATGTTCTATGGCAGGGGAGCGGGCGGCGCCCCGACGGCCTCGGCAGTCTTAGGCGACATCATGGATGCAGCGCACAATCTTCGATTTGGTAGTACCGAGAGACGCATTGAGCGTAAAGACGTGGTCATGGCTCCAGTAGAACGATTGTCGGGTAGCTTTTTGATCGCTGTCGATGTGAATGACGCCCCGGGGGTTCTTGCTCAGGTTGCAACGGTGTTTGGGGAGAACGGGGTTTCTATAAATTCGATGGAGCAGCTGGGCTTTATGAATCAAGCTCGACTGATCTTTTTGACTCATGACTCTTTAGAGCAGGACGTAATGAACACCCTTGCAAAGCTCGAGGAACTCGATTGCGTTCGAAGTCTTAGACAAGCCATGCGGGTACTTAGTGAGGAGGATTAGCTTTGTCTGCGGAGTCAACTCGGACGAACTGGCCAGGGATAATTGAGGCGTATAGGGACTTCCTTCCAATAGCTGATGATACGGAGGTAGTTACCCTTTATGAGGGAGCGACCCCCCTTTACCCAGCACCATACCTTTCGGAAATAAAGGGTGCGGAGGTCTATCTCAAGTTCGAAGGCGCCAACCCGACCGGATCTTTTAAGGATCGCGGAATGACAATGGCGATAACCAAGGCTAAAGAGGCTGGAGCGAGGGCCGTAGTTTGCGCATCTACTGGGAATACCTCTGCCTCGGCGGCTGCATATGCCGCTAGGGCAAATATGGCCTGTGTGGTGCTCATACCGGCCGGATATATCGCTTTAGGGAAGCTCGCTCAAGCACTGGTATACGGGGCAAAAGTACTCCAGATTAAGGGAAATTTTGATGAAGCTCTAGAAATTGTCCGAAAGCTTGGCGAGTCCGGTGAAATCACCGTTGTCAACTCGATAAATCCCTATCGAATTGAGGGCCAGAAGACCGGAGCATTCGAGGTCGTCGACCAATTGGGAGCGCCACCCGACTACCACTTCATACCGGTAGGTAACGCCGGCAATATTACGGCTTATTGGCGTGGATATAACGAATACCAAAAGGCGGGGAGGGCGAACTCGAAGCCCAAAATGATGGGATTTCAGGCTGCCGGAGCCGCTCCAATAGTGTTGGGTCATATAGTGAACAACCCCGATACGATAGCTACAGCAATTCGCATAGGGAACCCGGCGTCATGGGAGGGGGCTTTGGCCGCTGCTAAAGATTCCTTTGGGTTGATATCCTCGGTGACGGACGAACAGATCTTAGACGCATACGCCAAATTGGCTCGCTACGAGTCGGTATTTTGCGAACCGGCTTCGGCGGCTTCAGTAGCGGGACTGTTAGCTACCGATATCGAAAAGGATTCGAAGGTCGTTTGTGTACTTACTGGGCACGGATTGAAGGACCCCGATACCGCAATATCCCAGATCAAAGTGCCCGAAGCAGTGGATGCATCGTATTCTGCGATTGCCAAAGAGTTGGGTATCGAGGGTTAAAGAGTTCAGTTGAGAAATCATTGAGCCGACCAGTGCAGCCAATTCCCTATTACCGTCTACAATTCATTTTATTGGGAACTGCCCGCTAGGTTCGATGGAGTCTGCCGGGCTGCCTTGAGCGATCCAAAAACTACTTTTATCTGGTGTCGTTTTGGTGAGTAAACGGGGCGGTGAATCTCGTCTTCCTAAGTACAAGTTTTGGTGCTAAATCCAACGTGGCCACTCCCACTTCGTCGCGACTTAAAAGTTCTGAAATCTTTCAAATCTCGAGGCTGTCCACGTATGAGCGCTCCAATGCAAAACAACTTTTTTTGAGAGGTGTTTATGAGCACAATTGACCAGACTGATCGATCTCAGCTGGAGAAGAAGGATAAGACCCAACTCCTCGAGCTGGTCGGCGAAATGAAGCTAAAGGCTTCGCAGAGGACGAAAAAGGCCGACCTTGTGGAGCTGATCCTTTCGGCGTCACCTTCGGGCCAGACGACCCCCGCCAAAGTCGACGTCGCCCAAAGACCCGAGCGAAAAGTCAGAACCCCCGATCGATCGGACTCGGTAGTGCAAGAGGGACTGCCGTTGGGCATCTCCCCAGAAGCGTCTGGTTCTACTTCGACCAGGGGAGCGGGTGTCACCACTCGACCGACCGGCCAGAGAAGTTTGAATAATGCGGCCAATCGGAGTGCATCGAAGCCGGAAGCCCACACCGCTAGGTTCGGTGAAGAAGCTAGGGCCAAAGATCCAGAGGTGCACGAATCTACGAGGAGCGGCCCTACCCAACCCTTAAATGGACACTCGGCTGGACCTTCTTCAACCGCTGGACTATTTCCGCCGATCACCGTCGTCCCTAAGACCAGGCCCTCTTCTGACGGGGATTCGCAGGGGAGCCAGGAGCACAAAGAAGCACCTGCTAGAAGAGGAGAGAGCTCTTCTGAATCTAGCGACGGTCAGTCTCGTAGGAATAACAGGAGGCGTCGAGGACGCGAGAGGCCACAGGAACGTTCCGAGCGGGACAGTTCAGAGCCTTATAGCTCAGCTGCGACAACTTCGGCAGAACTTAGCGATGTCGAAGGGATTTTGGATCTGCGAGACGAGGGATTCGGATTCATTCGCCTTGGAGGATTTCTTCCTTCTCCAAGAGACGTCTACGTGCCGGTGTCTATGGTCAGGAAGTTTGGCCTGAGGAAGGGCGATGTTATCGCCGGAGGTGCTAGGCCGGCTAATAATAACGAGAAATACCCGGCGCTGGTGCGGCTAGATCTGGTTTCAGGAAATGACCCAGAAACCTCGCGAACGCGGGTTAGGTTTGAGGACCTTACCCCCCTTTTCCCCGATGAGAAGCTGATCTTGGAACTACCAGGGGACCAGGCAAATCAGACCGGAAGAATCATAGATTTGATCTCTCCGATTGGAAAGGGGCAGCGAGGCTTAATAGTCTCCCCGCCTAAGGCCGGCAAGACGACGATTATGAAGCAGATCGCCCACTGCATCGAGACCAACAATGCTGGTGTGCACCTAATGGTTCTCCTTGTCGACGAGCGCCCAGAAGAGGTTACAGATATCAGGAGGTCGGTAAAGGGAGAAGTGATTGCTTCAACCTTCGATCGACCCGCCGACGAGCATACCGCAGTGAGCGAATTGGCGATCGAGCGAGCGAAGAGGATGGTCGAAGCCGGTCGCGACGTCGTGATCATACTGGACGGTATTACCAGACTCGCAAGGGCCTATAACTTAGCTCAGCCGGCAACCGGAAGGATAATGTCCGGAGGTGTGGATTCCGGAGCACTCTATCCACCAAAGAAGTTTTTTGGTGCGGCGAGAAATGTCGAAGAGGGTGGATCTCTCACCATCTTGGCTACCGCTCTCGTGGAGACCGGGTCGAAGATGGACGAAGTGATCTTCGAAGAGTTCAAGGGAACCGGCAACATGGAGCTGAGGTTGGATAGGAAGCTATCTGAGAGAAGACTTTATCCTGCTATTGACGTAGCCGCTTCTTCGACAAGACACGAGGAGCTGTTATTTACTAAGAGCCAACTTTCCCAAGTTTGGAAGCTTCGCAGGGTGCTTAGTGCGCTAGCTCAAGAGGGATCTTCGGCGCCAGGGCTCGAATTGCTGATCGATAAAATTAGAAATACCCGCTCGAACGAGGAGTTTCTGGCCGATATTGCCAAATCGCCGATGATCTAAGGTACCAAGCGGAGATGTTCCGGTCGGTAGATCGTCGATTGCGACTAGATTCTTATGGGTTTATTTGGAGGAACCGATGAAGTCAGGTATTCACCCCACGTATGTCGAAGCTAAGGTCACTTGCTCCTGTGGCAACACTTTTGTGACCAAGTCGACCAAGTCTGAGATGCACCTCGAATTGTGCAATGAGTGTCATCCATTTTTCACGGGCAAGCAGAAGCTCGTGGATACTGGTGGCCGAGTAGAGCGCTTCCAGCGCCGTTATGGTGAAAGATCCAAGCGTCAAAAGTGAATGCTCAAGCGGAGGAGGCCGGTGCCGACTCCGCAAGCCGCCTTCTTCTTTCTTTCACAGAAGCCCTCAGGTCGAAGCTGCTCGGGGTGGATTCGGTGGCGAAAGGTGAAGTCGTCGAACTCGGAGCGTCGGCTGCAGCGTTCCCTATGGGACAAAGCGGTGCTGCGGTTGTCGTAAAAGCGGTCGAAGCGAACTCGATTATAGGATCCCTTATCCGGGCTAAACGTATGGGGCTTGCGCCCACGGTTATGGTTGCCGCGCCCTTCGAAAGAGATTCAAAGCCAAGCCGGACAAGCGACTCGATCATTGCTGGTTGGCTTTCGGCTGCTGGGACTCCGATCGAACTAAGGGAGCTGAAGTCTAACGTTTTGCAGGAGATCTCCCCGATAGCGCCGAATATCTCGAATCGCAGCAGTGCCCTTCAAAAAGACGCAGTTGCCGTCTTATATCTCGAAGATATCTCATCTGGGATGGACGTCGAGATTGACTACTTTGGTGACCGTGTTTCGGCTTTGGTTTGGGGACTCGAAGTGGCCTACGTAGAGCTTGGGGCTAAGCTTCCTGAACTCGTCGTTGGGGTGAGCGACCCCGACAGAGAGATGTGGGACCTGATCACGAGGTCGAACGATTCCTCACCCAAGGAGAGCTTGTCGGCCGTGGTCTCATTAGTTCGACAGAAGAGAAGAGGCGGAGAGCCGCGCCATCTGCTCAACAGACTTGATCGATCCAAGTGGCTTAGGGCATCGGTAGCTTCGATGCGCACCATGGGAGTGTTGGACTTGATCGAGATCGTCAACGTTCTCGACTCGAATTCCGCTATACCAAGTGGAGATCGCTGCTATGCCATCTCTGGTTCTTCGCTCTTGGCATTTGTGGTGGGGATCGACCCTAGGGTAGTGCTTGAGGCTAACTGGATTCAAAAGGAAATGATTAGGGCGGGAGTTTTGGACCCAAAGAATCCGATTTCGCTGGTGCTTTTGGCTAGAGATCACCATCCCGTATATGAAGAACTAGCAGACTATTTAGGCATCAAACTCGAGGTGCTTCACGTCGAGGCACCCTGGACCGATTGAAGTTTTGGAGAAGTTGTGGATCTAACTGGACTTGGAGCATTTCAGGCAGAGTACGAACAGATCTTAAAGGAGCTATCCGACCCCAAGGTTTTTTCCGATCAGCGCAGGGCAAAAGAACTGTCGAGGAGGAGAAAAGAACTCGAGGCGATCCTGGAGGGTTATCAGAGTCTCCAAAGGGCGATTTCGGACCTTGAGACGATCAAGTCTATGTATCAAGAGGCATCATCCGCCGATAGGGATCTACTGAAGGCCGACATCACCGAGAGCGAAGAGGCCCTGTCAAAAGCACAGGAGGAACTCGAGGTACTGCTCCTGCCCACAGACCCAAACGACGGAAGAAACGTAATTGTTGAAATCCGAGGGGCTGAAGGTGGCGAAGAGGCGAATCTATTTGCCAAGGACCTTTTTGAGATGTATATCAAGTACTCAGAGAAGGTCGGTTGGAAGGTCGAGGTTCTGTCCCTAGACCCGTCCGACATGGGTGGGTATAACGAAGTGACCTTCGTTGTAAAAGCGGAAGACGCCTGGAGAAAGTTGAAGCTCGAAGGGGGACCCCATAGGGTTCAGCGGGTTCCCGTGACCGAAGCCAGGGGAAGGATACACACCTCTTCTTCAACGGTAACGGTTTTGCCAGAAGCCGACGAGATAGAAGTAGAGATCGATCCGAACGAAATAAGAGTGGATGTCTATCGCTCGACTGGGCCTGGAGGTCAGTCGGTGAACACCACCGATTCGGCGGTAAGAATTACCCACATTCCGAGTGGAATAGTCGTAGCTATGCAGGACGAGAAGAGCCAAATCCAGAATCGGGCGCGGGCCATGCAGGTCTTGAGGGCGAGGTTGCTCAAGGCTGAACAGGATCGACAGTCTCAAGAGCACTCCGACGCCAGGAGATCGCAAATCGGTTCAGGCGGCAGGTCGGAGAAGATTCGGACTTATAACTTTCCCGAGAACAGGGTCACCGATCACCGGATCGGCTTGACCCTACGCAAGCTCGACAGGGTGCTGCAGGGCGACTTGGGAGAGATCATCGACGCTTTGGTACTTGCCGAGCGGATGGAGCAGTTAAACAACCACACCAAAGAGACCTAGTCAATAAAGAGGCATAACCAGGGAAGAGGCGGAGTAGGAATATGCCCCGGTCAGTTCTAGAACTATTCAACGAGATCAAGTTGAAGACTGGGTCGGCCCAAATTGCCAATTGGATTGTTTCAGAGGCGATCGGTAGGCCATATTTTCAAGCACTTTCTGAGGATTTAACTGCGGATGACGGCTCAGTCTCGAGGGCGCTCGAATACTCAAGAAGGCTGGAAGAGGGCGAGCCAATCCAGTACGTACTTGGTCGCTGGAGCTTTCGAGATCTGGAGCTAGTAGTCGACCATAGGGCGCTGATTCCGAGGCCCGAGACTGAGGTTGTAGTAGAAGTGGCGCTCCAGTGCTTGAAAAAACGAAGGGTCGATCACCCGAGAATTTTAGAGCTAGGTACTGGATCTGGGGCTCCAGCTATAGCTCTAGCAACTGAGATCCCGGGCGCATACGTACTGGGTACCGACCTATCTGTCGACGCACTCTCCTTGGCGAGGGCGAATCTTAGACTTTATAGCGATCGGATTTCCGGCCATATGGAGTTGATCCAGGCCGACTGGTTTAGAGCTATAGATCCCGATGAGCAGCCATTGATCGACAGCGGTGAGTTTGACCTGATCTTTTCGAATCCCCCGTACATAGGCCAAGACGATTACGATCTGCTGGAACCATTGGTACGGGATTGGGAGCCAAGATCCGCCCTACTTTCTGGGGAGCGGGGTACCGAGCAGTTGGAGACGATACTCAGATGGGCACCCCGATACTTAGCTCAAAGCGGCTGTCTGGTACTGGAGATGGATCCAGCTCAGGTAGGGCCGGTGGTGGATTTCGCACAAAATATCGGTTATGAATGCGAAGTCTTCTGTGACCTAGCGGAGAGAAAGAGGGGTTTGGTGGCAAAGCTCCTTTACGATGACCTCCGGACGGGAGGCGACCCTGCTGTCGCCTTGCAGCAGCTATTTGACAACTAGGTTCGATCTAGCTAGCTTCAGGTTTAAATGGAGGTGGCGCCATGGGTATCCCGGCGGTGAAAACCGAAGATCTCGGAAAGTCTTTTGGCTCGACTCGCGCACTTGTCTCTCTGTCTATGGAGGTCGCCGAAGGAGAGGTGGTTGGTTTCCTTGGGCCAAATGGAGCCGGGAAGACCACGACCTTGCGCCTTCTGATCGGAAGCATTAGACCGACTACGGGCAGGGCCGAGATATTTGGACTTGATGCACGCACCGAGGCGGTATTAGCGCACAGGAAGTTAAGTTACCTCGCTGGGGATACCAACCTTTGGCCGTCCTTAACCGGAGGCGAAACCCTTAATTTGCTTGAAAGACTCAGTGGCCGAGTCGACCGTAACTATAGAGACGATCTGATAGAGAGATTCGATCTAGACCCATCGAAAAAGGTGCGGACATACTCAAAGGGCAATAGACAAAAAGTGGCACTCATCGCCTCGTTGATGGCGAGGTCAGATCTATTGATCCTCGACGAGCCTACGAGTGGCCTAGATCCACTACTGGAGCGCGAATTCAGAAACTGTATCGTCGAAGCTAAGCGAAACGGACAGAGCGTACTTTTGTCTTCGCACATCTTGAGTGAAGTCGAGGCGCTTTGCGACAGGGTTGGGATGCTCAATCATGGAAGATTAATCGACTTCACCTCGCTCAAAGAGATGCGCCAACTCACCTCTCGCAGCGTAGACGTGACTTTTGAATCCACGCCGCCGGATCTTTCCCGGATTCCTGGGGTAGCGTCTATCGAAGTTTTGGACCATTCAGTGCATTTTGCTTTTCGGGGTCGAATAGCCGAACTTTTGGATCTGCTAGCTGGCTTTCAGCCAGAGTCCCTGCTTATCAGGGAGCCATCGCTCGAGGAGCTCTTTTTAGATCTCTATGACGACAGTCCAGCGGAACGAGGCTGACTTGGTGGACGTGAAATTGCGAGCGGGCAAGGTCGATCAAGGGATAAGGCATTTTGGGATTCACTTCACCAAAACGATTATTAGATCTGGGATAATCTGGGGTTTCGTGTTCTTCGCTTTTGTGGCGAGTTCTGCCCTGAGTTATCTCAGTATCTATTCGAGCGTCGCCCAAAGGGAGGCACTAGTCAAGGCATTTGGGTCAAACCTTGCCACGATCGCCCTTTTCGGGCCCGCTCCGAGTCTGAACACTGTAATGGGCTTTACTCAGTTCAAATCGCTCCTCTCCATCTCGATTATCGGTGCGGTTTGGGGCTTTTTGACAACTACTAAGGCGATCAAAGGGGAAGAGGAGTCATTCCGATGGGAGCTCGTACTTTCCACGCCGACAACCAGCAGGCAGACGACATGGTCGGTGTTCAAGGCCGTATTGACCGGCATCTTTGCGATGTGGTTAACGATGAGTCTTTTATTGGTGTCTTTGAGTCTCGATTCAAAGCTTGGCCTGTCATTTTCTAGGGCACTCTTTTTCGCCACTGCGTCTATCGCTGCGCCAGTCGCATTCGCCTCGTTTGCCCTGTTCAGCTCTCAAATGACCGCAACAAGGAGACAAGCATCGAGTTGGTGTGGTTGGCTGCTCGCAGCGGGATACATAACAAGAATGCTCGCCGACGCCAAAGTCGGAGCTAATTGGCTCATCTGGGTTTCACCCCTCGGTTGGTCTGAGAAGCTAGCTCCACTTAGTTCTCCAGAACCCGTAGCATTTGTGCCGGTCTTAATCTTCTCAGTAGTTGTAATCATTGTTTCTTTATATTTGGCCGGAGTCCGAGATGTCGGCAGCGGTTTTTTTTCATTAGGGGATAGAAAGCGCACTGCTCGAGGTAGAAGGAGTTTCGGACACCTTGGACTGAGCGTCAGGACGTTCGGTTCATTTGTGCTAGCTTGGCTGCTCGCCATGGCCTTTACCGGATTTGCGATTGGGATGGTCGCAGACGGGGCTGGTTCAACGATGGCGGGATCTTCAATTGAAGGGGTCTTTTCGCGCCTTGGCGCCAAGGGTGCAAACGCTAGGGGTTTCCTGGGAGTGGCGTCCATTATCGTGGGCGTGATGGTGGAGGTTTTATCTGCTTCATTAGTCAAGGCGACCTACGAGGAGGAGGCCACCCTCCGGGTCGAGCACTTTCTGCTACGACGGTATCGACGAAGTAGATGGCTTTGGGAAAGGTTCGCCATGTGCGTGGCGGCTCTAATCCTAGCTTCGTTATTAGCAGGGTTCTCCTTATTCATCGGGGCTTCGATTGGCGGAGCGGGGTTATCGATATCTACCCTTCTTGCGGCTGGGGTTAATCTGCTCCCAGGGGGAGTCTTTATCCAGGGGATAGCGATGGCGGCTTTTGGCTTAGTTGGCAGCTGGGCTGCTAAAGCGGCCTATTTTGTTCTTGGCTGGTCGGTATTCCTCGAACTTCTCGGTGGAATTCGCCCGATCAACCACTGGGTGATGGACAGTTCGATCTTGCATCAGATGTCCCCAGCTCCAGCTAGTGAAGTCGATTGGACATCGGCTGCAATTCTCGTCGCCATATCACTTGGGCTTGTGGCGCTTGGCAGCTTTAGTTTTACTGCTCGGGATCTTGGAGTCGAAACTCAGTCGCTTCGCTGGGAGAGCCTCAGGTCAAAAGTAAGGCTCTTTGTGTAGCGACGCCCTATGATCTGCGATAAAGAAGATGACGACGAAGACCTCGGCGGAAGACGTGTCCTTATATCAGATCTACACCCCTAGCACCGGTAGCTCTTTCGAGACTATTGATTCCGAAGAAGCCGCAGAGTCAGTATTTGAGCTGATTGAGAGGTCAAAGGTTGCGTCTTTGGTGACCGACACCGTTTTGGGGCTCGGAGCTGGATTTGAAGACGAAGAAGCGATAAAGAAGATCTTTGAGATCAAGAGGCGACCTAGCGACAAGACTCTAGCGGTACTCATCCCGTCAATTTCATCGGTCACCTCCTTATTACACGAGGACGACCTGGAGGCTCTCTTTCGGATCGAAGATGCCATATGGCCCGGGCCGCTGACCGTTATCGTGACCTGTCACGAATACTTTGCGCGCCACCTCGGGGGGGATGGTTCAAGTGTTGGTCTTCGGATACCCAATGATTCTCTATTGCGCAGGTTGCTCGAGATTACGGGACCGCTCGCCACGACTTCGGCGAATATCTCCGGCCTACCTTCTCTGACGTCGATACAAGAATTTATCGAGCAACTTGGGTTAGAGCCGTGGCCAAAATCTCACCGGGCAATTGCCGAACTCGGGATCTCGGTGATGGTCGGAGGAGGGGCTCCTTCTGGCAAGTCGTCCACTGTGGTCGATTTTAGGGGTGATACGCCAGTTATCATGCGCCAGGGGGAGATCGAGCTATTTCGGATACTTGAGGCCCTGGGGAAAGATGATTGATTCACGATTCCCTTAAAGTTGCTAATCGGTCTATAGGATGATTGAGGCAAAGAAATAGGAGAGTGTCGATGACGCCGTCGTATAATCCATTGGGTCAGGTCAAAAGGGGAGACCCAGAGCTTTATGAGCTGATTGAGAGGGAGCAGGAGCGT
>JAJZCF010000188.1 GCA_021846265.1 Actinomycetes bacterium | reverse complement strand
CTTAGACATCACTGGAAGCGGCTCCGAGACAATCGCACACATCAAGGAGAATGGGCGTATCGTCGTCATGTGGTGCTCCTTCGGAGAGCAGCCAATGATTGTCAGGGTTCACGGCCAAGCGCATGTCAGCCTTTTTGGTGAAGCAGATTTCGAATCTTACCTTGCTCAGTTTCCACCTCGGCTCGGTTCTAGGGCCGTGATAGTCGTGAAAGTGGAAAGAGTGAGCAGTTCCTGCGGTTTCGGAGTACCCGTGATGGAGCTAGTACAGGAAAGACCCGACATGGGCAAATGGTGCGAGAAAAAGGGTGAAAATGGCCTGGCCGATTACCGAATGCGAAAGAATGCAAGAAGCATCGACGGCTTGGATTCCTTCACCATCTGACCTAAATCCAGTACTCTAAGTTCAGAAGGCAAAAGGCAATCGGAAGTCGCTCGCCTTAGGCACAACTATTTGACCTCAATAAGACTCGGCGCAAGATTCTGTATCAATATATCCAGTTTCAAAAGTGACTTGATAAGTAAACGTGCTGGCCTTGCGCCCCGTATGGTTCCGGCTCCATCGGCTAAGTCGTTCCAAAAAATTCCCCAAGTGGAGTCCACTCGACTTGAAATGGCCGGAGTAAACAGCGCCTTCATCGCTACCGATGCAAGCCTTGGGTTGGCGATTGCAACTCTATGCAGCAATGCCGATGCCCTTTGGTAGTCAAATAGGTTTTCTTGGATCCAGGTTCGATAGATGGCGGCCGGATCGGAAGCGCCCGTATCGATGGCCCTCGCTGCGGCGACAGACGACGCTATTGCTTGGGCAATTCCCTCGCCTTGCAGCGGGTTGACCAGCCCTGCAGCATCTCCAACCAGTAGGGCCCTCCCCTTGCCGGCGCTAGTGCCGGAAGCTCCCATTTTAAGCCAGCCACCCAACTTTTGGGTGGGATCAGCCGCATCAGAAATTACCTTGGACTCTGCTAAGCGGCGGCGGTAGCCTTCGAGTTCCCTTGTCGCAGTAACCCCTGCCTTTTTGTTCGACCCTACTCCCACTCCTACTCCTAGGTTGATCCTCCCATCTCCGCTTGGAAACGCCCAGCCATATCCAGGGAAAAGCCTCCCTCTAGACTCTTCCCAGAGCGAAATAGTGGGCAGCTCTATCGTGGAATCGAGATAGGTTCTGACTGCAAAACCAAGCAGAAGCTTGCCCGAATCGACCAGTCTCAGCGACTCGGCGACCGTAGAAATCGATCCATCGGCTCCAACTAGAAAGTCAGACTGCAAATTCTCGCTATTTGGCAGAGCAATCTGATAACCAGTATCGGTCAATCCAACGGATCCAACTCGAGCATTGATAAGTTCGGCTCCGGCCTCGAGTGCGTATTGAAGCAGGTGGTGATCGAAGATCACCCTAGGAGATGACCATCCCACTCCGTCATAGTCAAGGCCTTGTTCCGATGGCAGGCGGACTGTGTCACCCCTAGGTCCGATGATGTTAACATCAGAGATCTCAACGGCCCCTTCTGGCTTGGAAATTCCAAGCAAAGAAAGGATTCGAACCGCCTTAGGTCCTATTACATCACCGCAAGCCTTGTCCCTTGGAAATTTAGACTTATCTACGATTCCGACTTTCGCCCCCCTCCTCGCCAGGGACAATGCACAGGTCGATCCGGCGGGACCAGCACCTACAACTATCACGTCAAAATGTTTCATGGTTCTCCCACTTTACCCGCATGTTCAAGCACCTAACGAGCGCAAATAGTCGTGCAAGCAGATGTGCAGTGTCGTCTGCCAGTCATGGGGCACCTATCGCAAATGCCATTTGTAATCAAACTATGGATGAATAGCCCTCCGGTATCCGCCCCGGCCATAGAGCAATATTGAGTCCTCCTTCTTCCCCCGGGTATTTCGTTCTTACAATGCGGTTCTCAGCAATAGCGTTTCGTGCGAGACCGTTTAGGGGTCCAAGAGCCGAGCCGAGACAAAGATCCGCAGATGGAGATGTCACGTTTACGGCGGATTTCATGACTGAGGCAGAAACCCTGTCCACGACGTCGGTATCGATGGTTCGTTCCTCCGTCAATCGAATAATCCGGCACGGTCGCCGACGGATGGTCGGAAACTGAAAGGCAAATATGGTTTTCGAAATTGACAAAGTAAATTCTGGCATTGACCGAAGACGCCAATACCGACAAGGACGCAGGAGGCGCTAAATACGACGATCTTGACAAACCTAAGTGAACTCAGAAATCTCAACCTTTCAGATGGGAAGTGTCGCCGAATTCTCCCCAACACCGCTTGTGTTTTCCATCTACTCGCCACCTAATCAGGCGCAAGCGAGAAGGATCATCGGTCCACTATCATCTGCTTATGGCTATTTTTGCCTATCGGGCGCCCGCCATCGGTAAGCTGGCTATTCGGTTTGCCTAAGCCACCCAAAGCGACGCCTTTGCGATTGGCAAATCACCCAGTCTTAGCGATCGATTACGCGGGCAAACTTTCCAGCCGTCACGGCTGATATGTCAGACCTGATAAAATCCGAGAATGCCGACGAAAGAGCAACCGCTAGCGACGATTGAACCAATTCGGCAAACGACCTCCCCAACGATACTTTTTACTTGGAAAGCGAAGTAGCTTCCGATACGGCCATCAGCAGAATCCAACCAATCACATCGACTCTCACCAAGCCTCGGATCCGTCACCGTTTCATTGCTAGTTCAGCTAGCGAAGAATACTGCAGGCTACGTCACGAATAAGCGTCGATGACCGTTCGAACCATAGATCACCAAATGCTAAACAGGAGAAGATAATGCTTTCAAATCTGACATCCACTACCTCTCGCAAACAAGAATCGGACTATGTGCTTACACTGCGCTGTCGAGACCGGCCCGGCATTGTTTATGCAGTGTCCAAATTCCTTTTCGAGCAGAACTTGAATATCGTAGAGAGCCAACAGTTCGACGACCACGAAACTGGTACTTTCTTCATGCGAGTCCAAGTCGAGACGGTTAGTGACTCTGAAGTCAATCTTGAGGTACTGCGGGATAGATTCCTCGCTGTCGCCGAAACGTTCGCCATGACCTGGCGACTCCTGGCCCTGGCCGAAAAGCAGCGTGTCCTAATACTAGTGAGTAGGGCCGGCCACTGCCTTAATGATCTGCTCTTCCGGTCAGCCAACCACGCCTTGAACATCGAAATCCCTATGGTGGTATCTAATCACCCTGACCTCAGGGGCCTTGCCGAGAGCTACAGCATCCCGTACCGTCACATTCCTGTCACCCCAGACACCAAATTGGAAGCCGAGGCACAGCTCGTCGAAATAGTCGAAGAGTACAACATTGATCTTGTTGTCCTTGCTCGCTACATGCAGGTCCTGTCCACGGACCTTTGCAAACGGCTCGAGGGACAGGCAATAAACATCCACCACTCGATTCTGCCGAGTTTCAAAGGTGGTCGGCCATACCACCAAGCCCATGATCGAGGTGTCAAACTGGTAGGCGCGACTGCCCACTACGTGACGGAAGAACTCGACGAGGGCCCAATCATCGAGCAAGAAGTGGCTCGCGTAAATCACTCGATGAGCGCAGAAGAGGTAACTATGCTTGGTCGCGACACCGAATGCCTCGCCCTCGCTCGTGCCGTGCGCTGGCATACTGAAAACAGGGTCATGCTGAACGGTATTCGCACCGTCGTGCTTCAGTAGGTGGCTCACAACACCGCTCGCTTCCATAGCGCTGCCAGGAGATCACCCAAATAGGTCCCACCAAATTGGCTTCACTGCCTTGTCGTAGTCGGCAATGAAGCCAATCGGACTGTCAAGGTGATCCCACCGTTAAATGAAGCTGTCGTCTCGGATTAACTTGCTT
>JAJZCF010000024.1:16605-22102 GCA_021846265.1 Actinomycetes bacterium | reverse complement strand
GTCTTACCAGCTCCATTTAGGCCGACGATGAGCCAACGTTCTCCACGAGACATCGCTAGGTTTACGTCCTCAAAAACCCCATGCCCACCGAAACCCTTGCACAGATTTGTCACGGTCAACACATCTCTCCCGCTTGGAGGTGGAGCTTTGAGCTTGGCGCTAACTTTTGTCTGATATGACGCTATAGGTGCTATCACCTTGTCCTCGAGGCGATCTACCCTCTTATCTAACGTCTTGGCTATCCTCGCCCTTTTAGCAGTTTGATGCCTCATAGCATCTGCAAGTGTGTCTAATCTAGTTATCTCGCTTTGCAGCCTCTCGGCCTGCTTAGTTGCGCGCTGCATGTCAAGTTCGCGTGCCCGCTTGTACTGAGTGAAAGTCCCCTTGTACTCAGTAAGCTCCCCATCTCCTTGAGCTCGATCCAAGTGGAAAATTCGAGTTATGGCCTCGTCTAGCAGCATCAAGTCATGGCTTACGACGACTAGCGCGCCTCGGTAACTTCGCATAAAACTCAATAGCCAGCTTTTAGCGTCGAGGTCCAAGTGATTCGTCGGCTCATCAAGCAACAGCAGGTCGCTCCCAGCAAAGAGAATCCTTGCTAACTCGACCCTGCGCCTCTCGCCGCCAGAAAGGGTCCCTAGCTTCATCGAGAAACGGCTCTCTTGGAGTCCTAGACCAGCGAGAATTTTCTTAGCCTCAGATTCTGCTTGATAGCCATCTAGGTTCATAAACTCGTCTTGCTTTTTCGAGTATCTCCTAATGTTGGCTTCGCTTGGGTCGGACTCGAGAGCTAAACGGAGTCGCTCTAGTTGCGACGAAATCTCGTCGAGGCCTTTTCCCGAAATCACCCTGGACACCACGGACACTTCTGCCACCACAAGATCTGCCTTGGGCTCCTGGTTGAGATAACCGACCTGCCCAACTCTCCGTATGGTTCCAGAGGCGGGAGCGACTTCACCGCCGAGCACGCGAAGCATGGACGTCTTACCCGCTCCGTTCCTGCCGACTATCCCGACCTTCTCTCCAGGATTGACACGAAAGGAGACGCCGTTGACAATGAACTTTCCGGCAACTTCAACTGAGAGAGAATCGGCTATCAACATGGCCGACACATTCTAACTGCCCAAACGATCCTATCTTGCCTAAAGAAAGGTTGGGGGAAACCGCAACGACCTCTTCACCTCGGCGAATCCCGGGAAGGAAGCTAAGGTTTTATAGGCTTCAAAGAGACGCAAAGCGTCATCGCCCCTCGGAATGGAACTCATTACGGGCCCGAAAAAGGATACATCTTCGTAGTTCGACAGCGAAATGATAGGTGTGCCAACATCTCGACCTGCCCTTGAAAGCGCCAATTCAGTCTCGGCTTTGATCGTAGAATCATATAGCTCTTCTTCCATCGCCTTCTCCATGGCTTCCGGCAGTCCAGCAGTTCGAAGTATTGGCCCAATAGAAGCGCCATTTAGATAGGTTTCCCTGTTGGCATTTGTGTGGATTTCCTGACCCGCTGCCGAATAGAATCTCGCCACCGCCTCATTGCCACCTTCTTGGCGAGCCAGGGCCGCTACTCGCAGGAGTCTGTGACCGAGCCCGTGGATCTCCGGATATCTAGGAGGGAAACTGATTGCATAGTCCTTGTCGGCGTTTAGCTCGCGCAGAGATATGAATCGCCAAGTAACCTCGAGCGCACCTTGATCTACTAGTTCAACTACCCACCTTGAGCTAATCCAAGCCCAAGGACATATCGGATCGAAGAAGAACTCAACTTTTTCCACCAATCTCCCCTATTCCACATCGAAACCTTTGGACCCGGGAAACTCCGGGTCCTATCACGGTCAACAACGTCTATCTCGAGCAACTTCCCAAGATTTTCAAAACCCGAACCAGGCCGCGTCGTTGGCTAAACGTCAACCTCGCTCGCAGCTGCGAGATTTGCCAGCCCTCGCACCGGCAACCTTTCGAATACAGACGGCGGCTCTCTCCAGAGGCCATTCTTGTTATCCTCTGGATTTGATATAGCCCGCCAAATCTTCTCGGGGGTGCACGGCATATCAATATGGACGACTCCAAGATGGCTTAGTGCGTCAATTACCGCGTTATGAACCGCTGGCATAGCGCCGATGGTTCCTGATTCACCGATGCCCTTTGCACCCAAAGGATTCAAGGGGGTGGGGGTCTCTGTGTTCGCAGTTTCATAGGAGCAGAACTCGGCCGCACTAGGCAACGCATAGTCCGCAAAGTTAGTCGTGATCGGGTTGCCGTCCTCGTCGCAGCGAATCTCCTCCCATAGCACTTGAGAAATTCCCTGAGCAATTCCACCGTGTTGCTGACCACTGACGATTAGCGGATTCAAGACCCTCCCACAATCATCGACAGCCACGTGTCTGATCGGCCTGACTTCACCGGTCTCAATGTCTACCTCCACGACCGAGACGTGGGCACCAAATGGAAAACTAGGCGAAAGCTGAGAGAAGTCAAAATCGATATCTAGAGGCGACTTTCCCGAATCCGATTCCAGTTCCGACATCGAGTAGATCTCAGTCCATTCGAGCCTTGAGGTCGGAACCCCAGCTACCTGGAGGCCGCCAAGGTCGGAGACGACTATGTCGTCTACAGAGGCCTCCAGGTGTTTAGCAGCGAGTTCCTTCGCCGTCTCGAGAACTAGATCCGCAGCTCCCGCTATTGCCGACCCGCCAATCTGCAGTGATCTTGATCCGCCCGTGCCAGATCCACGCGGAACTAAATCCGTATCGGACTGTACCAATTTAATCTTGTCTATGGCAATGCCCAGTTTCTCCGAGACGATCATTGCAAACGACGTTGCGTGCCCCTGACCGTGCGACGAGGTTCCCACTCGCAGTGTCGCCGACCCGTCATGCTCGATCCTCACCGAACCGTATTCAGAACCGCTTCCGCCCGCAGTGATCTCTACGTAGCTGGAGATTCCAATGCCAAGCAGCTTCCTTGAGCCACTCTTCAATCTTTCACTCTGCTCTTTCCGGAGTTCCTCATATCCTGACATTTCCAATGCCTTATCAAGAGCAAGTTCATAATCCCCTACGTCGTAGACGGTACCCATCCTGGTTGTGTAGGGGAAGGAGTCCTTGGAGATAAAGTTCATCCGCCTAAGCTCTGCCGGATCTATTCCAAGCCCATCGGCTGCAATATCCATCAACCGCTCCAGAAAAGCCGCCGCTTCTGGACGCCCAGCCCCTCGAAAAGCTCCAACCGGTGTAGTGTTTGTTACCGCCACCGCAGCGTCGTAGGAGATCTTCGGTATCTCATAGACTCCCTGAGCCATCGCTCGCGTGGAGCCCATGGGCAGTCCACCGCCGAAGCCGGCATAGGCCCCAGAGTCCCCTACTATCCTCGCCCTTAAGCCAGAGATCTTCCCGTTTTTATAGAAGCCCATCTCGACATATTGGACCTGTCCCCGCCCTTGGGGCATCGCCACCATATTTTCAGACCTAGTTTCGACCCATTTCAACGGCCTATTGAGCTTCATGCTCGCAGCCACCACAACGCTGTGCTCGGCGGTCGATCCGGCCTTTCCACCAAAAGCCCCACCCACATTCGGCGCTATGACCCTGATTGTTGCGGGGTCGATGGATAGTACCTTCGAAATAATTCCCTTAAAGCCGTGAGGCATCTGCGTGGATAGGTAGACGACGTGCCGGTTATCTGCCAGGTCCTGGCCATCGGGGAGTCGGGTAACTGAACCTGAGGGTATCGATAAAATAGCGTTGCCCTCCATTGGGGCCACCGCTACACGCTGGTTAATCAGCCTGGCTCGGAAGACTACATCGGCATCTTCTAACGCACCGTCGCCTAGTCCATCGCGAAATCCACCCGCCAAGTTTCCATCAAGCCCGTCATATAGTGTCTCCGCTCCTTCAGCAAGGGCGTCCTCGGCTTCAACAAGCGGCGTCAAAGGTTCGTATTCGATTTCCACAAGATCTGCGGCATCAACTGCCTCTAGTTTTGTGTTCGCCACTACCGCCACAATCGGGTCCCCCACAAATTGGACCTTTCCCCTGGCAAGTGGTGGGCGAATCGCCTTGTCATTTAGGGCAAAAAAGGCGTGGTGCGACGGCAAATCCAGGTCTTCTGCCCTATAGACGGCGATGACGCCAGGGAACAGTTCGGCCGCACTGGTGTCTATGGAGACGATTCGTGCGTGAGCATAGATAGATCGCACAAAGACCACGTGAGCTAAATTATCCACCTTCAAAGAATCCACATATGTCGTGTTCCCTGTTAGTAGATCCGGATCTTCAATCCTGCTAACTGATGTTCCAAGTATCGATCCCGCCACGCGACTACCTCTTCCAATGCGTAAAAACTATCTCTTTTGATTTCAACGATATAACTGCTACAAAGGGTCCGGCACCGATTTGGCCGGCTAATGCGTCAGAAACTCTAATTCGTCGCCGGCCTAGCTTCCACTCGCTATTGGCGGCCCATCCCTCGAACTAATCAACAGTCGCCGGCCAATAATAATTGCCGTAGCAGCCAAAATACCAGAGCAACCTGTCATAGTAAAGGCAACTGAATATGAGAGGTGTTGGGCTATTGAGCCGACCAGAAAAGGTCCCATCAGTCCCCCAATCCGACCACCGAGCTGCGTAATCCCCGTCGCGGTCGCCGGGGCGTCCGGGTGAGCACGCACGAGGGCAAAGTTGAATAGGCCATTCCAGCCCCAGCCAGCGCCGAGGGCAACGGCGGCACCGATGACAAAAAGCCATTTAGTTTCGAAATGCACGCTGTAGGCCAAAATGAGGTAGCCCCCCGCCCCAACGACCATCATCGCAGCGACAACGTAAAAATGCCGACCTTCCCTTCGGTCGGCCAACAGCCCGGTAATTATCCTTACCCCCACTGCCGTCGCTCCAGCAAGTGCCGCTACTAGTCCGGCCCCAGGCCTTGAGATACCAATGGCAACTGCGGCGGTCGTCACAAAGGCAACCATGCCAGACGCAGCCATCACTCCTAGGCCAAAACCGATGCTGAGCACAACCAATGGCATCTTAGCCACATGCGATTTGGTGCGACCCAACGCCTGGATCCGACGCTCCTTTAGGGTCGTGCTGGGTTTAGGAACCGACAGCGCAGCAACGAATGCAAGCGCAGCACCGGTTAAAAAGGCGTAGCGCCATCCGACTGTGAGTGCAATTGTCGGCACGGCTAAACCGCCCAAAAGCGAAGCCGTTGGAACAGCAGCTTGTTTGATTCCGAAAGAAAGTCCTCTTCGTTTCGGGTCTGACCTCTTTAACAGAAATAGATTCGATGCCGTTGCTACCGATACGCTGACCATCCCACAAGGGAAAAGTAGTAAAGCAAAGTCGACCCAAGAAGTTGTAATGAAAGCCAGCAGCGCAAGTAAAACTGCTCCAGCGAATGCCGCTAGCTTCAGTACCCTTATCCCACCGATCCTCTCGGCGAGCTTTCCGGATGGAACCGACCATATTGCGGCCCCAAAATAGGAGATAGAAATTGCAAT
>JAJZCF010000024.1:13871-16505 GCA_021846265.1 Actinomycetes bacterium | reverse complement strand
GGTTAGCTAACCCATGGTGTCGAAGGGGGGACTTGAACCCCCACGACCTTGCGGTCACTAGGCCCTCAACCTAGCGCGTCTACCTATTCCGCCACTTCGACTTGACTTTCGCCCCAACTCCAGCAGGAATAATTTAGCAGGATGGAGCTACAAAGAGACCACTTGTCCGCTTTTTCAGGCTCACAACCTAATAACGAGGGCGACGCTCGTGAAAGTAAAGATTACGGCCAGAAAAATGGTTATCCTGTCTAGGTTTCTCTCTGCGACAGTTGAGCCAGCCGCTGCGGCCCCTACCGAGCCACCCAGCATGTCGGATAGTCCCCCGCCCTTGCCGGAATGAAGGAGCACGAAAACTATCAGTCCCAGCGAGACTATTACGTGGATAATCACCAGAATGATGGTCAGCACTTCAGGATCCCCTTGCAAAATTAAGCATGGCCAGCACAAAGATACTAGCCAGCGAAACGACCTTCTTGGTCAAATTAAGCCTCTATCAGCGCGGCAAAATCATCAGGGTCTAGGCTCGCACCGCCGACAAGTAGTCCATCTAACGAAGATGACTCTAAAAAATCCCTGGAATTAGCCGATGTCACGGACCCGCCATAGAGAATTCTCACAGCTTGGGCCACTTCTTTAGACTTTATTGACTCTATGGTTCCCCTGATGAGGTCCGCACCATCCGAAGCGTCTTTTACGCTAGCTGGCGTTCCACTGCCGATGGCCCAAACTGGTTCGTAGGCTATTACTAGATTACTTAGCACTTCAGGGGTTACAGCCTTGATAGCCGTGCTCACCTGCCTAGATAGTACATCTGCGGATAAACCGTCACTCCTCTCATCTGCAGTTTCACCAACGCACAAAATTGGTATCATCTGCGAATCAAATACAGCTTTGACCTTCTTTGCAATCAGCCCATCATCTTCTTGGAATATAGATCTGCGCTCCGAATGGCCCACTATGACATTTCTAACACCTAGCTTGGAAAGCATCTGAGTGGATACTTCGCCGGTAAAAGCGCCTTTTGCCTCAAAGTAGCAGTTCTGGGCGCCTAGTGAAAAATTCATCCGATCCGAATCGATCAGCAGCTGAAGCGATCTGATATCGACGAACGGGGGATGGATAGATATCTCACAATATTCGTAATCTGAAGTTCGAAGTTTAAAGTGAAGTTTCTGGACAACTTGGATCGCCTCGAGGTGATTTAAGTTCATCTTCCAATTTGCGGCAATTAGCCTTGTCCTGCCGGTGCGAGGATTGACCTTTGGAAGCGGGGCTTCACCTTTTCTTGCTACCATTTTTCACGTTCCTAATGAGTGCAAGGACACCGAAATATGCCCTAGATATACCGACCATGGGACTGAAACGACCAGTTGACTCTCAGCTTCGCCAAGCGTCCCGCAGTGCCTTTAAGCCTGGAAGATCGCCCTTTTCAAGGAACTCAAGGCTCGCCCCACCCCCCGTTGATAGGTGGCTTACCGAACCCTCCAGCCCACATTCGACTATAGCCGCGGCGCTGTCCCCACCCCCAACGACCGAATAAGAATCCGAAGTCGCCACTGCTTTTGCAATAGCGAAAGTTCCGCTGTTTAATCTTGGATCTTCGAAAACACCCATCGGCCCATTCCAAAGGATTGTCTTGGCCAGGGCTATCACCGATGAAAATCTCTCCACCGAATCAGGACCGATGTCGAGGCCTTTAAATCCGTCCGGTACACCATTAGAGAAAATCTGTGGATTGGCGGTTCCCCCCGAACGGCCAAAGGCCTCGGAATCTGCCAGGCCAACGATATCGCTTGGCAAGATAACCTTCTCGGTTGCGAGCATTGCCCTACAGGACTCGATCATCTCCGGCTCTACCAGCGACTCTCCTACTGGAAATCCTTGCGCCGCCAGAAAGGTAAAGCACATGCCCCCACCGACCAAGACAGTATCCACTTTAGCGAGTAGCGATGCAAGGAGGCCAAGTTTGTCCGAAACCTTAGAGCCTCCCATCACCGATACGAAAGGACGCTGCGGCTCCTCCAGCAGTTTGGCAAGCATCTCGACCTCTTCGGCGAGCACTCTCCCCGCTACCGAAGGGAGATATTTTGGAGGTCCGACGATAGAAGCGTGCTTTCGGTGTGCAGCACCAAAAGCGTCGGAGACAAAAAAATCGAATCCATGCACTAATTCTTTGGCAAATTCTTCAGAATTAGCTTCTTCGCCCGGATTGAAGCGAAGGTTTTCCATCACTTCTACTTCTGGCACCAAGGTCGACAGGAGCTCCTGAATGGGCGCCATGGAGTACTTGGGGTCCGTCGATCCCTTTGGTCGTCCTAGGTGAGAACAGGTGACTACTTCCGCCCCTCTATCTAGCAGCCACCTAAAGGTAGGCAATGCTGATCGGATACGGAAGTCGTCAGCGACCACCCACCTACCGGATCTCTCGACCATTGGAGCATTCAAGTCAGACCTGACGAGCACGCGCTTAGAGCGGACATCGCCAAGGTCGTTAAGTTGTGGCAAATACAATTATAAATCCCCTCAGAGCCCTAGATTTTGACTAAGGTTCTACTTCCCCATCAGGCCAACTAGATCGACGAGCCGGTTCGAATAACCCCACTCGTTGTCATACCATCCAAACACCTTGACGAG
>JAJZCF010000024.1:0-13771 GCA_021846265.1 Actinomycetes bacterium | reverse complement strand
GCACTTTGGGAGCGAACGGCACGAAAAAAATTTCTACCAATACGCCCGAACCCGTTGACGCCAACCCTAATAGTCACAATCACTCCTTGGACTTTTGCGGAACTCGGACTTTTTCAATCCCAGAGCTGCCAGCCTGACACTTCCTCCGATACAGGATAACGCGACGACGTCGATCACACATGTCGATTGACAATCAGCGCTTCAATTATTGCGCCCTGCCACCCTCCCGAGCGCGTCGGCAAGAAGTACAGAGTCATGGGTGAATCCGCCATCACGAGATAATGAACCGACTTCAACCCACGCGTCAGCACCAAGAACCCGCGACAGGTTCCCAACCTCGTTATGGTTGGGATCCAACAGCAGCCCGTCGATCCGTTCAACAACCTCGAGGACCTTTTCCACCTGGGAAGCCTGATCAAGATGCGCCGTTTCCGCCTTTTGCTGCCTCAAGTTAGCAACATACACCCGCCGCGCACTCGTCGAGTTGATGGCCTTCCTGATTGGCGGCACGACGCACGCCGCTAGCACAGAAGTGAAAAGGGACCCTGGCCCCAAAACCAGTAGATCCGCCTCCATTATTGCTTCAATTGCCTCTGTTGAAACCTTTGGCTCTTGGGGCTCCACCCAAACCCTATGTATGCCGCTAGAAGCGTTAATTGCCACCTGACCCGACAGTTGACCTTGATCAGTCTCCGCCAGTAACCCCAATGGCTCTTCGGCACTCGGAAAAACCAGCCCAGAAGCCCCGAGGATCATGCCCATATGACGCGATGCCGGTCCTAACCCACCCAACAGATCGGTCAATGCCGCAAGCATCAGATTGCCCAGCGAATGCCCAGCTAAATCGCCGCCATTGAAACGATAGGTAAAACTCGAGAGTAAGGCAGATTCAGGATCGGCTAGAGCACTGAGACACATCCTTAGGTCGCCCGGCGGGACCAGTCCAAGATCTCGACGAATCCGACCAGACGACCCCCCATCATCGGCAACCGTAACTACGGCACTTAGCCGACCGACCCGGCCTTTGAGGGCCTTTAGCATAACGGCGAGCCCGTGCCCACCTCCAATCGCTACGACCTTAGAGTCCGCTAAAACCGACGTTTCGCCCATCGCTGACTGGTTGCCTTTCAACGGTAGATATCCCTGTGGTGGATCTGGCTCGGATATCCGATCCTAAATAGTTCACTCGCTACGGCCTCCACAAGCGCCACCGAGCGGTGCTTCCCACCAGTGCAGCCGATGGCAATTGTCAAGTAGCTCTTCCCTTCCTCGACAAAGCGAGGCATAGAGAAGGCGAGAAGCTTGTCGATCATGTCCAGGTAGAGATTCGAATCCTCAAAGGAAAAGATGTAGTCTCTCACCTCCGCATCTCGGCCGGTCTTATCTCGTAGATTCTCAACCCAGTGCGGGTTCGGGAGAAAACGACAGTCAAAAACCAAATCAGCATCCCTCGGAATGCCATATTTGTAGCCAAAAGATGTGACGAAAACCTTTAGGGGAGATCCCTTGCCTCCGAAACTGAAAAGCTCAACTATGCGGGCCTTGAGCTGATGTACGCTCAAACTGGAAGTATCAATCACCAGGTCGGCGATACTTTTAAGTGGATCCAACAGTTCTCGTTCGGCGTCTACGGAACTAACTACGCCCCCTAAATCGAGCGGGTGTTTACGCTTAGTGCCTTCGTAACGTGCCAACAACTCGTCATTGCCTGCGTCTAGAAATAGAACCCGGACTCTCGACCCCAATATTCGAAGCTGTCCAATGAGATCTTCGATCCCCGAAGAGGAGCCGCCAAAACTCCTGCCCACCACCAAGGCGATCTCTGATATCCGAGAACCGTCGGTCGAGGGCCTCTCGGCCAGCTCCGCAACCTTTGGTATAAGTTCGGCGGGAAGGTTGTCAATGACAAACCAGCCGATGTCCTCCAAAACGCCCGCTGCCGTCGATCTTCCCGCTCCAGACATTCCTGCGATAACCAAGAAGTTACTCACGTCGCAGACTGACCCTTTCGCGCACGTAGATATAGAAGCCTGGGAATCTCCCTTACAAATTTGTACTCCCAAGCCTTGTCGACAAAACCTTGCGGTGGAGTTGGTTCTTCCATCTTCTCGACCATCAGACCCTTAGACGCCATCTGATTTATATATCTCGAGAGAGGGCGATGCACAAAGGGTATAAACACATCCTTTGCGACCTCTTCGAATGAAAGGTCTTCCTTTAGATAAGGACCAATCCTCCAATACTGCTCAACGAGTTCCACATCGTCGATGAAGCCCGAGCCTGGAGTCTGCAAAAGTGGATGGTTCAAAAAAAATAGAAAATGTCCCTGCGGTCTAAGTATTCGAGCAACTTCAGCGATGGCCGTCTCAAACTCGATAACGTGCTCAAAGACTAAACAAGCTACGACAGCGTCAAAGGACTCTGCCGCAAATGGTAGCTCCTTTGCCTCACCCCTAACGACGAGATCAATCCCGCCGCGGGCCACAGCGCTTTGCAATTGCAACAGCGCTGGATCGACACCGACGATAGTGATCGCTTCACCCAGCCTTTTCCTGATTGCGCGAGAGATCTGTCCATCGCCGACCCCAAGGTCCAAGATTGATCGTACGCCGAGTTTTTCCACCTCGTCGACGGCCATAGGTATAATCTGCTCTTCGTACTCGGGATCTGCTCCGTTGGTAAAGTTCTCCTGCCACCACTGCGCATGATCTTCCCACAGGTCTTTAGAGGCCGCTCTAAAGATGTCAAGATCAAATCCTTCGTCATTGGGATCCATAGATAAAAGACACTAGCTTGCGGTAGCGCAGAATTTGTCTGCAGCGGTGTCAGCCCCGTGACGCAATTTTCGCTATTGCCCCTAAGATCAGCCTTTCTGGAGACTTTCATAAAGAGCTAGCGCTACCGGCGCAGGAAGAATCTTTGCTGCAGATATTTCATCGAGGCTTGCCTTTTTGAGCTTGGCTATTCCGCCAAAATAGTCAATAATCGCCCTCTTGCGCTTCGGTCCGAGTCCAGCGACAGAATCCATCTTTGTCTCTAGGGCACTTTTTCCTCTGAGCTGCCGATGGTAGGAGATGGCGAACCGATGGGCCTCATCCCTGATCTGCTGAAGAAGAAAAAGTGCCGGAGATGATCGTGGGATCCTAATGGAATCCGACCTGTCCGGTCGGAAGACTTCCTCATACTCTTTCGCCAGTGAAGCGAGCTCTATTTTCCCGGTTAAACCGAGTGATTCCAGCACCCTAACGGCCACATTTAACTGCCCTTTTCCGCCGTCAACCAGAAGCAGATTCGGCGGATATGAAAACTTGCGGCCCTGTTCTGGGTGCTCTATTGCGGTCTCCGCCAGGTAGTTTACAAGCCTCCTCGTCAGCACTTCCTCCATGGCTCCGTAGTCGTCATTCTTCGGAACTGAAACTCTAAATCGCCGATAGTCAGCCCTTTTAGTGATTCCGTCCTCCATAACGACCATCGATCCAACGTAATTGGTTCCTTGCAGGTGTGACATGTCATAGCATTCGATTCGCAACGGGGCTTCTTTAAGTTCAAGAAAGTTCGCCAAATCAGTCAAGGCCTTTGCCCGGGCATTATGGTCAGAGGCCCGCTTGAGCCTGTGTCTCTTCATCTCATCTTTGGCATTTTCGGTGGCCATCGACAACATTGACCTCTTGTGACCACGCTTTGGAACGGTAATTTTGGCTTTCAATCCACGAAGGTTGCTTAACCACAAGGCCAGCAGTTCGTTGTCTGGGCTGTCTAGAGCCACGACCACCTCAGGGGGAAGTTCGATCGGCGTCTCACCGTAATGAAGTTCGACGACCCTCGTCTGCAACTCCTGGTCGGTAAGGTCCTCTACCCGGTCGATTATCATCCCCCTTCTACCCAAGAGCCTCCCTTTGCGAATATGAAGCACCTGGACCGAAGCCTCTAGTTCGTCAGCGACTATACCGATGACGTCGAGATCTACACCGCCCTCTATCATCACCTCTTGCTTCGAAACAACCCGTTCGATTGCCTCGAGGCGATCTCTAATCCTTGCAGCACGTTCGAACTCGAGTTGCGACGAAAGACTCCTCATTTCGGCGTTGAGTTTGCCGACAATGGACTTCGTGTCACCTTTCAAAAAAGAACAGAGGTCGTCTACGGTACTTCGATAGGTCCCACTATCTACCGCCGAAACGCATGGCCCCTTGCACCTCTCGATATGGTAGAGCAGGCATGGCTTACCAAGTCTTCGCTGCCTCTCAAATTTCAAATCCGAGCAGGTTCGGATTTGAAACGACTTTTGAAGCATGTCAAGGGTCTCTCTCAAAGCAGAAGCATGGGGGTAGGGTCCGAAATACCTCACCCCTTTTTGCCTAGCCGCCCTTGTGACAGTCGCCTTAGGCCAGGGCTGATTGACCGTTACCGCAAGCACTGGATAGCTTTTATCATCCCTCAGCTTGACGTTGTATCGCGGCTTATGCCTCTTTATCAGACTGTACTCAAGAACCAACGCTTCGACATCGGTGTCCACCTGGATCCACTCGATGGATTCAGCTTGAGAAATCATCATTTGGGTCCGCGGCATCAGGGCATCTAGCGGCTGAAAATAGTTCTGCACCCGTTGGCGAAGCGACTTCGCTTTACCGACATAGATCACCCGCCCGTCTTGATCAAGGAACTGATACGAACCTGGTGCGTCAGGTATCGACTGCGGAGGGGGTCTCTGCAACATTTCAGTTTCCTTCTGCCTCGCCACAACCAACGAGTCCAATTGGGCAACAATGGCGCATCATCGACGAATCAGCGGCTTCAGAAATTGCCCTGTGTAACTAGCGCCTATTTCCGCTACTTCCTCCGGGGTCCCTTCCGCAAGGACATATCCCCCGTTATCGCCTCCTTCGGGACCTAGATCGATTATCCAATCGACGGTTTTAATGACGTCCAGATTGTGTTCGATCACCACCACCGTATTCCCATTGTCTACCAGGGCCGAAAGAATACTCAAAAGCTTCCGGATATCTTCAAAATGAAGGCCGGTTGTCGGCTCGTCCAATATATAAAAAGTGTGTCCGGTAGCTCGCTTTGAGAGCTCGGTAGCCAGCTTGACCCGTTGTGCTTCGCCGCCCGAAAGAGTCGTCGCGCTCTGCCCCAACTTGACATATCCAAGTCCAACCTCATCGAGGGTCTTCAGGTGGCGGGCGATCTTTGGCTGGGCAGAAAAGAATAAGTTGGCTTCGGAAACTGACATGTCCAAAACATCGGCTATCGACTTACCCTTCCATGTCACCTCGAGCGTGTCGCGGTTATACCTGGCACCCTTGCAAAGTTCGCAAGGCACGTAGACGTCTGGAAGGAAGTTCATCTCGATCCTGATCGTCCCGTCACCGGAGCAGTTCTCGCACCTGCCCCCTCTCACGTTAAACGAAAATCTCCCGGGCATGTACCCCCTCGCACGCGACTCCTGTGTCTCGGCGAAGAGTTTTCTGATTCCGTCGAAAACCCCCGTATAAGTGGCTGGATTAGACCTAGGGGTCCGCCCAATCGGCGACTGGTCTATGTCGACGACCTTATCGATACTTTCGACACCTGAAATCTTCGTGTGCCTACCGGGAACGACTTTCGCATGATAGACCTTCTGTCTCAGTCCCTTGAGTAGGATTTCGTTCACCAGAGTTGACTTTCCAGATCCAGAAACGCCAGTGATCGCAGTAAGTTTGCCCAGCGGGAACTCGACGGTAATGTCCTTTAAATTATTCTCCCGCGCCCCTTCCACTGTCACATAAGCGCCGTTCCCCTCTCTTCGATAGTCGGGCAGCGCTATCGTTCTCCTACGGGAAAGATAGGCTCCTGTAATTGAAGCCTCAGAGGAGCAAAGATCTGCGTAGCTACCAGCCGAGATCACTTCTCCCCCGTGTTCGCCAGCACCTGGCCCGATGTCGACTATGTAATCCGCGGACTTGATGGTATCTTCATCATGCTCGACCACGATAACTGTATTGCCGAGATCACGAAGCTTGGTCAATGTGGTTATTAGTCGGTGGTTGTCCCTCTGATGCAGTCCAATCGATGGTTCGTCTAGAACGTAAAGAACCCCAGCGAGTCCTGAGCCAATCTGCGAAGCCAGCCTTATCCGCTGAGCCTCTCCACCAGAAAGAGAAGCAGATGCTCTTGCCAAGGTGAGGTAGTCAAGACCGACATCGAGCAGAAAGTTGAGTCGAGCAATGACCTCTTTTATGACTTGCTTTGCTATCTTTGTGTCCCTTGATGAAAGCTTCATACCCGATATCCGCTGAGCGCAACGAGATATAGAAAGGCTACAAAGCGAGTAGATATCTAGTCCGTCGACCGTCACGGAAAGCGATTCGGGCTTAAGTCGTGCCCCAGAGCATGCTGGGCACGATGCGACCCTCATGTAGCCTTCCCACATCGTCCTATAGGAATCAGACTCCGCTTCTGTCAGCTTTCGCTCTAACCATGGAATGATTCCCTCATAGTTGAGGGAAAACTTCCTAGTCTTCCCCCATTTGTTTTGATGAGACACGATGACAGCTTCACCCGTTCCATAGAGGACAACTTTCTTCTGGTCCTCAGCCAGGGTCGACCATGGCTTATTGAGGGGTATGTCGTTTTCTCGGGCCACGGATTCGAGCACAGACTGGAAGTACTCGGATCGGACGCTGGCCCAAGGAGCGACTGCACCTTGGAGTATGCTCAATCGCTCGTCAGGTATCACCAGTTCGACGTCGGCCTCATATCTAGTACCAAGCCCGTCACACCGCTGGCAGGCGCCATAGGGAGAGTTGAAGGAAAAGCTCCTAGGGGCCACTTCTCCGATGCTAACTCCGCAGTTGGGACAGGCTAAGGCTTCGGAAAATACCAATAGGTCTAAGTAGCTACCAGCCTTATCGACTACCTGCGCCTCTAGCAAACCAGAACTCAACTCAAGAGCGGCTTCGACCGAGTCCGTTAGTCGCCTCTGAATACCATCTTTGATGACGAGCCGGTCGACAACGACGTCGACGCTGTGATTCTCGTACCGAGCCAAGGAAAGTTTCGACCTGTCAGAAAGCTCGATAATCTCGCCATCCACTCGCGCCCTTGCGAAGCCCTTTCGAGCCAGATCATCCAAAAGTCCCTGGTATTCGCCCTTGCGCCCGCGCACGACCGGAGCCAGTAACAAAAACCTGGTCCCCTCATCGAGGAGCATAAGTCTATCGACTATCTCTTCAGCGCTCTGTTTGGATACCTCGCAATTGCATTGTGGACAGTGCGGGACCCCAATCCTGGCATAAAGCAAGCGTAGGTAGTCGTAGACTTCGGTCACGGTACCTACCGTTGAACGGGGATTTTTAGATGCGGACTTCTGATCGATGGAAATTGCCGGCGAAAGGCCTTCGATGAAATCTACGTCTGGTTTCTCCATCAGACCGAGAAACTGCCTTGCGTAAGAAGAGAGGGACTCTACATAGCGTCTTTGGCCTTCAGCAAAGATAGTGTCAAAGGCCAGAGAGGACTTACCCGATCCCGATAGACCAGTGAAAACTATTAGCCGATCTCGCGGAAGCTCTACGGAAATATTCTTTAGATTGTGCTCTTTTGCACCTTGAACTATGAGCTTCTCTGCCATATTTCAAGTGTAGTTTAACCTAGAAACCTACTTCGCATGAGGTCCACTGCCTAGATCAGGACGAAGCGAGTATCACTGAAGCCATTGTGACCAGAGCTCCGATTAATTGAGGCCGAGTCAGTTTCTCTTTTGCAAAAATAGACGCCAAAGTCGTAGTAGTGACGGGATAAAGGGCTCCAAGCGCTCCAACCAGCGCCAGTTGTCCCATTTGCGAAGAAGCCGCGAAAAGTGCATTTGCACCGATGTCCAGCAGCCCGACTAGACCGAGAAATAACAGTGCAGACCCATCCGCCTTGAGCTTGGGTTTTCGGAAAGCTGCTAAAACAAGTAGGACTACTATGTTGGTCACTCGCTGTACCACCAAAGTCGCCAAAATACCATGCTGCGCCGACTGCGCTATAGCGGTAAAGACGAAGCCAAATCCGACAGCAGACACTGCGGCGAGGGAAACGGATCTGATATTAGCGTGTGCAAATCCCCTTAGCCTAAGACCACTAACTATCGCAACCCCAACCACGCAACCCACAAGGCCGATCAGTCTGATTAGTGAAATCTGCTCTCCAAGCAGAAGTCCAACTACCACCGGGACAGCACCGGAAGTCGCCGACACTGGCCCCACAATACCCATGGGCCCGATTGCGAGCGCTCGATAGTAAAGGCCTAGCGCCAGCGGGCCTACGATTCCGGCCCCAATTGCCCAAAGCAAAGATTTGCTTATTGAAAAACCGCCAAGGAGAAGGCTGACCACAAGCACCGCAACCATGGCCGTTCCTTGCGAATAGAGCACGCTCGCAAAGGCCGATATTCGCCGCGATAGCATGCCTCCACCAAAATCCGCACTGCCCCAAGCAACGCTGGAGAGTACGGCCAAAAGGGCACCCAATGAAGACCTCCGAATTGCCCCAAAAGAAGCCCTAAAGAAAGACGAGAAAAAAATCTAAAGTCCAGGTTAGCGGCAACAGTCATGCTTATTGTCGCATCAGGGGTGCTGAGGTCTATGGTGTTGTTACGACCGTCCGCTCACTTTTGGGTAATGCACTTTGTCGGGATACCTGGCGCCATGCGGTAAATCAAGTTGCAGGCGACTTTCAGCGACCACTAAAACATTCCAGCTAGCGACACGAAGTAGTTAGCCATACTTCCTAAGGAGTGCGGGTGACCTAGCTCCGCCGCAACAAATTGGTCGTGCCACCTGAGCGCAGCTCCGCATTGACCCACAATTTTCGGCAGTTTTGTTTTCGAGCTTACGTTGCGTTCTAACGGAAGTTTGAGGTCACGATACCGAGCCGGTAACGGAGATCCAGTTGCGATACTTCGTAGGCAAGCGATGTTCGTACTCCAATTCAGCGGCGCGAGGTGGCTCGATGTAATCAGCCAGTGCGGGTGCAATCTGATCCTGGTGGAGCAGATGAGAACTCTGGTGAGCGACGGCTATCGAATACCTCATTCACTTGCACTTCGCTGAGTGTGAAGCTGACGTTGGGGCGTTCCGCCTCTGGGCGTCTTGCCTTGGTGTAGTCTCCTTCTTTGATCCATGGCTAGTAGGTGCGAATCGAGATGGGAAGTCCACCGAAGCGAGCACCTGAGCGGTGGTCTCCCATAATGAGCTGAATCGTTGTAAGGACCTGGGGCGGGGATCAGTCTTCCCCGTTTCCCCCAGACCGACTGAGCTTTCCCCGCCATACCAGAATCCCTAAAGTTCGCTAAAGCCTTTTCCCTGCGAATCAGCTCGGCTTGGTGTCGATGGCCTATCGCTGCTTTGACGCTAGAGCGAAGCAATACTTTTGTGCATTAGTCGCGGCTTTGTCATTGCTCGATTTAGAGATCACTCCCTAGGTATCGAGATCCTCTTTGAGGTTTAGTTGCTACGAGGGTCCTCGGGAAGCTGGGTTGCGCACATCGAAGCCGTTGCCATCACCGCTGGCAGCCTGGCATCGACGACATGGATTGGCCTTGGGACTTCGCTGGCTAGTTCTCTAGCACCCTGGTACTCTGCTTCATTTCGGTGTTCCAAATATAGGCGGCATCGGCTGCTCTAATCCGTCGTCAAGCTATTTCAGAGGTGGAGCAAATGGGGAAATTGAGATAGCTGCTTAGCTCGATCAATTTCTTTATAACGGCTTCTTATTAAACCTTGGGGTAGGAGTTCATAGGCCTTGATCCTTCTCGCACGATGGTTCATGTGTCACCGAAATAAAAGACGACTCCACTGAAAGCTAAGGCTCGCAAGATTCACGAAACTGCCATTTCGTGTCGATGGCATCCACAGTGCCCGTAGCGTCGCTTGCTGATTTCAGTCAACTAGCAAAACGATCCAGCCGAGACTACAATCAGAAAAGGAGGAGACCAACAACTGATGAACGATAAGCCATCGGAAGGCCCCCACGAAGGAAATCCGGGTCCATCTCAGGGTTCAAAAAAAGGTAGAGGGAGAAGGAAACTTCGGCTGCTGCAGATGGCGATCGGCGTGATCCTACTTCTGGTTGCGGCTGTCGGAATCGGCTACCCGCTGTATTGGAATCATAGATCTTCCACAGGTTCACAAATCATCCTGAACAAACAGATTCAAAATATCAAGAGAGTTCTTAATTCACCAGGTGGCAGCACCTGCGTTGCTAAGCCGGGCCCTGGCATATTAGACGTTCCCAAACTCAGCCTTTTCGCCTCTGTGGTACAAGGGATCGACCCGGTTACCTTAGAAACCTCAATAGGTCACGACCCGAGCACTCCGTGGCCCAGTAAAACCGGTACTGGTTTGTTGGCAGCGCACGACGTCAGCTTCTTCTCTCAAATCGACCATCTCAATATCGGCGATGAAATTAAATATGTGGTGCCATGCGGCGTCATGGTCTTTAGTGTTACCGGCCATCAGGTGACCCATCCAGGAGCGATCTTCAAGTTCGGCGCAGTTGGCGGAATCGTCTTAGATACCTGCTGGCCAACAACCGCTCTGTTTTATACACCAACCCGCTACATAGTGACCGCAAAGTATATCAAAACGGTACCTGTATCCACTGAAAATCTAAAGCAGCCTACCGAGTCAACAATCACGATTCCGAACCTGATTGTGCCGGCTCCGCCTGCACTGGTGCAGCAGGGAATCACCCTTTCAACGAACTCTCAAATTCTTGGAACAATGAGTTTTTCCGGTTCGCCGAGTGCGGCCTTTATCCAATCGCCAGCGACTCTGGACTTTGAAGCATCTGGGCTGAACCTGTGGTTTGCAATGCTGCACTCATTGTCCCAAAGCAGATCTGACTGGCTGAAACTGCTTGGCCCGGGCGTGACTTTCCCATCGCAGCTGTTAGGACAGAAGCTTTATTCCACTACACCGTTGTATGTAGATGAAATCGTGAACTCGACCACTCCCGTAGGGATTTCCCTCAATACAACGCTCAATGGCAAGTATTCCGTCGTAGTCCACGAGGGCATCGTGGGTAACAAGATAGTCATAACGGGATTATCCGTATCCTGACCATGGCATTTTGCCGCCACCAGTTTAGCGAAATTATCGACTTTACCCCGGCCATCCCTTTTCGAGGGTTAAAGAAGGTCGTCCAAAAATCTGTTAAGCCTCGCCATCGTCTCCGAGTCAAAGGCCCTACCTTCTGAGGCAATAGCCACCTTTATTCGGCTATAAGTTTCAGCCTCCATGCCGCAATCTCTGCACAGCTCCAAGTGAAAGCTGATCGCAGTGACGAGGAGCTCATCTCTAATCTCGCTATCTAAATATTGCTGCAGGGCTCGAGCGGCAGTTCTGCAATGAATTGATTTCGGTTCATCTTTGTCGAGACCGCTATCCCTCATTGCTCACCTCCGATTAGCCCCTGCTTTGCTAACACCTCTTTTACTTGTCGTCTTCCACGATGAAGACGACTCATAATCGTCCCGACCGGAATTCCCATCACGTCAGCGGCTTCTTGATAGCTCAGGCCGTCTATGTCGACGAGTTCGACCGCATTGCGATAATGACTTGAAAGTCCGAGTATCGCCTTTTTCACATTCGCCACGAAATCGTTACTTTCAAGGAGGTCCTGAGGGCTCGCAGCCAGAGAGCTATCAGGTTGCTGCTCCAACGTCTCAGAGTCGCCAGTAAGGCTGGGTATTCTCTTGCGACCGGCATTAATTGCCGTGTTTCGCAGAATCGTTAGAAGCCAGGCTCTTAGATATCTTCCGTCAAACTTATCCCAGGCCCTAAACGCCTTGGTCAGAGTCTCCTGTACGAGATCTTCCGCATCGGCGCTGTTGTAAGACCTTGCTACGTGCAACAAAATCGGGATCTCGGGACGAACCGATTCGGTGAAGCCGAGTCGCTGCGTTTTGGACTCGCCCGGTATGCCACTTGGCAAACTCCCGCTATCCGGGCCATCAGAAATAGAACTGCCGGGTTCGGAGATCGCGCTCACCTAATCGGCCCATTCAGCAACGGCCCGTACGCAATTTCACCAAAGCTGAACACCGACATCTTGCCTACTCTACCAGCAATCCTTACCTCATTCACCTAGACGACGAAATCTGTCCCACCGTCCAACTCCGCATCAGCATTATAAAGAATTCAATGGCCACTACGAATCGCACTCCGTTGGTCACAAATTTTTTCAGGTCAAAAAAGAGTACATCCCAAAACCTCACACCCTTTATAACCTTTGAGGAGTACCACCATGAGAAAACCAGAGGCCTATCGATGGAGACCTTAGAGCTGCCATTTAAAGCAGTATGTTAGGATTCAGCGTCCTGGCTGGATTGAATATCTCTATCAACTCGCGCATTCTCGCTAGCTCATTTTTCGTCCGAACGAGCTCTAAAAAGTCCTTCTTTAATGTTCCAATCCCGTGCTCCGCAGTTATCGACCCATCAAGGCTCGCTACCCGTTGATAGATCTCCCTCTCAGCCCTCTTCAAAATATCCTCATCACCCAAAAGATTCACATGAATATTCCCGTCGCCGAGATGGCCAAACCGGACAACTTCAAGACGTCCAGCAAAACCCTTCTGGACTGTGTCGATAGACTGCCACAGTTCACCCAGAGAGGCAATTGGAACGGAGAGGTCTAGTTTGAGCGGTTCTCCCCTCCTCTGAATGGCTTCTGTAATGGATTCCCGCCATGCCCATAGGCCCTCCCGGGGGCCTCCATCTATTCCTAAAAGAGTCGACTGCAACTGCGACTCATCGAGCGACTTGCCAAGAATCTTCGTAAGTTCATTTCCTGCGTCGCCGTTTGAGCTTATTTCGACCAAAAGAACAATTTCAAATGGATCCTTAATCGGGAACGCAGTCCCATTTAGCTCTTCTACAACCCGAATTGCCTGCTTCGAAATCATCTCAATGGCGGAGATAGAATCGGTCATTCGGCGAACTTTTCCAGCGAAGGAAACGGCCTTGGGGATCGACATGAAAGGAACAACAGCTACCGCATTAGACGCCAACACTGGAACAAGCCGCAAGGAAAGCTCGGTAATTACCGCCAGCGTCCCCTCCGACCCAACGACCAGCGGAGAAAATGATATTCCGCTATTGTCCTTGATCAAAGGAACATTTCTCGGGGAGTCGGTTCCGTCTCCCCAAACACACCTGAGGGAGATAACCGAGGAACGCATTGCACCATAGCGTAAGACGTGCAAACCACCAGCATTTGTGGCAGCCATCCCTCCAAGTGTGGCGCTTCCCCTAGAAGCTAAGTCCACTCCTAGCGTCAAGTGGTACTTCATAGCCTCTCTTTGAAGCCTCTCCAGGGTCACACCGGCATCTACCTGAGCAACGAGTGTATCGGGATCAACCTCGCATCTAGAGTTCATCCTGCTCAAGCTGAGAAGTACCTCGCCGGCTTGGGGTACAGAACCTCCCGATAGCGAGGTATTGCCGCCTTGTATTTGAAGCTTAACGTGAGATTGTATGGCCGCCCTAACAACATCGACGACACCTTGATGATCCTTTGGTCGAACCAATAAGTCAGTGGTTCCCTTGACCCGTTGAGTCCAGTCGGTGGTGAAGGGTAAAATGAGTTCAGGATCGTCCACGATCGCGCCATTATCGAGCTTTGCGCTTATTGTCTCAATAAATTTAACCAAGTTTGGATTAGTCACCACATCAAGGCTACACCCAACTATTCCAGTTCTGGAACTTGCAAGCATCCGTTGCATCCGAATGATCAATAGTGAG
>JAJZCF010000187.1 GCA_021846265.1 Actinomycetes bacterium | reverse complement strand
TTGTATAGACAGGATGAAAATGATAACGATTCAGCCAGGGAAACTCGATCTGGTGACCCTCAGAGAGGTCTATAGATCCGAAAGGGTCGAGTTCGAGCTCGACCCGAGCGCCTATCGACAAATAGATTCCGGATCGCGGACGGTGCATGCCATCGCGGAAGGTGGCCAGCCCGCCTATGGCATCAATACCGGCTTCGGGAGACTGGCTCAGACCCATATTCCCAAAGATCAACTTGAGCTTTTGCAGAAAAACCTTGTCTTGTCGCATGCCGTCGGAGTGGGGCGACCCCTCGACTCAGGAGTCGTCCGCTTGGTCATGTTGCTGAAGGTAGCGAGCCTTGCGAGGGGCAGTTCTGGGGTCAGAAGAGAAGTGGTCGACGCATTAATCCGATTGGTCAATGCCGACGTTATCCCGTACATTCCGGAAAAGGGTTCGGTAGGTGCGTCGGGAGACCTAGCGCCCCTTGCTCACATGTCAAGTGTCCTTCTCGGAATGGGCGAAGTCTTCCTTAGCGGCGAGAGGATGAGTTCTTCAGATGCATTGGCAAGAATCGGCATGGAACCGCTGCTCCTTCGGGCTAAAGAAGGACTCGCTCTTCTAAATGGAACTCAGGTCTCTACGGCGATAGCACTTGGTGGAATCTTTAGGTTGTACGACCTACTTCGCACGGCAATTGTCTCTGGTGCCCTCAGCGTCGACGCTGCAGCCGGATCCACGGTTCCATTTGACCCAAGGATACAGCTGCTTCGTGGACATAAAGGACAGATCGAAGTGGCCAGAGCACTCAGGGAACTTTTAGTTGGATCCGAGATTAACTCCTCGCATCAGGATTGTGAAAAGGTGCAGGATCCTTACAGTCTTCGCTGCCAACCCCAGGTTTTGGGGGCGTGTCTGGATCAAATGCACTATGCAGCCTCGGTTCTGTTGATCGAGGCAAATGCTGTATCGGACAATCCTTTGGTGTTCCCCGAAACCAACGAAGTACTTTCGGGTGGAAACTTCCATGCCGAGCCGGTTGCGTTCGCTGCCGATGCCCTGGCTGTGGCGGGAGCGGAGGTCGGCTCATTGTCAGAGAGACGCATCGCCTTGCTAATGGACGCCACACTTTCAGGTCTTCCACCTTTTCTAGTTAGAGATGGCGGCGTCAACTCGGGTTTTATGATAGCTCACGTCACCGCAGCGTCCTTGGCGTCCGAGAATAAAACCTATGCTCACCCGGCCTCGGTCGATTCGCTGCCTACCTCCGCTAACCAAGAGGACCACGTGTCGATGGCGACTTTCGCAGCGAGAAAGCTTCATGACATTGCGGATAACGTAGCAGCGATTCTGTCGATAGAACTGCTAGCTGCGACGCAAGGCGTAGAGCTGCGGGCGCCATTCTCTACCAGCCCATCTTTGCTCCTGGTCGTCGAAAAGATTAGATCCCTCGTCGCTCATTACGATATCGACCACTATCTTTCGCCCGATATCCAGGTGATCACCGACCTGGTCAACTCGGGATCATTGGCTGAGTTTTGCCCGCTCGAGGTACTCCGATGATGCGAGCCTACTTGATGACCCAAAGTGATCTGGATCGCTTGGTCAACATAGCCCAACCGTTGAGCGGACCTTCGTGGACCGATGACTTCTAAGCCTGAGTATCAGCGGATCATCGACTTTGTCGTTTCGAACATAGAGTCTGGTGGCTTTAAAGCCGGTGACAAAATTCCTTCGGAGAACGAACTGGCGCAGGAGTTTGATGTCGCAAGGATGACTGCTAATCGAGCGATAAAGGAACTCGTCCACAGGGGAGTACTCCACCGGGTGAAGGGTTCGGGGAGCTTCGTCTCCAACCAGCACTACGACCAGACTTTGGTGCAGATCTCTTCGATAAGCGATCTCGTCAGGTCTAAAGGAGCTCATTACGCCGCCAAGGTGATGCAGCTTGACACTTTGTACTGTGACCCTTCACTGGCTGAGAGCTTTGGATTGGCAGAGGGATCTCCGGTTTACTTCGCTGAGATAGTCCATTTTGAAGATCGCCTTCCCATACAGCTCGAGAGGCGTTGGGTAAACGCATCGCTAGCACAAGGTTTCTTGGACCAAGACTTCTCGACAAAGACTACGACTGAGTTTTTGATGGAGGTCGCCCCGCTATCGAGGGTCGAATACAGGATTGCCGCCGCTACCCCGGATCGAGAGATCAAGGCGGCGCTGGATTTAGGCGAAATGGAACCCGTTTTGAGATTAAGGAGAAAGACCTGGTCTTTTAGTGGAGTTGTCACGGAGGTGGACCTTTACCACCCAGGATCCCGCTTCTCGTTTAGCGGTTACAACGATTTTTCGATAGGAGATAAAAGTGGATTCCAACAAGGCAGATAGTTCGCAATTTGCACCAAGCCAGACCTTTACCAGGCATGACCCCACCAGGACGATTAGGGCACCCCGCGGGGGTCAACTGAGTTGTAAGAGCTGGCTGACCGAAGCCCCATTTAGGATGATTCAAAATAATTTGGACCCAGAGGTCGCTGAACATCCATCAGACCTAGTTGTTTACGGTGGAATTGGCAGAGCGGCCAGATCTTGGGAGAGCTTTGACACTATTTTGGAGACTCTAAAAGAGCTCGAAGACGACGAGACGCTTCTGATCCAGAGTGGAAAGCCGGTAGGTGTGTTTCGCACCCACAGCGACGCTCCAAGGGTTTTGATTGCAAATTCAAATCTGGTACCGCACTGGGCAACTTGGGAACACTTTAGTGAGCTCGACCAGAAGGGCCTAATCATGTACGGCCAGATGACTGCTGGTAGTTGGATATATATTGGCTCCCAAGGCATAGTTCAGGGCACCTATGAGACCTTCTTTGCCATAGCCAGGCGCCATTTCCAGGGAATAGCTCAAGGCAGATGGATCCTAACCGCTGGATTGGGTGGAATGGGTGGAGCCCAGCCTCTCGCTGCGACGATGGCCGGCTTTTCGATGATCGCAGTCGAATGCGATGAGACGAGGATAGATTTTCGCCTAAAGAGCAGGTATCTCGATAAGAGGGCCACAAACCTCGACGAGGCACTTTTGATTCTCGAAGAGGCCAAATCCGCTGGCAAGGCCGTTTCGATTGGCCTTTTGGGCAATGCGGTCGATATCTACCAGGAAATACTCGCACGGGGCATTAAACCTGATGTTGTTACCGACCAAACAAGCGCTCACGACCCGCTTCACGGCTACCTACCTCAAGGCTGGACCATCGCCAAATGGAAGAAAGAGCAGGATTTGGATCCCGACGGGGTGATCAAGGCGGCCAAAGGGTCGATGGCAAAGCAGGTTAGGGTGATGCTCGAGTTCGCCGATTCGGGGATCCCAACGGTTGACTATGGAAACAATATCCGCCAGATGGCATTTGATGTGGGAGTAAAAAGGGCTTTCGACTTTCCAGGATTCGTTCCAGAGTACATCAGGCCCCTTTTTTGCCAGGGATACGGGCCCTTTAGGTGGGTAGCCCTCTCGGGGGATAAAGAGGATATTTACAAGACCGATGCCAAGGTAAAGGAGCTAATTCCAAATGATCCACACCTACACAACTGGCTAGATATGGCGAGGGAGCGCATCGCCTTCCAAGGACTTCCGGCGAGAATATGTTGGGTCGGTGTCGAAGATAGGTATCGACTTGGCGTGGCCTTCAACGAGATGGTCAGGACGGGAGAGGTCTCTGCCCCGATCGTCATCGGAAGGGACCATTTAGATACCGGATCTGTAGCCTCCCCTAATAGGGAGACCGAGTCGATGGCCGATGGGTCAGACGCAGTTTCGGACTGGCCGCTACTGAATGCGATGCTTGGAGTCGCGGGAGGTGCGACTTGGGTCTCGATACACCACGGTGGAGGTGTCGGGATGG
>JAJZCF010000023.1:15781-22405 GCA_021846265.1 Actinomycetes bacterium | reverse complement strand
GTTCGCCAGGAACCACTATATCCATCGCCTACGGCCCAGGTGTCAGCATGACCATGGGAGACAGCTTTGGTGAGAGTGGAGAAGCTCGGTCGTTCAGGGCCGAGAGCGTCACTATACTTTCCGGGTCAGGACGGTTTTGCGCGCATCTGCGCGTGGTTAGGCGACGTGGGCCAGTGCCCGCGTTTTTGTTTCTATGGGGGCTTTTGTAAGCACGAGAGTGGAGAGGTGGGTGACGTGACAGAGAGGGATATCAAGGGGATAAACACGTCCGGACTGTCTCACGCTGACCTGTTATTGGTAGAGGCCCGGATTAATTCGGCCATAGGTGAACTCGGGCTCAGTGTTTTGGAGATCAGGTACTCATCGGGAACCCTCCGAGTCACACTTGACGCAGATCCCACCCCGGATTTGGAGATTATAACCGAAGCATCGAGGATAATTTCAGAGCTTTTAGATTCAGGACTTGCAGAGCAAGTCGCAGAGTTGAACCAGAAGTACGAGCTTGAAGTCTCCTCTCCAGGCCTTGAGAGGCCACTTTTTAATGCCGAACACTTCCGGCGGTTTGCGGGGAGATTGATCGAAGTAAAAAGTCGGGGCGAAAACGGATCAAGGTCAAGGGTCCAAGGTGTAATAGCTTCCTCGGACAACTTTGGAGTGGAACTGATCCTTGAGGCATCCAAGGACACGAGGCGCTTTGACTTCAGGAGTATCGATTCGGCAAAGACGGTTTTTGTCTGGCCCGAGGAGAAGAAGACTAATAATTCGAAGTCAAAGAAGGAAGCAAAGAAAGCCGCTAGTAAATCTAGAGGAAAAGATGTAACGGTTTCTCCCGATTCCAAGCTAAGCGAAGGGTTTGACGACGAGACAGACGACGACCTTTTGTCTGCCGAGGACCAAGCGCTCGGGATCGACTCGGGACCCCTAAGCCTCGATGACGACGACTTTGACGATTCTGTCGATGGCTTTGACGACGAGACAGACGACGAAGACGATTTTGACGACGAAGACGATTTTGACGACGAGACAGACGACGACCTTTTGTCTGCCGAGGACCAAGCGCTCGGGATCGACTCGGGACCCCCGAGCCTCGATGACGACGATTTTGACGACGAGACAGACGACGACCTCGAAACCGGGGATGAGTTTGCCAAGCTTGGTCGCTTTGACAGCCAGGATCGCCATTTTGATGACGAAGATTTAGCCGACCTTGAAGACGAGGCACTAAGGAGGCAAAAGGAACTTGAGGAAAATAGTGACCTTCCGAAGGGTCCCTTTGGTTAGCTCCAAAGGCAGGTCTGAAGCTCTGGTGAGGAATGGAATTTTGTCGCTTTGAGCAGAGCATGTGCAGGATAAAGGTCGTAGCAAGGCCTGGTTAGTTAGGGAAAAGACGAGTTTTCGTCGGCAATTATGGTCGAGAACCATAAGGGTTGATACAGCGAAAGAGCAGGGGATTAGATGGCGAGAAACAGTCAAGATCTTATGGAGGCGCTAAATCTGATAGCGCGTGAGAAGGGAATAACTGTCGATGTCTTGCTTCAGTCTTTGGCCAATGCTCTTTTAGCAGCATATAAAAGAATGCCCGGTGCAGCAGAAGAGGGCATGGTCCTTATAGATCCAGACACTGGGGAGATAAGGGTTTGGGGGCAGGAGCTTGACGACGACGGTAACGTAATTCGCGAGTGGGACGATACCCCCGCAGACTTTGGAAGGATCGCCGCCCAGACCGCAAAGCAGGTGATGTTTCAGAAGATCAGAGAGGCTGAGCGGGACCTGAAGTACGAGGAGTACGCAGGTCGTGAGGGAGATATCGTGACCGGTATCATCCAGCAGACCGAGAATCGGTACACCCTTTTAGACCTGGGCAAGGTCGAGGCGCTGCTTCCAGTAATGGAGCAGGCAGCGGGGGAGCGCTACGAACACGGAAGCAGGGTGAAGGCCTATATCGTCGAGGTAAGAAAGACGGTTAAAGGCCCCCAGATAGTGGTTAGTAGAACCCACCCTGGCCTTGTGAAAAGGCTTTTTGAACTCGAAGTTCCCGAAATTGCCAACGGAGTAGTAGAGGTGAAGGCGATTTCACGTGAACCGGGGCATAGGTCTAAGTTGGCAGTCTCATCGAACGACCCAAACGTCGACCCCGTTGGTGCCTGTGTTGGTGCTAGAGGGGCGAGGGTTCGCATGGTCACAAACGAATTGCGTGGAGAGAAAATCGACATCGTTTCCTATTCTGATGATCCAGCAGAATATATTGCGCGAGCCCTACAGCCAGCGCACGTGCGAGAGGTCCGTCTTGATGAGCAGGATGGGACGGCGACCGTAGTCGTTGATGACGGACAGCTCTCTCTGGCTATTGGACGTGAGGGTCAAAATGCCAGGTTGGCGGCTCGGCTCACCGGTTGGCGGATCGATATTCGCTCAGAATCCGAAGTCGCTAGCCAAGGCGACTATTGGGCTGCAGGTGCTTGGGTCGAGGACGAGAGTGGTGAGCTCGTGTGGCAGGATGCTGAGGAGCAGACCGGGACAGAGGCCGAGATTTCATCCGAGTCGGGTACAGATCCAGTGGTGGAATGAGTTCCCTCGCATTGTGCGGTGCTAATTCTGTCTTGGATGTGCAAAATGGTCGGGGTCGGTTGTAATGGCTAGTTCGACTAAGTGCTTGCGCACCTGTGTGGGCTGTGGAAGAAAGAACAGCCCCGATGGACTCGTAAGGTTGCGGACTCCCGGCAGGGGCATGGCCGACTCGGGCAGGGGTGCTTGGGTTTGTCGTGAATCCGTAGCCTGCTTCGACAGGGCGGTTGATCGCGGCAAGTTTGAGAGGGCTTTTAAGACAAAGCTCGATACCGGGCAGCTGGAGCTTCTTCGGGCTAGTTTCGAGAGTGTTTGTCAAGTGAGTTAAGCTCCCCTTCAGATCCGCTAGCCGTTCGCTGGTTTCGCGGACGTTAGCTAATGAAGGCTTTGCGGGATAAATTTGTTCCTTCGGGCGATTTGCGTGCAATCGGCCGAGCGTTGACGCTAGGCTTGGCTGCATGGTTGGTCGGTTTGCGACCCTCCAGGGAGTCTGTGCGCACCGCTACTCGGCAAAAGTGGGTAGGGGTATGTCGTCCGACACGGTCTAGACTGTCTAGGGTTTCTCATATGACGCGCCTTTGTGCGTAGCTCCCCATTATTGACCCGGAGGTCTTGGTTCGCAGTTGGGCAGGAAGATTAGAGTTTACGAGCTTGCAAAAGAGCTGGATTTAAGTAATAAAGAGGCTCTTGACCTCTGTATTGCGCTTGGTATCGGCGTGAAGAGCCATTCTTCGAGTATCGAAGATGCACAGGCCGATCGGGCCAGGCGAAAGGCCATTCGGGATGGTATTGGCCATAGGTCTTCCGAAGCAGTGCCTAGCGAGGTAAATAACTTCGAGAAATCGAGCGTTTCCGAACAACCGTCAATTGGCGAGCGGCCAAAGGCTGCAATAGTGACAGAGGTCGAGCAGCCTAAGGTGATTTCAACAACTACGAAACAGAGCCAGGCCGATAAAGAGGGCGAAGCGTCGCCTTCGACAAAAGAGGCCCCTTCTTCGACGATAAACGAACAAGATGGGACAAAGCCTCAATCTTCCCATGCGGTTCGTTCTACTCCAAGTTCTCACCCAAGGACTATTCATCCCCGAACGGATGTGACGGAGCGGACGAGCGCTGGAGGAAAGGCGGCTGGCGAGACGGCCCAAAGTGTCGTCGCATCCGCTGAGGTAGCCTCTAATAATCCAGGCGCAGCGAACTTGGTTAAGGACGAAGCCCCGCCAGAGGTCGAGAACAGGGTGCACGGTGATCTAGCCAAAGAGATCGCTGAAGAGCAGCGGAGGATTTTGGAGTCCGAGAATCGCTCGATGCCCAGTTCTGCGAGGCGGAAAGAGCACCATAACGAGCATGGGCCTGATACCGCACACAAACCCGCGGCGGCACAATCGCATGGGGCAACAGCAAGACATCAATCTGGCCCGGCTGCAAAGCCCACTGCCGGGGGTCAAGATCGAGCGGCGAGAGGTCCTTCCAGCCCGTCCGGCAAGCCGATTCCACCACCACCGGGAGGACCACCCAGGTCCCTATCGGGCAAGCCTATTCCGCCTCCACCTCGAGCGGTTCCAGGTCAACGCTCTGCCGGCGGTGGCCAAGGTGGAGACAGGTCATTTTCTGGACCTCGTCCGGGTGGATTTTCTGGACCCCGTCCAGGTGGATTTTCTGGACCACGCCCTGCTGGCGGTGGCCAGGGTGGAGACAGGTCATTTTCTGGACCCCGTCCGGGTGGATTTTCTGGACCCCGTCCAGGTGGATTTTCGGGACCACGCCCTGCTGGCGGTGGCCAAGGTGGAGACAGGTCATTTTCTGGACCACGCCCCGGCGCACAGGACAGGCCCGCTGCAGCTGACCGAGGGGCACGTCCGGGTGGATTTTCTGGACCCCGTCCAGGTGGATTTTCTGGACCCCGTCCCGGCGGAGCTCCTGGTGCAGGTACTGACCGGCCGCCACGCAGTGGGGGATTTTCCGGACCACGCCCAGGAGGAGCTTCGGCTGGAGGCTTTGCTTCGAGGGGACCCGCTTCAGCTTCGGCGCCATCGACAAAGGGTGGACCGCCGAGTAGGGGTAGACCCACACAAAGGCAGTCTAAGAGGCGCTCAAAGAAGAACTTTGAGGAGTTGGAGCCGACTCAAGTAACCGCTTACACCCCTTCAAACGCTCCCGTGCCTGACCACGAGATCATAGTCGAGCGCGGATCGACGGCGCAGGAGTTTGCACCAAAGCTGAATAGGTCGGCCGGTGACGTAGTCAAGTTCCTCCTATTGCAGGGTGAGCTAGTCACGGCAACCCAGTCTCTATCCGACGACATGATCGACCTTTTTGCCGTGGAGATAGGTGCCCAAGTTCGACTGGTTGATCCAGGACAGGAACAAGAAGCGGAACTAGAGGCAAAGTACTTCGACGATGACGAGACCGAAGAAAAGGACTCCTTGACCTACCGGGCTCCTGTCATTACCGTGATGGGCCATGTCGATCATGGAAAGACGAAGCTCTTAGACAGGATCAGGGAAACCAACGTAGTGGCCTCCGAAGCCGGAGGAATCACACAACACATCGGTGCCTACAAGGTCAACGTCTCGGGGCGGTCTATCACTTTCATCGATACACCAGGGCACGAGGCCTTTACTCAGATGAGGGCGAGAGGGGCCAAAGTAACCGATATCGTCGTGTTGGTGGTTGCGGCTGATGACGGAGTTATGCCTCAAACGGTTGAAGCCATTAATCACGCCAAGGCGGCGGAAGTCCCGATCATCGTCGCCATAAACAAGATTGACAGGGAGAACGCTGATCCAAAGCGTGTTATGCAACAACTCTCTGAATACGGTCTAGTTCCCGAGCAGTGGGGCGGCGATACCATTACGGTAGAGCTTTCGGCATTGCAGAACTTGGGTGTGGACGATCTGCTTGAACAGATACTTGTGCTTTCAGAGGTTCTGGAGCTCAAGGCGAACCTTACCGGACGGGCTCGAGGAGTCGTTTTAGAGGCGAACCTTGATGTGGGCCGAGGTCCTGTTGCGACGGTCCTGGTCCAGAAGGGTGTATTGAAGGTCGGGGACCAGATAGTGGCTGGCCAGGCTTGGGGTCGCGTGAAGGCGATGATCGACCAGAGCGGTAGGGCTGTAAAAGAGGCGCTGCCTTCGACACCAGTTCAAGTCCTAGGTTTTTCAGAGGTGCCGGCTGCCGGTGACGATTTTAGGGTTACTCAGGATCAGTCGACAGCGAAGATGATAGCGGAGAGCAGAGAGCAACGCTACAGGATGGCTGGTTATACGACTCGGGCAGCTGCGGCGGCTGGAGCTAAGCTAGAGGATCTCTTTGAGCAGATTCAAAAGGGTGAAGCGGCGGCCCTCAACCTTATCGTAAAGGCCGACGTTCAGGGAAGCCTAGAGGCGCTCGCCGAATCCTTGAGGAAGCTTGAACGGCCGGAGGTCAAACTGAGCATCATCCACAAGGCCGTCGGCGGAATCAATGAGAACGACGTAGGCCTCGCAGCGGCATCCAATGCAACGATCATTGGCTTTAATGTCCGTCCTGATCGAAGGTCTAGGGAGTTAGCCGAGTCGCAGGATGTCGAGATAAGAACCTATGAGATCATCTATAAGGTACTTGAAGACATCGAGGCTGCGATGGTCGGAATGCTCGCACCGGAATTCGAAGAGGTTGTTACCGGCTATGCCGAAGTTCGTGAGATCTTCAGGGTGCCTCGCGCAGGCATGGTTGCCGGTTGTTACGTTACCAGCGGCAGCATCACGAGGGGATCGAAGGTTCGTTTCATTAGGGACGGAGTCGTAATCTGGAAGGGTTCGATCAATACCTTGCGGCGCTTCAAGGATGATGTGAGAGAGGTACAGACCGGCTTTGAGTGCGGTATTGGACTTTCCGATTTTCAAGACCTGAGGCAGGGCGATACAATCGAGACCTTTGAGGACCGCGAGATCCCGCGTAGCTAATCGCTTGTAGGAGATTTGACATGCCAAAAGGTGCGATGGGCTCCCCTAGGGGCAAGTTCCCTAGGGTCGCTCGAGTAAATAGCCTCCTAAGAGAGGTAATTGCGGAAGAGCTCGA
>JAJZCF010000023.1:11098-15681 GCA_021846265.1 Actinomycetes bacterium | reverse complement strand
CTACCACCGAAGGTTTCGGCCATAAAGGTTCAAGGGAAGAGGGCGTACGATCTTGAGCGGTCTAATGTCGAGTTTGAGCTTGCCACTAGACGGGTAGTAGTGAGTGATTTCACAATTAGCTATCGTCCTGAACTCGACTGTTTTGGCTTTGACCTAGCCTGCTCTTCTGGGACCTACGTCAGGTCGCTGGTCCGAGACGTCGCTTATAGTTGCGCTACCTTGGGAACTCTTTTACAGCTTCGAAGGACCAAGATCGGTTCGTTCGACGTGGAGGAGGCGGTTGCCCCCGAGGCGGTAACTGCGGATTTGAAGATTTCAATGAGCCGAGCACTATCTTCATTCCAAAGAATCTTCGTTTCAAAAGTTGTAGCAGATGATCTCTTTATGGGTAGACGGATTCCTGCCGGAGATCTAACAGCTCTAGTGTCCCCATCAGACGATCGGATTGCGGTCTTTTTAGAACCCGAGGCCGCCGGCGCCTCACTGGATGGTCATGATCCTCCTCTTGTCGGCTTTGTAAGAATGCTTGATGGATGGCTTAAACCTGAATCGATGTTTCCGCTAGCCTAAGGCGGCGCTTGCCACTGATTCTTTAGAGTGACGACCTTGTCGTGCTGGCCTGCTGTTAGCGCAATTAGAACCGGAAGATCTGCGACTTATGGCAAATTAGGCAAGTTGGGCACGACCATTTCGACAAATACTCACGATGAAAGTGCGTTAAGTTAAAAAACTTGGTTGGTCTTGAGTTTGGTTTTAACGGTATCGAGTTTGGTTTTAGATGGTAAATGGAGCGCTGCCACATTTTGGGAGGCCTTACTCGACTAGCCTCAATCAACCATGGAAGTAATTTATGATCGTACAGAGGGTATCGCTCTCGGCGGCTCAGTAGTTACCATAGGCGCTTATGACGGCATTCACCTCGGCCATCGAGCGATTATGGAGAACCTGAAGAATCTCGCAAAGACCCATTCAGTACCGAGCGTCGTCGTTACCTTCGACCGGCACCCTGCAACCGTAGTTCGGCCGACCTCGGCTCCAAAGCTGATCACAGACCTTGAGAGTCGGCTTGAACTCCTCGAGGGTCTCGGCATTGATTATGTCTATCTGATCGAGTTTGATGCAGTCAGAGCCACCGAGTCAGCGGGAGACTTTGTCGATCAGGTTTTAGTAGCAGCACTCGGGGCTAAGGCGGTTTTGGTCGGATCAGACTTTCATTTCGGCCACAATCGCGAGGGAACAGTTGAGTTTTTGACCGAGCGCGGTAGCGAGCGGGGATTCGTTGTCCATGGGATTGAGCTAGTCAAAGTGGGCTCGGTGAATTCAATCACTCCCGCTCTGAGCGGCGTCCCAATCTCCTCCACGCTAATTCGGTCGCTAATCGCAGAAGGAGACGTCCATCAAGCGTCAGTGCTTCTCGGCAGGGATCATTGCATCAGAGGTATGGTTACCTTCGGCGATAGAAGGGGCGGGGGGTCCCTGGGGTTTCCTACCGCAAACGTAGAGCCACCAGGGCAGATGGCAATTCCGGCCGATGGCATCTATGCGGGGCACTTGCGGATTTTGCCCCACCGGGAGAGTGTCAAGGCCGCTATAAGCGTGGGAACTCGTCCCACCTTCTATCCGACTGGCGGTCCTAGGCTTATCGAGAGCTATCTATTGGACTTTTCGGGCGACCTCTATTCGCAAGCAGTCGAGGTAACTTTCAAGAGCTTTATCAGACCCCAGGCCACCTTTTCGGATTCTCAAGCCTTGACAGCCCAGATTGAACTCGACGTTTTGGCTATTCGTGAGGCACTGAGCTGAATAGGTGCACCGATCGTCTAGGCTGATCGGGTTAGTGGAAAGTTAGCATTGGGCCAAAGTGGCTCAGGCATTATAAGCGCCGAGGTTGAACGACGCATGGTTGAAAAGGCAGAGACGATAGGTGCCTACAAGCTTCACGAGTCCGATACCGGATCTCCTGAGGTGCAGGTTGCCATCATCAGCGAAAGAATTAATAGGCTTACCGAGCATCTGAAGGTTCACAAGGGGGATCATCACACCAGGCGTGGACTGATGATGATGATCGGTCATCGCCGCAGATTGCTCGACTACCTCAAGCGCAAGGATGTTGAGCGCTATCGTAACCTGATTACCAGGTTAGGCATCAGGAGATAACAACAGAGTCGGGGGCGGTCAAAGTACTCCCCCGACATATTCAATATTCCGGCTTGGATCAGCTGCCAGTGGTGAGCACCCTTTGTTTTTAAGGTGTTGACCACTGGAAACTGTTTCAGGTCGGCTCCCATATAGACGGACTCCAAAGCGCAATGGGCGTCAGGACCGTTAAAAGAGCGGGGCAGAGATGCCCCCAATGACAGGAGAGACATGTCGGAGACATACTCCGTTTCTAGCCCAGTAGAGGGCAGTTCCAAAGTTCTAAGTTTTGAAACCGGAAAGTTTGCAATGCAAGCAGACGGCGCCGTCGTCGCCCGGATAGGCGATACGGTGGTACTCGTTACCGCTACGGCCTCTAAGTCTGTTAGGGAAGGCATAGATTTTTTCCCACTTACGGTTGATATCGAAGAGCGGATGTACGCAGCTGGAAAGATCCCGGGATCATTCTTCCGCCGGGAAGGCCGCGCTACCGATCAGGCAATACTTACTAGCCGGTTGATCGATAGGCCACTACGCCCCTGTTTCCCTGGTGGTTTCAGGAATGACGTACACGTGGTCGGGACGATACTTGGGGCAGATCTAGAGAACCCCCATGACGTAATAGCTATCAATGCCGCTTCGTGCGCACTTTTAATATCGGGGATTCCTTTCGAAGGACCAGTTGGTGCAGTCCGCATTGCCTGGACCGAGGAGGGGAATTGGTTAGCTCACCCAACCTACCAAGAGGGAGACAGGTCTACTTTTGAGCTTGTGGTAGCGGGCCGACTCACCGCCGACCAGAGCGACGTGGCTATTTTGATGGTCGAAGCGGGCGGTACGGAATCCGCCTGGGCGACTTACACTGGGGGAGCCCCATTCGCAACCGAGGATGTCATCGCTGCAGGCCTCGAGTATGCAAAATCTTGGATCAAAAAGTCGATAGAAGCTCAGTTTGAGTTGAAAGCTAAGGCGCCGGTCAAAGAAGCCCTTGTTTGGACTGTCCAGAACGACTATTCCGAGGAGCTTTACGCAAGGGCGACCGAGCTTGCTTGGCCGAAGCTTGCTGAAGCTAATTCGATTGCACAAAAGTCCGAGAGGCAGTTGGCGATCGATGCAGCGACTAACGAGACGCTCGCCGTATTGGTGGAGGAATTCCCCGACGAAGCGAGCAAGGCAAAGGCCGCATTGAAGTCAGTACTTAAAAAGGTGATCAGACATCGGATCATCCACGATAAAGTTCGAATTGATGGTCGTGACACCACGACGATTCGTGCGTTGTCGGTTGAAGTTGGTTTAATTCCTACCGCTCACGGCTCGGGCCTTTTCCAACGAGGAGAGACCCAGGTGCTGAACGTCTGCACCCTCGGCATGCCCAAGATGAACCAGCTCATTGACACTATTGGGATCGATGAGTCTAAGAGGTATATGCACCACTACAACTTTCCGCCTTTTTCGGTTGGAGAGGCCGGTCAGATGAGGGGACCGAAGAGGCGGGAGATCGGTCACGGTCTACTCGCAGAACGTGCACTTCTCCCCGTGATTCCGCCGTCGAGTGAATTCCCCTATACCCTCAGGCTGGTTTCGGAGGTGCTATCCTCCAACGGGTCGACTTCGATGGCTTCGGTGTGCGGCTCTACCTTGTCCCTCATGGACGCCGGTGTCCCGATAAAAGCTCCTGTTGCCGGGATCGCCATGGGCTTGGTCTTCGAAGATGGCGAGTACGTGACCCTCACCGACATCCTTGGTGCCGAGGACGCATTCGGCGATATGGACTTCAAGGTAGCCGGTACGAAGGAGTTCGTGACAGCCCTTCAGCTCGATACCAAGATAGATGGAATTCCGGCCGAGGTGTTGGCGAACGCTCTGGCTCAAGCGAAGACCGCTCGACTAGAGATTTTGGACGCTATGGAGAAGGTTATCTCTGAACCACGGGAAGAGGTCAGATCAAACGCTCCCAAGATCCTTACTTTCGAGGTTCCTCTCGACAAGATCGGTGAGATTATCGGTCCTAAGGGTAAGAACATTAATTCGCTTCAGCAGGAGACCGGGGCCGACGTAACCATTGAAGATCAGGGTGGTGTCGGCATAGTGACTATCGGTGCGAAAGAACTTTCCGCAGCCTTGGAGGCAAAGGCAAGGATCGACGAGATCCTAGATCCGCCGATTGCAGAGGTTGGTGCCACCTACATGGGGCGAGTGGTCAATATCACAAAGTTTGGCGCATTCGTCAATATCATGCCTTCCAGAGACGGGCTATTGCATATTTCGAAGATCGGCGGTGGCAAGAGGGTCGATAGGGTAGAGGACGTCTTGAGCCTGAATCAACAGATAGAGGTCGTGGTCGAGGAGATAGATCCAAGCGGGAAACTTTCCTTGAGGCTGGCGTCTGATGGAGCATCGAGCGAAGGACCGGGAGAGTCTCACGCCGAGTCTTTTGAGCCAAGGCC
>JAJZCF010000023.1:2174-10998 GCA_021846265.1 Actinomycetes bacterium | reverse complement strand
ACGACTGGGCTTTCACAAGAACAATTGGGCGAGCTCAACGAGAAGTTTCTAGCTTCCAAAGTGGGGTGCATCGTCGCAGCCAACTTTTCCATTGGGGCGATATTGATGATGAAGTTTGCCGAGATGGCGGCGCCATTTTTTCATTCAGTCGAGGTAATCGAGATGCACCACGATACCAAGGTCGATGCTCCGTCAGGGACCGCTCTGGCTACGGCGAAGAGGATTGGCCATGCTAAGGTCGCGTCTGGCGGGGCCTTTGAGCCGGACCCTACTCAGAAGTTTGTGCTGGAGGGCGTAAGGGGTGCGTCGGTGGATGGGGTCGGAATCCATTCGCTTAGGATCAGAGGTGCGGTAGCGCATCAAGAGGTGGTCATGGGTACGACGGGTCAGTCCTTGACGATCAGGCATGATTCATACGACAGGAGTTCGTTTATGCCTGGAGTGGTGATTGCGATAAGAGGTGTGTCGACCGTAAGGGGCCTGACAGTCGGAGTTGACGATCTTATTGAGGAGATGTTTAATTCGATGTCGACAGATGGAGCGAGATAATGGGAAGGGCTCTTGTTAGTTTTGGACGTGTTGTCACGGCGATGGCTACTCCGTTTAAAGTCGACTCTTCGGTCGACTACGAGGCGATTTCTGTTTTGGCGACTCACCTCAAGGCGACCGGGACTACGGCTATCGTCTCTACTGGGACCACTGGCGAGGCAGGCACGCTGACAGACCCCGAGAGGGTTGAAGTCTGGCGAAAGACTGTTGAGGCGACCGACCTTCCGGTGATCGTTGGATCTGGATCGAACGATACCGCTCACAGCGCGGAGCTGACAAAGCTAGCCAAAGACCTGGGAGCCAAGGGAGTCCTGGCGGTCGTTCCATACTATTCGAGGCCGTCGCAGGACGGCATATTTGGACACTTTGCGCAAATGGCAGAGGCGACCGACTTGCCGATTGTGATCTACGATATTCCAATTAGGACAGGCAGGAAGCTTGAGCACGGAACGCTGCTTCGACTAGCCGAACGCTACCCCCATGTTTGCGCCCTTAAAGACGCTACGGGCGAGGTTGCAAACGCCGCCCAGTTGATAGCTGACGCTTCCGAAGATTTCACCGTCTACTCCGGTGACGACTCATTGACTTTGCCATTCATGTCGGTCGGGGCGGTGGGCGTCGTTGGCGTAGCTACCCACTGGGCTGGGCAATTTTTCAGCGCAATGATCGACGCCTTCGAAAAGGGAGATGTGGGGCTGGCTTCGGAGATCAACAGGGTTCTTGGACGGTCATATCGGTTTGAGAGCCAAAGCGAGGCGCCTAATCCAATTCCAACCAAGGCGATGATTGAAGCGTTGGGACTTTCGACACGGAACTGCAGGCTTCCTATTTCAGACCCATCAGACGAACTAGTTGCGCAAGCCGAAGGGGTTTTGTTGGATCTCCAAGCGAGATCTAAAAAGCTCGGAATCGCATTTGATAAAGGAGTTGGCCGATCTTGGCCTCAGAAGTAAAGATAACATTCCTTGGCGGTCTTGGAGAGATAGGGCGTAACTGTGCGACTATAGAGCAAGATGGCGAGGCAGTGTTGATCGACTGCGGACTGATGTTTCCGACGTTGGATACCCCTGGTGTAGACCTTATTCTTCCGGACTTCTCCTACTTGAGAGAACTTGGGGAAAAGCTCGTCGCTTGCGTGTTGACTCACGGTCACGAGGATCATACAGGCGGACTGTCGTACCTTCTCAGAGAGTTGAAGTTTCCGATCTACGGGTCTGAGATAACTTTAGGTCTAGCTAGGAACCGTATCGATGAGGCTGGTCTACAGGACAACTGCTCGTTTGAGGTCGTCAGGGATCTCGAGCGTCGAAAAATTGGGCCCTTTGAGTTTGAATTCATCCCGGTAACCCACTCGGTTCCGCACAGCTTTGCGCTAGCCATTCGTAGTGCCAAGGGGGTTATTTTTCACTCTGGTGACTTCAAGATCGACCTTACGCCTGTCGATTCCCGTTTGACGGATCTCGCCCGAATTGGTGAGATATCTAAGAGCGAGGGTATAAGGCTCCTGCTTGCAGATTCGACAAATGCAGAGGAGAAAGGACACTCTGAATCGGAGAGCATCGTGGGCGATGCTCTGATGGAGGTGTTTGCAAAGCATTCTTCGGGTCGGATCATAGTGGGGTGTTTTGCTTCGCATATTCATCGAATTCAACAGATTGCCAATGTGGCGACGGCCGTCGATCGTAAGGTGTTTACCCTCGGCAGGTCGATGGGCAAGAATGTCGCTTTGGCTCGCAAGCTTGGAATTCTCAAAATCGACGACGACATGATTCTCGACATCGAAGAGGTGTCTAAATATCCACCGGACAAGGTGTGTATCATCTCGACTGGATCTCAAGGAGAGCCGCTTTCCGCTCTGACGTTGATGGCATTGGGACAGAATAGGTGGCTGGAGGTTGGTCAGGGTGATCTGGTAATCCTGTCGGCCGATGCAATCCCAGGAAACGAGACGGCGGTCGGAAAGGTGATCGATGGACTGTATCGACGTGGTGCACGGGTAGTGCACCCGGCAAATGCAAAGGTGCATACCTCGGGCCATGCGAAACGAGACGAGCTAAGAACCCTCCTCGCAATCTCCAAGCCAGAATATTTTGTACCGGTTCATGGTGAATATAGGCACCTTTACAACCATTCGAGAATCGCCATGGAAATGGGGATCGACTCGGAGAACGTCCTTTTAGCCCAAGATGGGGACTCAATAATTCTCGGTGATAACTCACTCGAGTTTTCTGAAGTTGTTCCGGCTGGATATTTGTATGTGGATGGTGTCGTCGGAGACGTTTCCCATGGGGTACTTAGGGATAGGAAGGTCCTTTCGGAGGAGGGGGTCTTGGTCATATTTGCTGCGGTAGATATTTCTAACGCAGAGATATTGGTTGGACCGGAGATAGCGACCAAGGGATTTATCCCAACGGGAGAGAGCTCGATCCGGCTGGAGGAGATTATCCAGCGAAGCAGGGAAGTGCTATCAAAGGAGCTAGCCAGCGGTAATGTTGATAAGGAGTCGCTCTCCAAAGCTGTAAGAAGCGCCATAGGGAAGTTGGTGTCTCGACAGACGAAGAGAAAGCCTATGATCATTCCGGTTATTACGGAGGTGTAGGTTTAAAATGACACATTCTGCTCGGCCCGGAGGTGGGCAGAGGGGTACTCCTCGAAGATCGAAGACGGCTTCCACCAAGACGCCGGCGAAGACGACATCATCAAAGGCGACCCCCGCTAGATCGGCTAGGGCAACTCGCCCAGCGAGCAAGGCTCCAAATCGTAAAGTCAACGAGAAGGAACCCCTGTCCAAAGAGACCGTTGCGCTCTTGATTCTTTTGGTTTCTGTTTTTGTGATCCTTTCGGTATTCACCTCGCTGTTTGGACTGCTCGGCAGGGGAGTAAGAGGTGTCTTTGGTGATCTGTTTGCATCGGCAGCTGGACTTATTTTTGCCGTAACATTCCTAGCGGCCCTCGCTCACTTAGCAAGGGCCGAAATGACCACCAAGCGCCTGTTCTGGTGGAAGATAACCCTTTTGGTTATCGATATCGCTGCTATTGATGGAAGCCTTTTTTATGGAGGAGGGTTCGGTTTTAGCTCCGGGTATTTAAAGTCCCACGGGGGACTGGTCGGGGAGTCGATCGGAGGGAGCCTCTCTTTAGTGGCCTCCAGGGTGGGCGCGAGTATCATTTTGGGACTCATCGGAGTCTTATGCCTCCTCTGGCTGTTCGGAGTCGGATTTGATAAGGTCGCAAAGCTTTTTTCGAGAAAGGCCAGATCTTCGCTAGACGCTATGAAGTCAGCAGCTCTGCAGAACGAATCAGAACCTGAAGTTGACGTGCTCGGCGGCCTATTTGCTGGCGGTGGCGACGGAGCTAACTATTTGGGAGTCGATGCAGATAGTCCAGATGGACAAGGCGACGACACCTCGGAACCAGAGGAGGATGTCGAGCCAGAAGAATTCTACGTTGACCTGTCCGAGAAAGCGAACTCAGAGCGAGACGGAGGTGTGGCGGACTTGGATGGTGCGGGGACCGGTGGGGTGTCGCAGAAGAAAGCGAGCGGAGCCGCAACCTCTCAGACCTGGAAGTTGCCGCCGAATTCAATCCTATCCAAGGGTGTCGCCAACAAGATTGACCAAGTTGAGCTGGCCGATAGGGGAAGGGCGCTACAGGGTGCACTGATGACCCATGGTGTGCCGACGAGACTTTCTGGAATGACAGTTGGGCCGACGGTAACGCGCTACGAGCTGGAATTAGGAGAGGGTATCAAGGTAGCAAAACTCCTTTCCTTGCAGCGCGACATAGCTTACGCGATGGCCGCTGCGGACATTCGAATATTGGCTCCAATTCCCGGAAAGTCGGCAATCGGAGTCGAAGTGCCAAATAGGTCGAGGGAGGTCGTGACTCTAGGGGACGTACTGATGGCGCCCGAGATGAAGAAGGCGACCTTACCCCTCGAGGTTCCCCTGGGCAGGGATATCTACGGCAGGACGATCGTTTCCAATCTGGCAGACATGCCTCACGTCCTTATTGCCGGAGCGACCGGCTCCGGGAAGTCCTCCGCACTAAACTCGATGATCACTTCAATCCTTATGCGGGCCACCCCATCACAGGTTCGGATGATTTTGGTAGATCCAAAAAGGGTGGAACTCGGGCAGTATTCGAGGCTTCCACACCTTCTTTCCGCAGTGGTAGTCGACCCAAAGAGGGCCGCTGGGGCATTGAACTGGGCTACCAAGGAGATGGATAGGCGTTATGACCTCCTTGCCGGTGTAGGCGTTAGGAATATTACGGGCTACAACGAATTGGCAGAGGCATCAAAAGTCGCATCCCAGGAGTACATGTTCGACCCAGCGGACCTTGAGACACCGACGATGGAGTCCTTGCCCTACATTATTGTCGTAGTCGATGAGCTCAACGATTTAATGATGGTGGCACCTAGGGATGTCGAGGATTCGATATGCCGTATTGCCCAGAAAGCGCGAGCAGTCGGAATACATTTGCTCATTGCAACCCAGAGGCCGTCTGTCGACGTGATAACGGGGGTAATCAAGGCCAACGTCCCCTCAAGAATGGCTTTTTCGGTGGCTTCGCAGGCTGATTCCAGGGTTATTTTGGACCAACCAGGAGCGGAGAAGTTGATCGGCAAGGGCGACATGCTCATCGTAACCGCCGACTCTTCGGTTCCTAGGAGGATTCAAACACCATGGGTTTCTGAGTCGGAGGTGCGTGGAGTCGTTGGTTTCTGGCTGAGACAAAGTGGACCCGCTTACCTGGACGAACTGGAAGAGGTGGCAGACAGCGGCAAGGGTAGTTCGGAAAACGGGGCGTCACAGGACGAGTTTTATAAAGAAGCCCTCAGGTTGGTGGTCAGCTCCCAGTTGGGATCTACGTCGATGCTCCAGAGGAAGCTAAAAGTTGGCTTCGCGAGGGCTGGAAGGCTTATGGATCTCTTAGAGCAGGACGGGGTTGTAGGACCGAGCGAAGGCTCAAAACCGCGAGAAGTTCTAATGAGCAAAGAAGAATTGGACGAACTTTGACTTTGGCCGAAATATGGTCAAAGACCAGGCCTCGCTGGTACCTCAGTGAGCTTTTAGGTGCAGCGCCAAAGAGATTCTAGGGTGTTTCCCGCGCTGCGGTTTTTGCTTGACCGCCTGCAGTGTCTTGGTGAGGTGTGGTAGTTCTATCCTGAAAATCAGATGTTACCTCACCTTTCGGGTGGTCTAGGTGTGCTTGGGAGGCGGTAGGCTCAAGGGGTCTTTAAGCACTCCCTGTGAGTCTCTTTTCTGTTGGAGGTAGCCCCGCACATGCCAAGGAACGACACCTGGCTCCCATCGTCAAGAAGGTCCATCGGCGGCTATTCGTCGGGGCGAGGCCCTTCGGGAGCGTCGGTTAGGCGGCTCCGGGGGATAATTATCTTGGTGGTGCTGTTACTGGTCATTATCTCAGCCATTCAGCTCATTCGCCCAGTTCCAGTGCCGAAGCTGGCTCAAAGTATGCAGCTTGCTGCGACGGTCGGTGGACCCGCGGTATCTCTGCCATATCCAACGAATGGGGAGTCTGAAGTAGTAGTGCCTCACGTCGGGGTACTGGGCCAGTCGGGTGGATCGCAACCTGTGCAGATTGCGTCGGTAGCCAAGATGATGACCGCCTACATAATTATCACAGATCATCCCTTGGCCATCGGAGCCTCAGGTCCGAGCATCACCATTACCCAGGCTGACTATCAGTCGTATCTCCAGCAAAGCGCTGCGGTGGACTCGGTTATGGCAGTGGCCCCGGGTGAGACTATGAGTGAGTATCAGATGCTCGAAGGACTGCTTATTCCTTCTGCCGATAACATCGCAACCGCACTGGCACGCTGGGACGCCGGGTCAACTAGTGCTTTTGTGGCAAAGATGAATGCGATGGCCAAAAAGCTCGGCATGACATCTACTCACTATACCGACCCTTCCGGGCTGGACCCGAGGACGGTTTCCAACACTTCAGACCAAATGAAGCTAGCCCAGCTGCTTGAGAAGAATCCCACGCTCTCTCAGATAGTTTCCTATCCGCAAGCTACCCTTCCCGTCGCCGGAGTGGTTTATAACGTAGACTACGACCTGGGATCGGATGGAATAGCAGGCATTAAGACCGGGTCAACTCCGAGTGGCGGAAGCTTTGTCTTTTATTCCCAGGCCAATATCCAAAACCAGTCCACGGGAATCTTCGGTGCGGTGCTTTTCCAGCAAAGTGGGCAGCCGCTTATCACTGCTTTGGACGTCGGAAAAGCGTTGGCCAAAGCGGCCCCTGGACAGGTTCGGTACTTCAAAGTTATTTCCGCTGGGGCAGTGGTGGGAACGCTAACTCCTCCCGGCGGACGAGCTGCTAATGTCTATGCGACGAAGTCGATCTATGCGTTTGGCTGGTCTGGCTTGGATGAATCGATCGCCGTTAGTCCGACATTAAAGACCCATACCGTGGCTAGTGGTGCTAAAGTCGCAGAGATTACGGTCAAGGTTGGAGAACAGGTTTTCAAAGAGCCCGCAGTGGTTAACTCCCCCGTGGTCAAGGCATCTTTGAAGTGGCGGCTTACGAGGCTCTAAGGGCAAATGACAAAGGAAGTTTCGGCAAAGACGGTTAGGACTCCGGCGTCGACGGCCAATTTAGGGCCAGGATTTGATACTCTAGCGATAGCCCTCGATAGATTTGTCGAGGTGGACGTAGAGGAGTCTGCTTCTTTTGAGGTCGCTTCGAGCGGCTATGGAGCCGGAGTTCCGGTCGATGACAATCACCTCGCACTCCGGGTGTGCAAGTTCGTACTTGGCCATTCGAGGGTGGCTCTGACTATAAGGTCAGACATTCCGTTGGCCAGGGGAATGGGTTCTTCTGCCGCGCTGGCAGTGGCAGTAGCGGTCGCCTGTGAGTCCGATGACCCGCTTTCGGTCGCAGTCCACTTTGAGGGACACCCAGAGAACGCCGCAGCTTCGCTGTATGGGGGTGCGGTGGCGGCTGCGAGCATAGAGGGACGCAGCGTGGTGAGGGGGATCGAAGTCGATTCAGAACTGGTAAGCATCTTGGTAATCCCAGAAAACGAACTTCCTACCCACAAACTAAGGGCCGCCCTGCCGAAAAGCGTTCTTCGAGTCGATGCGATTGAAAATCTTTCAAATTCGCTGATGCTAGCGCTATCGTTGAAAGATGCCTCGACCATCGAAAGATTCATGTTCAAGGACAACATTCACCAGCGGTATCGTAGCCAGTTCTTTACCGAGTCCGATACAATCATCGACGAATTGATCAGGTCCGGCTGCATTGGAGCCGCTTGGTCAGGGGCTGGATCGACGATGATCGGCTTTTCTACCCGTTCGTTAGCAAAACAGGTGCTAAGCAAGGTAAAGAGATTCCAAGAGGATCGCGGCGTGTTTCATCAGATAGAGGTTGTCGAGTTCAACCGAACAGGAACCGTTGTCCAACTAGCATAGAGCTAAATGTCACAGAAAATCTGGGTTGAAACCCTCGGGTGTCCGAAGAATAAAGTTGATTCGATCAAGCTGAGTCATCGCGCTTTATTGTCCGGGTATCACGCTGCTGGTTCGATTGTCGACGCCGATCTTATTGTGGTAAATACCTGTGCTTTCATTGAATCAGCCCGACAAGAATCTATCGACACCATCATAGAGCTCTCTTCTTTTAAGTCAGAGGCAAGTCGACTTGTTGTGACTGGCTGTATGGCGGAGAGGTATCAAGGTGAACTCTCAGCTGCTTTGCCCGAAGTTGATGTGGTCGTGGGATTTGATGGAGATTTCATCGCCGAGGCCGCCACTGATGTCGCCGTTTCGATAGGGCCAAATCCTAGAGCGGCTAAGGCCGCTTTTAGTGGCAATACCGAAATTTCGCTACCGACTATGGATCTTTTGAACTTGAGTCGCGGACCTTCCGAGCAGCCTTGGGCGTATCTCAAAGTAGCAGAGGGATGCGATCGCCGCTGTGGGTTCTGCGCCATTCCCAGTTTTAGGGGAAAGCAGCGCTCACGGGAGATACCCGACATCGTCAAGGAGGCGGTGGATCTCGAGGTGCAGGAGCTGGTTTTGGTCGCTCAGGACCTCGCCAGCTATGGCAGGGACCTGCCTGACGGAGGCACCTTGACGGATCTCATCAAAGGACTGCAGGGTGTCTCCAAGTGGCTAAGACTTCTCTATATCTACCCATCGCAACTTACTATTCCCCTGATAGAGGCGATTTGCGCTAGTGAAGTTCCATACTTTGACCTGTCTTTGCAACATGTGAGCAGGCCACTGATTAGAAGGATGCG
>JAJZCF010000023.1:0-2074 GCA_021846265.1 Actinomycetes bacterium | reverse complement strand
GCGGACCGCTTTGATGGTGAGATAGCCAGACGCCAAGGTACAACTAGATCAGGTGCGTTTTTGGATCCACTAGCAGACAAGATCATGGTCTTTGGCATGTTCGGAGCGCTAGCGTACCAATCTAGAGTCGCCCTTTTGCCAGTGCTGATCATGGCTGTCAGGGAATTGGCAATTTCTGCTTACCGAACAGCGGTGGCGAAGAAGGGGATTTCCGTTCCAGCAAGAAAACTTGGGAAGTGGAAGATGACGGCACAGGTGTTTTCTATATGCCTGGCGCTAATCCCAATTGGCGGAATATACACCTCGTTTACTAGGACTATTTTAGTCTCAGTCATCATCTGGATCGCAACTGCCCTAGCACTCGGGAGTGCGTACCAGTACCTTTCGGACGCCAATCGCCATAGCAACGTTACTCCATAGGGCCTAGGCTAGCAGAGGAGCTAGTGAGAGGTTTTTAGGTGCGAGTTGAGATCGTCGCAATAGGTACGGAACTCCTGTTAGGGCAGATTCAAGATACCAATTCGACTTGGATCTCGGAACGTCTAGCCGAGGTCGGAGTAGATTGCCATTTTCAGTCCAAGGTCGGGGACAACCTCGAGCGAATTGCACAGTCGATCCATCAGAGCCTGTCGAGGGCGGACGGTGTGATCTTGTGTGGTGGCCTGGGCCCTACACAGGACGATATTACCAGAGAAGCTATCGCCAAAGTAATGGGGGAAGACCTCCAAATTGAGCCCGAAATGGTGGAGAAGATTCGGGCCTTCTTTGCTTCTCGCAACAGACAGATGCCGGAGAACAATCTTCGCCAGGCGTATAAGCCTAAGTCTGCGCAATTCATCGACCAACGGAAAGGAACCGCTCCGGGACTGATATGTACAGTCGGAGGGAAGGTGATCTATGCGGTTCCTGGAGTACCGATAGAGATGCGGGACATGGTCGAAAGATCGGTGATCCCCGATATCGTTTCGAGGTTGGGATCTGCTTCTTACATCGGCTCGAGAGTCCTTCGGACCTGGGGGTTTTCAGAGTCAGCACTCGCCGAGTTAGTCGCTCCCCGCTTGGAGGCCTTGGAAGAGTCCAAGAGGGCAACGATCGCTTTTCTGGCATCAGGCGCCGAAGGTATAAAACTTCGCATTACCGCAAAGGGAGATGTAAAGGAGAAAGTGGACCGGATTCTCAAAGACGAAGAAGACGGCCTTAGGTTGCTGCTAGGTGAGAATGTTTTTGGTGTCGACGACGAGACGATGGAATACGCCGTAGGGGAAAGGCTGAAGGCAAAAGGCCTCACCCTAGCGGTAGCGGAGTCCTTGACTGGGGGCCTTATATCTTCGAGGATCGTATCGGTGCCCGGCGCATCGCAGTTTTTCAAAGGTTCTGTAGTCAGCTATGCCACTTCGGTCAAACGCGAGCTTTTGGGGGTCAAATCAGATGGGGTCGTTTCTAAGCAGGCCGCCCTTGAGATGGCTCAGGGTGTGATGGGTGTTTTAGGAGCGGAAGTTGGAATCTCCACTACAGGCGTAGCGGGACCAGATGCCCAAGAAGATCGGCCGGTGGGGACGGTTTGGGTTGGCATATGCATCTCTAGAGCAGACGGACTGTTTAAAGAGGCCAAGGAGTTCATTTTTCCATCCGGAGACAGGGCGACGATCAGGTCTTTAACGGCGATCTCCGTCATGGATATGCTTAGGCGGCGGCTTCGCTGACGGAGACTTGAACATATGACCCTGATCTTTTGCTCGAAGGGTTATGGCTGTTTCAACTCTAATTTTTACCAAATGTCGAGTACTATTAGGTAATTACATAATTGGCATCCATAGTGAACAGATGTTCGCTATTATGGTCTGAACGGGCTAACCACCCTTTGGGTGTCACAGCCTATTGCTACTATCAGGGAAGAACAGTTGACCTTTTTCGAAAGGTCCTCGTTATTGGTTCCTCGTTGGAAGTTCCTTGTTATTGGTTCCTCGTTAGAAGGTCGTCGTGAAAAGGTTGGGTGCGCAAGTGGGAATTGACAGGGAAAAGGCTCTCGAGCTAGCGATAGGTCAGATAGAGAAGTCCTTCGGCAAGGGATCGA
>JAJZCF010000186.1 GCA_021846265.1 Actinomycetes bacterium | reverse complement strand
GCGTCTTCGATGACCGCCTTCGACCCTCTCTCCCACACTTCCTGCATCGTGTGCCAGCGCATCTCCTGTTCGCGCATCCAATCAAAAGTTTCTTTTGGTGGCCAGTAACCTCGTAGTCCTACTTGGACAAAATTCTTACCCTGTACCGCCCCCGAATCGATGAGTCTCCTCATCGGGGTTCCATGGCTGGCAAGGTTTCCGTCTATCTCGAGGGCGGTATCGGCGTGGGCATCGAAGTGGATTACTCCGAGTTTTCCCCATCCGTAGTGCTCGGCGACGGCTGAGGCGGAGGGGTAGGTTATCGAGTGATCGCCGCCGATGACTATTGGGACGATTCCTAAAGACGCGACTTCGCCAACCCTCTTCCTGATCGAAGCGTGGGACTCCTCTGTCATCCCGTGTTTCGTGATCGCATCGCCATAGTCGACGACACTAAGGGCCTCAAAGATCTCGAACTCTAGATCTAGGTTGTAAGTCCCTGGACCGTAGGCAAGTGCCCGTAGGGCCCTCGGCCCAAAGCGAGCTCCCGGCCTGTTGGTCGTCGAGTCGTCCCAAGGGGCACCGACGATTGCTGCATCGGGGCGATACCTGTCGAGCTGGTCTTTATCGGTCAGGTAGGGTAGCTGCGCGAAGGTGGCTAATCCCTGATATGAAGGGCCGCTTAGTTGTTCGGCCATCCCCGGGGATATCTCTCTATGGTTGTTCTGATCACTCACATTTGACAAGCTAGCCAACTTTGGATGCCCTGTCGAGCACAAAGCGTCAAATCATTCCCGCGGTAGCTTGGACTTTTCGTCAATTCCGACCTACGATTGCGGCAATTCAGACCTATTGTCCCGAGCGGACGGATCGTTAGATTCGACCAGCTTCACTTCTAAAGGCGGATCCCCGTTAGTCTCCTGCTCCGATGTTTCAGGATCTATTGGTTTTGCTGATTCTGCTTGTGGATGGAAGTAGGAGTAGGCGGGAATATCTATTCCGAAGGTTGTGCCCTCTCCGAGGCCCTTTGAAGAGACCCACGCCTGTCCATTGTGTGCTTCGGCGATGGCGGCAACTAGCGAAAGACCAAGTCCTGAACCCCCTTGGGTTCTTGACCTCGAAGTATCTGTCCTAAAGAATCTCTCAAAGACCTTGGAGAGGTCTTCACTAGCGATTCCAGGGCCGGCATCTCGAACCATGAGTCGGAACCAGCTCGTAGGTTTGTCTCCCGGATCGCCAAGTTTCTGGATGATCGGTATCGCCGTTGCAACTGAAAATGGAATCGCTGGTGAGTGCTTGGGTTCACCGCTAAACTCTTCGATCCGCAACTCGACCTGAGTGTTCTCAGAGGTGTGACTACGGGCGTTCGAGAGAAGATTGGCGACAACCTGGGTAAGGCGATTTGCGTCACCATTGACTAGTGCGCGATCTAACCCAGATAGGCGAATGGGCCGTGTCGGCTCGACTGCGCGGGCATCTTCGATTGCATCCTTCGCTATCTGCGCTAAGTCGACCTTTGAATACTCCACCGACCTGTCTTGGTCAAGTTTTGCCAAAAGTAATAAGTCCTCAACGAGGGCTGACATCCGTATGGCCTCGGATTCGATCCTTTGCATTGCACGCGCAGTCTGTTCCGGTCCCTGGATACCCCCTCTTTGGAAGAGTTCGGCATAACCCCGGATCGAGGTAAGCGGGGTCCTAAGTTCATGTGAGGCGTCGGCGACAAACCTCCTGAGCCTCTCCTCGGAGCTACGCGAAGAATCCATAGCATTTTCGATTCGAGTCAGCATCTTGTTTAGGGCACTTGCCAGCTTGCCGACTTCATCATCTTTTATCTGAGTCTCCACCCTCCGGGTCAGGTCGCCGTCGGCTATCGCTCCGGCGGTCTCCGTCATAGAGTTGAGTGGCTTTAGACCAATTCTTAACAATGCCCCGCCAGCAGAAGTGATCAGTAGAAGTACTCCGGCGGATACCAGAAGCTCGACTATAGCGAGTTGGTGAAGTGTGTCGGATATCGAGCTGAGCGGGGCCGCTATCAGCACATAGCCGGTTCTGGAGGGAATAGTCGTAGCGTACGCTCGATACATGATGCCATCGCCGGCGACTGATGAAACTGTCGTCATCGTATTAACCGCGATGGTGAGGCTCGTCACCCCCGAGACGGTCTTTGTGACCCGCGGAGGGGAGCCGGCCTGCGATGGCGAGGAGACGACCGCCGCCACCAAGGTCGGACCATTTGCGGAAATGAGTTCCTCGTAGCTTCCAATCGGCACAAATGGAGGTTGGCGAGATATATTGGCCCCCTCGGCGGCGCTTAAAAGGCTTCTCTCTGCTGGCTGAACCGCTTGCACGATCTGCTGGTCGAGCCTTTGGATCAGAAACGACCGGAGGGACGACGAGGTAGAAAAATCAACGATCACGATTGCCACGGCTAAAAGTGCCAGCAGAGTCGAAAGAAGCTTGCCCCTAAGGGTCATCCTCTAATTTCCTTCTGGAAGTCTTAAGCTGTAACCCACTCCACGAATCGTGCGAATCATTGGCAGGTCCGAATCTCCATCCAACTTTTTTCTCAGATAGGAGATGTAAGTTTCGACGATATTTGCGTCACCGCCGAAGTCGTATTCCCAGACGTGATCGAGAATCTGGGCCTTTGAAACCACCCTTTTCGAGTTGAGCATTAGGTAGCGAAGGAGCTTGAATTCGGTAGCAGTCAGTTCGATCTGACGACTACCCCTCGTGACTTCATGGGTATCTTCGTCGAGCGTCAGATCGCCAAACACGATTCTCGCTTGCTTCTCTTGACCAGCGCCGGATCGTCTCAGGATCGAGGAGACTCTAGCAGATAGTTCAGCGAGTGAGAAAGGTTTCGTGAGGTAGTCGTCACCACCCGATCGGAGGCCCACTACTTTGTCGTCGACAGCGTCCTTGGCTGTCAGGAAAATGACCGGGGTTTGATTTCGCTCCTGGCGTAGCCTCTTTAGGACTTCCAGCCCGTCTAGGTCGGGCATCATGATATCCAACACGATTAAGTCAGGCTTAAACGATGCAGCTAACTCGAGGCCCTTACGCCCCGAGTTAGCGATCGAAATATCGTAGCCTTCGAAGCCCAAAGCCATTTGGAGGAGCTCTGTTATCGGTGGTTCATCGTCGACTACGAGAATCCTCGTTTGAGCACCTTCTTGTGACACCTTGGGCCTCCAGTTATAGCTATCGTCAGGCCGTTGGAGCCGAAGCGAGCTGAATGGTTCCATTGTTGGAGCCGTTCACATCGATCCAGCTGATCGCGACCTGATCACCGGGTTTCAATGATTTGACAATAGTCACTAAGGAGTTTGCTGAGGTGACACTTTTGTTATCGAGCGAAGTAATTACGTCTCCGGCGACCAATCCCAAGAGATCGGCCGGTGAATTTGGGACGACGTAATCTACTAGAGCCCCCTGGAGGTTGGAGCTATAGCCCAACTGCAGAGCTAGGGCGGAATTCAACGTTTGAACGCTTACTCCAACGTAGGCCTTATTCGAGGTCACCCCGGTAGTCCCTGTTGTATTGGGGTGCGCTTCGATCTGCTTCACTATTGGTAAAACGGAGTCGATCGATTCGGCAAATCCAATGTTTTGGGCGACCTGAGTGCCATTACCGGCGAGGATTGCGGTGTTCATCCCGATAACATTTCCTGCGGCGTTCACGAGTGGCCCGCCAGAGTTTCCTGGATTAATCGGAGCATCGGTCTGAATCATGGCCGTGAGATTTGCATTTTGAGTCGAAATCGATCTGTTTAGTCCAGAAACGATACCCTCGGTTACCGTCGGTAGTCCTTGAAGTGCTTCTGCATTTCCGATTGCTACCACCGGATCTCCGACCTTTACCTGCGCCGAGGAGCCAAATGTTACCGTCGGCAAGTTCTTTAGTCCTTGGATCTGGATGACCGCCACGTCATGGCCCGG
>JAJZCF010000185.1 GCA_021846265.1 Actinomycetes bacterium | reverse complement strand
GACTTGAAGAGTTCGGAGTTATCCCAAATTTCTCGGAAGCCGCCTGGGTCCGATATGTTTCCGGCCCGAAATGTTTCGTGAACCGTGAACGGGCAGGCATAAACGTTCCCAATCGGGTCAACAAGGCAAACGACCCTTCCTGCCCCACAGATGTTCATGCCCGCCAAGGGAGTTCCCAATGGGTTCAAATGGAAGAATGAGTCACCGGTCAATACGTCGGGGTGAGCGCGGAGCCATTGGTAAAGGACGATTTTTTCTTCGGCTGTTGGGTTGAGGTCAGCAAATACTCGCGATCCTCGACCCGACGGCCTTAGCCTAGTAACGCGAAGCTCGGCACGATAAGAGTCCGCGAGCTCGTAAAAGAGGTCGAGTTGGCGAACGTTATTCCTAGTCGCCACTACAGAAATCTTAAAAGCTATACCGTTGCGACGCTGAAGGATGTCCATTGCTCTAAGGGCTTTGTCGAATGAGCCAACCCCCCGGATCAAATCGTTGGATTCTCGATCTGGGCCGTCAATCGATATTTGAACGTCCGTGTACTTGAATCCTTTAAGTTCCCTTGCGAAGCCATCGTCGATGAAGGAGCCGTTCGTCGAGAACTTTACGCCGATTCCTATCGAGTCGGCATGACGGAGTATCTCGAGAAAGTCCCTTCTGATCGTGGGTTCTCCTCCTCCAATGTTGATATAGAAGATCCCCATTTCTTTGAAGTCATCAAGGAGGTCGAGCGCTTGGCTGGTGGTCAATTCTCGAGGATCTTTTAGGCCAGATGCTGAAAGACAGTGAATGCATGACAAGTTGCACCCGTAAGTGATTTCCCAAGTCAAGCAGATGGGGGCGGACAGGCCACGTTTAAGGATGTCCTTTGTGGCCTCGGTTACCCCAGTCATCGTGCTAGGTGGTGGTTTCACATATCACCCCTCGACTCTTTAGGTCATTCATGGCACCAATTATCTCCTTGCGATCGCGCTTCGCTAGAACCTGGTCCATCGCATCATTAAGGCTCTCGAAGTCGTCCATTGCATAAATGATGGAGATGACATCAGTACCCGTTATAAGAACTAGTTGTCTGGTTAACTGGTTGTAGCTGATAGCTCCGAAGGACTCTTTTCTGATAGCGATCCCGTCGGCCAGTCGATAACGGAGCGTTAAGTCAATCACCTATCAGTAGACCCCACACATTCCATCGATAGAGATTTCAAAAATCTCTATCTCGGAGATCTCTTCGTCGCCATTAACTCCGACGAGATCTTCCTTGGCAGTATCACCTTGTTGGGGAGCTATCGCAGATTCTAAGTTAGTCTCATTCGTCATACCCAAATCCTAACCAAGTGACAGGCGAGAAATGGTTCAAGGCCACAGGGAAAGAGCTAGTTGAAATCGAAAAGGATCTTACCTTGCGAGCGACCCGACTCGAGGAGCTCGTGGGCGGCTGGAGCTTCTTCTGGTTTGAAGATTTCTGCAATTTGGAAGTCCACTCCTAGGAGGAGGAGATCAACCGCCCTCTTTAAAACTGGCTTGATTTCATATGGCCTTTGGTTGCGCAGGTTGGAAAAGGAATATCCGATAAGGGACCGTGAAGTCGGGTGTAGTTTGTTCGACGGTATTATTCCTGGTTCGCCCGATGCCATCCCATAGACGACGATGCGACCGAAGGGGGCAAGCATGTGCGAGTCGTGATCAAAAGTCCACCCAGCGACTGAGTTGAAGATTGCGTCTACCCCAGCGCCGTCGGTTTCCCGCAGGACTTCGTCAGAGTACGCCACGGCATTGTCTCCCCGGTAGATTATGCTTGCCGTAGCTCCCAGCTCTTCGGCCCTGCTCGCCTTGGAAGATGAGCCGACGAGCGCTATGACTTTGGCTAGGCCTATCCGTACTGCGAGTTGGACCAGGATTTGGCCTACCCCTCCGGATGCCGCATAGATAGCGATTTTCTCACCTGGCAACACTTTGGCGGCTCTCTCGAGAAGTTCTATGGCCGTGCAGGCCACCAGTGGACTCGCAGAAACCCTAGCGACATCCAATTCGGGGGGAACCACCACGACAAGAGCCTGTTTCGCAACTAAAAAGTCAGCCTGGCAAGCCGTCGAGAAACCCATAACCCTCTTGCCGATGAGCTCTGGCGGAGCGGAGTCCGTTGCCTGTACTATCCCAGTAAAATCTAGACCTCCAACATAGGGCATCGAATCTGTCCGGTATTGACCTTTTCGTGCCATTATGTCAGCGAAATTGAGGGAGGCGTACTCGACTTTGACGAGAACTTCATCTGCTTTCGGGACTGGGATCGGGATGTCTTGGACGACTAGATTGTCCGTCGAACCAAAGGCGTTTATCTGTACTGCCCTCATCTTTTATCTACTCCTTCGAGTGATTGATCGGCAAAGCACGAGTGTCTCCACTTGGTCCACACTAATACTTAAACAAACTTGTCCTAGCTCCGCTGAAATGAGAAGGAGCTCTACCATTTGTGGATCTTTGTTGAGGGAGCGGTTTTATCTGCAACCAGTATTAGCTTCATGGCAGGGTCCTTGCCCCACGAAGTAGCCAGAACACTCCTTCGTACCCGTTTTTGACTTTCCGGTTGTCCAAGGTCAACCAAGTGTGTGGGGTCAATCTAAAGCATCATCCCTCCGCTTTTATGAATTGATCCATATGGGCCACTCGCCTGACTTTTTCTCGCTGGTTTTCCGGTTCTTTTCCGGACTCGGTGCTCGCCCGATCAGGGCTGACTTTTTTTCGGGTGGGCATTACTGTTGCACCTTTGACTACGGTTAATTGGTAATTTTTTCCGGGATCCTTATAGCCAAAGAAGTGGGCTTAATTATCAACCGGAGCGCGAATTACAGCTGGTCCAGGATTGGCGTAACCCATTTGTCGATGAGGTTTTTTGAAGGTTCTTGGTTGCTTTGCTCCTTCCGATTCACTTTTGCACCAGCCACCATACAGGCGAGCTGATTTGCTAACTTGGCCGATGGGACAAGTTAGCAACCATAGTTTTGGGACTGCTAGTTCATGAAGACTTTTCGCACTTTAGAGGAATGGCAAACTCGAAGAAGCTTTCACGTCTGTTCTTGGTATGGACGAGATCAGACCTTGAAGGTCGTATGGTTGAGCGTACTTACAGGGGAAATTCTCCGACGGAAGCGGTTAACGCCGCCTGCACCAGTCAAAAATGTCTCAGTTGAGATTGCGGCTGTATTCATCAGGAAAACTGCAATGGGGCAATCTTCCACCGCAGCAATCCATACTTGGATTGCTGGTACAAGGGTGATGCAGACCAGCTGGTGGTTGTGGACCTGTCCGAAAGGGTCGGTGCTGAAGAGATCACGCTCTATTTCCATTACGCCGAGGTAGGGCGAATCCTTGACGAGAGGTTCTAACGCCGAAAAGAAAGCCGAATCGGAGACGCTGGTGTCTCTTCTGGGACCGCTAACGGGGGTGACAGAACCCGTGTTGTCGGCGGTGCTCTATCACACACGGAACTCAAAGTGGACAACGACGGGTTAGACCGGCGGTGGGAGGCACACCCATGCCGGTTCACAGAGTCCGGCTCACAAGCTACGGACCAAAGAGACTCAGCAGCCGGAGAGCGAAAATAAAAGGATGGCTAGAGATGTCGAGGTTTGCTGGAGCACAGTTGGCCGGTTCTCACGGTGAAATAATTTGGCAGCATGAGCATTCCTTGGCTTAGAGATCTCAGCCTTTTCGACCGCTTAGCGCGGACCCGCATGTTGGGTGGTGTGACGTGGGTGTGGAAGTCGGTTTGCCGCTGGGAGGCCGTAACGCCGATCAATTTGGTTAAACAGTGTCTGTTAGAGTGCACAATGACCACAGTCTTGGCGAGCGCTATCCCGATCCTTCAGGGCCGGGATAGCGAGATTGATACATCACGTGGGGGTTCGCTGGTTCTCGACGTATTTGCGGATAATGTCGAGGGGCGCTCCACCACAGG
>JAJZCF010000022.1 GCA_021846265.1 Actinomycetes bacterium | reverse complement strand
CGGGCCATTTGGTACAGGCGGCAGTTCAGATGATGGGACGACTCATCACCTGGAGAGAGTATGTAAGACCGGTAGCAATACTGGCCGTACTCGGAGAGGCAAGAACGACCTTCGGGCTAGTGAGAATAAAGCCCGAAGGAAGAACCTTGTAAAAGGTGCATCTGGTGAATAGACTCACTATTGATCACTCAGATGCAACGGTGGCCGCCAATAGTCAGCATGTGGAATCGGGCACCGGTAGGCGATGCTATGCCAACCGCACCGGGCTAGCCGCATACCAAGGGACACGGTATGAGCCGATTCTATGACTATGCCGATCACTGAAATTGCTGAGGGCGGACTCAATTCAGACAACCGCTTGGGATCTGTGAGTTTTTCTTCGACAGACCGTCGTCAGAGCACTAGTTGTGCGATTGGGTGAGAGGCTGAAGTGATGGACGGATGGATCGGTGAAGGTGGAATAAGGGGCTTGTTGCTCATTTCGGGTCACGGTGGAGCAAGGTCCGAACTTTTGTGGTTTCGATATTTGGCCCCGCTTACCGGCTAGATGCCAATGGCCTGCGCCAAGAAACCCAGAATTAATATCAGAAGCAATGTCAGGGCGAAATATTTTCTAAGATGCTTCAGGCGCATGCCCATTTCAGCCTCTGGAGTATGGTAGCCACTGCTATCGAGGATCGGTGAGAAATCGGGCAAAGGTCGGGTGTTCTCCGTCCACTCGTTGCCGTTAAAGTATCGCAAGTGGTCGTAACCCGCTCGGTACCATCCTGGAGCGGTTGGCATCTTTGCCATCTGTCGGATCCTTTTAGCCAAAATAGCCCCCCAACGATGTGACCCCCTAGGAAAGTACCGCCGCAGCTATAGCCTGGATGACTGAGGAGGCCTCCCGCAATATTCGGGTGTCTCCACCAAGCTTAATTGCTCCTTCGTTCACAAGTTGCTCGGCCGTGGCCGTACCATTTAGAACTTGATCAAAAAAGGACGAATTCAAGCGCACCTTTAAAAGAGCTACATCGGGGGCGCCGTCGACCTTGTCGACTACTTTGATTTCTTTGGGTGAAACCTTAATCCACCAACGCGGATAATCGACCGGAGTCCTACCCTCGCTAGGGCTCTTTCGATTTTGCCCTGTCTCGGCGGCGCCTATTTCGATAATGAAGGACTCTGCAACTGCCAGGGACTCAGGTGCGACCTTGTCTAAAGCCGTCCTGAGCCTAGCAATCATTAACGCGGATTGATCAGACACGGTCATAGAGGATAGCCCTCTTGACCTCCTCTATCGCCTGAGTAACTTTGATGCCCCTTGGGCAAGCCTCTGTGCAGTTGAAGGAAGTTTTGCATCTAAATACTCCGGACTTCTGATTCAGAATATCCAACCTTTCTTGAGCTCCATCGTCCCTAGAGTCGAAGATGAACCTGTGGGCACTGACGATCGCTGCCGGACCTACATATTCTGAATTAGCCCAGTAGATAGGGCATGAGGTAGTACAGCATGCGCACAAAATGCACTTAGTAGTGTCGTCGAAGCGGTCCCGGTCTTCCTGGGTTTGGAGTCTCTCTTTGTACCCAGGGTCGTCGTGGGCTATCAGGTAGGGCATTACCGAACGGTGTTGAGCGAAAAATGGCTCCATGTCGACTACCAGGTCCTTGATTACTTCTAGACCTCTGATCGGCTCAATAGTGAGATCAGTTCCAATGTTTTTGATTAGGTTGATACATGCGAGCTTATTCTCACCATTGATTACCATGGCGTCAGAACCGCAGACCCCATGGGCGCAGCTTCGCCTGAAGGTAAGGGTGCCGTCTTGGGTCCACTTGACAAGGTGAAGAGCATCGAGGACTCGATCGCCCGGACTCATTTCAACCTCAAACTCCTGCCAGCGGGGGCGGGTATCTGTTTCGGGGTCGTATCTCTTGATCCTTAGATGCACTCGGACGAGTTCTTTGGCTTTGTCAGCTAGCGGAGAGGCTGGGGATTCAGTTACCGTCATTAGTATTTGCGCTCCATCGGTTGGTAGTTGCCCGCGACGACCTGCTTGTAGCTGAGCCTAATTGAGCCGTCTTGTTCTAAGTGGGCAAGGGTATGTTTCATCCAGTTTTGATCATCGCGAGTAGGGTAGTCATCCCTCCAATGAGCACCCCGGCTTTCAGTGCGTGCCTGGGCGCCAACTACGAGCCCATGGGCTAGGTCTAATAGGTGACCAAGCTCCATCGCTTCGGTTAGGTCGTAGTTGAAAACTTCGCCTTTGTCATCGATCTTAATATTTGCATATTGTGCCTTCAGTTCCTCGACGGTCCTCTTCGCATCTGACAGGGATTCGTCCGTCCTAACAACCGAAGCGTCTAAGGTCATTGATTCCTGAAGGGTCGTACGGATATCGCCGACTTTTTCTGAACCCGTCCCTGCCTTTAGTTGTTCAATTCGTTCCCTGACCTTGACTTCTGCACCCCTAGGTACATCTGGATGGCCTACGTTTTTGACGTACTCGGCCATAGCCTTTCCGCCCCGACGTCCGAAAACCACAATATCCAGCAGGGAATTTGTACCGAGGCGATTGGCTCCATGGACGGAGACGCATGCACACTCGCCGGCGGCGTATAACCCAGGAAGTACTGTGTTGTGGTCGTCCACGATGACTTCGCCGTGGACATTGGTTGGAATTCCACCCATCGCATAGTGCGCCGTAGGCTGGATTGGAATCGGATCCTTTTTGGGTTCGATCCCAAGGTATGTTCTTACAAAGTCGGTAATGTCTGGGAGCTTAGAATCGATCTGCTCCGGCGGAAGATGGGTAAGGTCCAAGTAGACATAGTCGGATTTGGGACCAGCACCCCTTCCCGCCTTAATTTCTGCGTGTATCGCCCTTGAAACCATATCTCGAGGGGCAAGGTCCTTTACGGTTGGTGCGACTCGCTCCATAAACCGCTCACCATCGGAGTTTCTTAGTATTCCGCCTTCCCCTCTAGCGGCTTCTGAAAGCAGAATTCCAAAGCCGTAGATGCCCGTTGGGTGGAACTGGTAGAACTCAAGGTCCTCCATCGGAATACCAGCCTTAAATAGCACTCCGGGTCCGTCTCCAGTTAGGGTGTGCGCGTTCGAAGAGATCTTGAACATCTTTCCATAGCCACCCGTTGCAAAGAGAACGCCCTTTGATACGAAAACGTGCAAGTCTCCGGTTGCCATTTCATATGCGACTACTCCAGCGGCCCGTCTGTCGGCACCTTCTCCCTCGAAGAGAACGTCGAAGACCTGGAATTCGTTGAAAAAATTCACCTCTTTTGCGACGCAACGTTGGTAAAGGGTATGCAAGATCATGTGTCCGGTTCTGTCTGCCGCATAACAGGCGCGCCGAACAGGAGCCTCACCATGGTTTCTTGTGTGACCACCAAAGCGCCTCTGGTCGATGCGCCCTTGGGGCGTCCTGGAGAAGGGCAAGCCAAAGTGCTCCAGGTCGATGACGGCATCAATCGCCTCACGACACATTATGTCTATTGCATCTTGATCCCCCAAGTAGTCACCGCCCTTCACCGTGTCAAAGGCGTGCCACTCCCAATAGTCTTCTTCGACGTTGGCGAGGGCAGCGCACATGCCTCCCTGGGCGGCCCCAGTATGGGACCTTGTCGGATATAGCTTGGTTAGTACGGCCGTTCTAGCTTCGCCGGCCAACTCGATTGCTGCCCTCAGCCCGGCTCCGCCGGCGCCGACAACGACAGCGTCATAGCTGTGGTAATGAACATTCACACCTATAGCTTTGCACGCTTCTGGCTCGATGTGAAATCTAGTGCTCGAAGTGGCGTAGGCTTGAAGAATGACAGAGCGTCCGAACAGTATAGAAGCCCTGGTGGCCAGCGGTTATGTGGTTGAAAGTGTAAAAGCTGAGATTAAGCGGAATGCAATCAAAAGAATCCAGAAAGGTCTTCCGCTATTTGATGGCATGGTTGGATATGACTCCAGCGTTCTACCTCAGATTGAAAACGCGATACTTGCTGACCACGACATAATTCTTTTGGGCGAAAGGGGCCAGGGCAAGACAAAGCTGATTAGGTCACTTACCGAGCTGTTGGATGAGGAGGTGCCAGTTCTTGTTGGTGGAGAGTTGAACGACGATCCTCTGGCACCCATTTCGAAATCTGGTAGGCAGATACTGGAGTCTCAGGGACTTTCGGCGAAGGTTGGCTACCTCAAACGGAGTGACAGATACGGCGAGAAGTTAGCTACACCCGACACCTCGATGGCGGATTTGGTTGGCGAGGTGGATCCGATCAAGGTTGCCGAAGGACGATATTTAAACGATGAGCTGGTAATTCATTACGGCTTAGTACCTCGGTCTAACCGTGGAATATTTGCTATCAACGAGCTTCCAGATCTTCCGGAGCGGATTCAAGTGGGGTTGCTAAACCTTCTCGAGGAAAGGGATGTGCAGATTCGGGGATTCAAGGTGAGATTGCCCCTTGACATATTTTTTGTTGCCTCGGCAAATCCGGAGGACTACACCAACAGGGGGAGATTGATCACTCCCCTAAAGGATCGATTCGGGGCACAGATTCGAACTCATTATCCAAAAGATCTGGAAGCGGAAATAGCGGTTGTGCATCAGGAGGCACATATAAGTCCACCAGCGGGTATCGAAGTCATCTTTCCGGAATTTATGGAGCTAGTCATCACAAGTTTCGCACAACTGGCTCGGAAGTCGCCAAGCATAAATCAGAGGTCCGGAGTGTCGGTGAGACTCTCCATATCGGCTTATGAGACATTGGCGGCGGCATCAATTGCTAGGGCATTAAGGTCCGCCGAGACGCTAGCAGTACCGAGGATTTCGGACTTACCCGCGATATTGCCAGCGGTGTCGGGCAAGTTGGAAGTCGATGGATTGGAGGATACTGAGGAGTCGCAAGTTTTCCAGCGCTTGCTCGCACAGTCAGTTTTGGCCTCGTTTAAATCCATAAGTCGGGATTCAGATTTTACCAGAGTGCCTGCGAGCTTTGATGAATCCACTTTTGAAGTCGGCAGCGATCTACCATCTGGCCAATACCTTGACGAACTGTCGAGTCATCCAGATCTCGCAAATGCTGCTTATAAGCTAGCAGGGGAGAGCGAAGTACCCCTGGTAGCGTCGGCAATTGAATTTATCCTTGAAGGCCTTCACTTGTCCAAAAGGCTAAACAAGTCTGCTGGTGAGGGTAAAAAAACCTACTTTGCGAAGTAGTCATAGAGCTTCCATGACGCTGGTGGCGCTTGGGCAGCGGGAAGGATTCGCCATGAGGTATCAGTATTCAGAGTGGGACGGCACTCAAGAAATTGAATCCATCGACGCGAAGTTCGTCTTTGATCAACTTTCCGACAACCTGCTTTACAATGGGGACGCAGCTTCTGCTTTAAGAGATCTGATGAGTCGGGGCTTTAGAAGGCCGGACGGGACAAAAGTACAGGGTCTCACCGAGATGATCGAGAAGCTCCGGGAGAGACGAGCTGAACTACTTAGGTCGAGGAACCTTTCGTCTGTTTATGACTCGATCAGAGATGAGCTTGATTCAGTCGTCGCTATGGAAACTGAGGCTCTTTACGAGGCAGAGCACGTCACTAACAAAATAGACCCATTTGTCGCAGAGCAGAAGAGGCTTGAGTTGTCGGCAATGTCTGACGATCTTGCTCAGCGCATAAAGGATTTGGAGGGCTACGAGTTTTTTTCCACTCAGGCAAGACAGCGACTTGAGAAACTTGTCAGTGACCTGCGCGAACAGCTTCTTCAGTCGACCTTCTCGCAGATGAAGAGGTCTCTTTCGAAAATGGGTGCAAAGGAAAGACAGAGATTAGCGCAGATGTTAGCAGCGCTGAATGACCTACTTTCAAGGCGAGCCCAGGGCATTGATGTAGATAGTGATTTTGCCGAATTCAAAGACCAATACGGCGACATGATTCCCGAGGTATCCTCACTCGATGAGCTTTTGGAGCTTATGGCTGGCCAAGCTGCAGCAATGGCTTCTTTTATGGCTTCGCTCGATGAGCAACAACGGATGGAGTTAGCGGATCTCTTCGAGGAGTTGTTAGGAGACTTAGACCTCGCCTGGCAGCTTGAAATGCTCTCCACGAATCTATCTTCTCTCGGATACGCGCCAAATGCTAGGCCCATAGGCTTGAGAGGCGACCAGGATGTTTCGCTCGGCGAGGTGGGAGACCTTTTTTCTGAATTAACGAGAATTGATCGCCTTGAAGCGTTCTTTAAAAATCCGCCATCGCCAGCCTCTCTTGCAGATCTCGACCTTTCAGACGCCGGCGATCTCTTGGGGGATGATGCCAGCAGATCGCTGGCTGAGCTAGCGAAATTGGCCAAGACTTTGCAAGAGAAGGGATTTATTGATAATCACGAAGGTTTTTTACGCATCTCTCCAAAAGGGCTAAGGCGCATCGCTGATAAGGCTCTTGAAGAGCTCTTCTCTAAGCTAAAGAGTTCTGGCTTTGGGGAGCATCCATCCTGGAAGTCGGGTTTCGGGTCGGATCTCGAGTATCAGACCAAGCCCTACGAATATGGCGACAGTTTTAACATTTCGATTAACCAGACCCTGAAAAATGCTTCCTTGCGCCAGGGGATGGGCTTTCCGATCAAACTTTCGGCGGAGGATTTTGAGGTAGAGAGAACCGAAGCCGTCGTGTCAACTTCCACCGTTCTGCTTTTGGATCTATCTCTATCAATGCCACTTCGGGATAATTTTCTTCCAGCGAAGAAGATGGCGGTTGCTCTTTCAAGTTTGATTAGATCGAAGTTTCCACGAGATTTTTTTTCACTGATCGGATTTTCGGAAGTGGCCCGTGAAATTCCGATAGCGGAACTCCCCTCTGTAACTTGGGATTACGTCTATGGGACCAACATTGCTCACGCTCTGGCTCTTGGCCGGAAAGTGTTGAAGGGCCAGAGTGGCACCAAGCAGATCATATTGGTGACTGACGGTGAACCCACCTCCCATGTTCTGCCGTCTGGCGAGATATTTTTCTCGTATCCGACTACTCCAGAAACGCTGAAAGCGACACTTTCTGAGGTCATCAAATGTACTAAGAGCGGGATCGCAATCAATAGCTTCCTGCTCGATGCCGACGACCACCTCAAAAGATTTATGGACAAGCTGGTCAGTATGAATGGGGGGCGGGTATTTTACGCCAGCGGAGACAACCTAGGTGACTTTGTTCTGGTTGATTTTTTTGCAAATCGCAGGAGTTCGCTCTGACGGGGTAACCGATGCGGCTGGATTATCCGACTGCCTCTTTGTCGTGCCGATGATGTACAATTTGAATTATTGAGTATTGCGTGGTCGTCCACCCTGCTGGTGGACATAGATGGGGGCAGAGATAGCTTTTGTGGATTCGCATATTTCGCTTAGCGTAGCGGAGTCAAGAGCGGCCAAGCAAAAGGTCCAGTGCAGATTCTATTTGGAGGTGGGAGTGGCACAAAGTGGGTGGGCCGCTATTGCTGGGGCTAATCGTTTTGCTGTGACCAGTAATTACTCAGTATGAGCTGCTTAAATTTAGACGTCACGGGGGGTCTGGGTGGACGTTTCAAATATTACCGTTCTCAATCGACCTAGTTCAAAGGCTAGTGCAGAGTGTGAACTGTCCGAGGATTGGCAGAATTTGGCTAGGTGTCGTGGCAGGAATCTTGAGATTTTTTACCCTCAGCGAGGAGTACGGAATGCCTCGGCCAAAGCATTATGTCAGGACTGTGAGGTAAAAGCGGAGTGTCTTGAGTATGCCATCGCCCACGAGGAGCGCTTTGGCATCTGGGGAGGGCTATCCGAGAGGGAGCGGAGAAAGATCATGCGTGACCGGAGGAAGGTGCCCACCGCCTCCTAATTGGGTTCCCAACTGGTGCCAGTTGAGTTCGCCGAAGTTCACGAAACCACGTGCTAACACGTAGTGTTAGACCCATCAGAATGGGCGGATCGAGTGGGGGTGAATCAGCACACCGCCGACCGGTGGGACCGAGAGAGAGCTGACTGTTACTTCAGATGGTCGGGAAACTCATCCTGGTGCATATCGACGGTGCGGCCTCTGGAGTAAAACAAAACGCCTACCATCGGGTAGCATCTCGGGGCCAGCTGGCAGATCTGGATCGGCAGGTCGCACCGCTCGTATCGTGGGAGTTCGCTGTCGGGATGGCAGTGGACGAAGTAGTGACCGAAGTCGGGTCTGGGATAATCAACAAGCGCTGTAAGTTGGACCGGATACTCGCCGACCCAAAGGCTTCGATAATCATCGCCGAGCATCGGGACCGGCTGGTTTACTTTGGTGCCGAGAATCAGGAGTCCGCCCTGTCGGCTCAGGCCCGGCGGGTCGCAGTGTCCGATCTTGACCAAGAGGGCTTGACGACCGTCAGGCGAAGAACCTCGAAAGAGGTGGGGCATTAGTCGTGTCACCTGAACATGCTTGGCCACAACGGTCAAGGGGAAACGGGACTTAGTTTTCTGAGTTCAGTCGATTGTCAACCCGTTCACTGATTTTTATAAGACAAAGCCTCGTGTAAGGTATCATGATCTTCGCGGCACTAACAGGTGTTTGTGCGACCATGGCATTGACCGACAGCGTGCAGTCTTTTGATCAAAATTTGATGTCGTATCTCAATTTTTATTTGGCTCGGCGATTGGGAGAGATGTGAAAGTAGAGAAATACGCTGGTTTTGCTCTGGCTGTTACCGTTTTGGCCGCCTGCGGCCCTGCAGCTTCTTCAGTTACCTCGAGTACTTCGACACATGTGGCTACATCATCGACCTTCGCTTCACACACTTCGACCACCACCCGGCACGGGACAAATTCGACTAGCACTTCAACTTCGACGATCGAGACGTCCCAGGGTATTCCCACAACTACGGTTACGACGTCAACGACAAGTTCCAACTCAAGCTCGCCGGGGTCCAGTCAGTCAGTCCTAGGGTATGGACCTGGTCCCCAGGCAACCTATGAGGTTCAACCCCAACCCTCCGCCGGCTCTTGTCACTACACCTTTGAAGGCACCGATCCATTACCGGATCCCCGTTGTACGCCGGGGGCATTGAATCCCAACGTTAACCAAGGAACAATCAGCTCCACGATTTGTGAAAGCGGGTACACATCTTCCATCAGACCTCCGGAGAGCGTCACCGAGCCCGAAAAAAGCGGCTCTGCAATCGCATATAGTTACACTGGATCATTTTCGACAGCTGAATACGACCACTTGGTTCCCCTGGAACTGGGAGGTGACCCTAATGACCCTGCTAATCTCTGGATTGAACCCAATGACAATCCAAATGCCACTTCGTTTGTCAATGCAAAGGACACCCTCGAGAATCGCCTCCGAAGCCTTGTTTGCTCGGGGGTGCTGTCACTTTCGATTGCACAAAAAGCGATTGCTTCAAATTGGATAGCTGCATATCGGACATATCTCGGTAACCTGCCGTCTTATTCAGGCTCAACCACCTCTTTGCCAGTGGCAAATGCAAGCTGCAGCATAAGCGCTGAGCCGGCAAATGATGGGTATGTGGGGGACTACTATCTAACGATCAATTCCAACCAACCGGACCAGAAGGCCACCGCCAGCGACGCCGGAAATAGCTGGAGCGACTACACGAACTCTTCAGGTTATGTTCGAATACTGCTCTACTATACGTCGCCGGGTGAGCAGGTCAACGTAACGGTCGGAGGTGCCTCCTGTTCGACGACGGCATAACTATTGCCACTTGGTCTTGTAATTGAGAAATCAACTTTCGGGGACCCCCTAATAGTACGGCCGATGGTGAGCGACCTTCAAAAAACTCTTTTTACACTTGGCCCCTGCGAGTTCCTACGATGAACTTAGCTCAATTCCGGACAACCAGATGTTGATATTGCGACTTCGGAACTTCGCTCCCTTTGGCAAATATTTTCGAGACTTGAATTAGGTGCTTTCTTCTCCAGGGTCTCCTCAGGTTTGTTATTTTTTATTTTTCACTTCGGCGGCATTTGTTTTTGATTCTGGTCAACTAACGTTGCACGTTTTGGTGGGAGATACCTATCGATTTAGCCGTCTCTCAATGTGAATAGCTGCTTGGCAGAGATGGAGCCAAAACGGCGCGTTTTTGTTGGATAACAGTTTTTTCTTTCTCGTTATCACTGTCCGGGTCTCTCCTTTTTGATTTCATCGGAGATTTAAAAAAAGTATTTCAGACGAGAGCTTTCTGGTTTTGAGATTCCGTAATGCTGGTCCAAAGACTCAAGCGAAGTGGTCCTAAGATAGGGGCAGAGTCATGTGGGTACACGAATAATGCAGACGTGAATGCAGCTAAGAACATTATCGCCGCAGGGCTTGCGGTCACAGGACGTGGAGGGACACCGCACGCTAACAAGCACAGCGACCCGATGAAGCGTCAACTCCTGGAAGCAGAAGTGGCGTGAGCCACTATCTACCTTCGGAATCCCCTTCCGTGAGGGAGGGGAGGATGTCAAGCAAAGCTACCGAAACAATCCATAATCACTCTGCCAACAAAGCCTCCAGCCATTTAACCGCTTGAGACTTTGCAAAAGTGCCAACCAACTGGAATCATATAGGCCGGTGCCAATCGTGGAGGGATGATTGCTTATGAGACTTCTAGGCTTGCTAGCGCCGTCGTATTCACAACCTGCTGACATCCGCAACTACTTCTTGCTTGAATTTCGAGAATAATATGAATTGCTGGCGCTGCAATGAAGGACCTATGACGGCGTTTTAGTCCCTGAGGGCTGGAGAGCCATTTTAGGCCTATTCTAATGAAGCAATCTGCGGCTTACCAAGGGTCGCAGATTGGCGCCTCTCATTTCATGGACAATGACCCGAGCTTGGTGTTTGGATGGGTTGGTTGTCATGATTGGTGCCGAGTCATCTCATCCAACTAGCGTCGTGGGGGAAGGATTCTGAGTAATTCTTCTGACTTTGAGAATTCTCTTCCGCTCCCTTTCGGAAGTCCCGCCCCAAACGCCATGATCGATCCTCTGCGTGAGGGCATATTCTAAGCAGTCGCTTTTTACCTGGCATGTTCTGCAGATGCGACGGGCTCTGTCGACCCCTACGCCATCCGATGGGAAAAATAAGCCCGGGGGCATCTCTTTACATTTCCCTATTGCCATCCACGACGTATCCATTAGCACCTCCATACGAGACCCAAAAAGTGGGGTCGATCTGAACCCACCTTCCTGAGCCTCCCCCCGTTCGTAGGCTTTCACTATGCTACTTAGTAGTAACTAACGATTTTGATACTAGCTTGGCTTTCGGGTAGCTCGACCTGAAATTTGGGATACTCTTCGGTTTTTTGTGGCTAGCTCCGTCATCAGGATATTGTTCTGGTGTCCTGACGGCCCAGGGCGGCGAGCCGTGGTGTAGTTGCCTATGATTTCGAAGGGGATACCAGGATGCGTTGGCCGTTGACAATTAGTCCCACATAGCAAAGATAGCTTTGTAAGGGAAGCTGCGCGCGAAGTAAAGACCTTTTGAAGCGACGATCGAGAATCTTAAATCAGGTGTGTTATTTGGCCAAGATCATCTTTTTCATTTTCAACTGACACAAAAAATGCATGAAAATGGCCACGAAAAATGCATACGGGATAACCGCTTAGCGTGGTTCGGTCTCGGATTCTCGTGATCTGGGATTGAGGCTGCCAGAGCGGCTTGGCTATCACTTTTGGGAAAGTAAAAGAGCAAGGCCCTTCCTAGCAACAAGATGGATTGGTCAGTAAACATTTCGCATGCCAAGAAAGGGCCAGATGCGAAGGATAGCCAAGAGTCCATGGAAACTATCGAAACTTACGATCTTTTTGGATCGTATAACAAAGCAGCGCAGTTCTGCGGCTGCTCGGCCGATGCCGTCAAAAAGCTGGTTCAGGAGCAAAACGCCGAGCAACTTAGAACACAAGTGCAATTTCAGAGGTATCCCTAGAGCACCGACAAGTTCGCTGCTGTAATTGAAGAAGCGGTTAACCACACCAAAGCCAAGATCCGAGCCAAGCAGATCCATACCAGGCTGGTAGCACTTGGCTACACCGCTTCGATGCGCAGCACCAGACGGGCCTTCATCCACATCAGCTAAGACGTGACACTCTTTCCCAAACCAATAGGTACGGTTGTAACGTCCGATTGGGGGATCAGCGAGGTCCGTAAAGATGAATCAGCAGTCCAGTACGCAAAAGCATGGTATCCCATACTTCCACTCAGCCGACCCTGTGGCACGATTGATCCTGGTCGCCACCAACCCCAGGATCCGATTCTTCTACGGGCAGATTCTACCGTTAGCGGTGTCGGCTATCAAGAAGCCGAAGGAGGATCCCAACAGAAGTGAGCCCATGCGATCTGAAGTTGGTCGGGAACGTCTCGATTGGATTAAGCGAGTTGCATTCACATCAGCGTGAACTTTAAAACCGCAGAAGTGGCAATGGAACTTGGCACCGTTACGGCTGGGTTTGTGGGTATAGCCACAACTAGGGCACTGCTGGCTGGTTTAGGGAGATGGAACTTCATGGACCGCTATACCGTGGTTGTCTGTAAGTGATTTTATTTGGCCTTCTAGATCGCCTTTCTGCTTATCTGTAAATGCTCGCGCATAAATGGCCGCCTTGTCGAAGGATGCGTGAATTGGGTCTAAGACGACGACGTGACCAGACTCGTCTAGGTGCGCACCTTCGATCTTTCCGGCCTTGAACGGGTTCCAGGCGGCTTTGTGCTTGATTCCATTCCGGGTTCCGTACTCCGATAATTTCATACTTATCATGGTGCCATGCGCCATTTTCGGGGACCTTTCATAATCATCGACTTGATTCTGCCGTCGCTATGGATAAGACGGAAGGCACTTCAGCGGCTATTGAGCGAAGAGAAGAGGAGAATCCATGCTTGTGAAGAGGATATGGAGCGGATCTTGAGGGTTTGCATATAGGGGCGGTCAGCTAGGCTGTTCCCGGAAACCGATTGTGAATTGGTGAAGTATCATTGGAGGGATTAGTGGAAGAGGTCGAACAACAGCCGATCCGCGCGCGGGCAAAGGTCGTCTACCTAGGTCCGGTGGCCCCTCATTGGGAGGTTAAGTACCTTTCGGGCGAGAGAAAGTTGGTCGATGACTTTCGCCAAAGAGTTCTAAGCCGATTGCTAATGCTTCCTCCGCACGACCCACAGTTTCGGAGAAACAAGGAGCGTACCGTTCGTGACGCGGAGCGCGAAGGAATTGGTTGCGAATGGGAAATGGGAGTGGCTGAGGCCTTCGAAGAGTCCTAGTTCTTACGCTTGCGGAACTTCTTAGAGGAGATCGAAACATCATCGCTCTGTCGGTGCCAGATCTTTTTGTGGCTCTTCTCGAGGTCTGTGTCGATCGAACCTGAGACTTGAAAAGCCTCATGTTTCTTCTCTAAGTTATCGAAGTACGGGTGATTCTCGAGGGAATCACCTTCGGCTTCGAATTCGGAGTTCCTTTTTAGATCCGAATCCTCTGATGGGGTGACTTGTGGGAACGAACCAGTCATCTCTTCGGCGTTGGCCTGAACTTGAGATACGTAGCTGGCTTTGGAAACCATCTGGGCCGGGTTGTGAATATCGGAGCTAGGGACGTCTACTTCAAAACTCACTGGGGCATGGACCCTCGACCCTTGGCTCGTGGCCAATTGGGCGGTGCGATCCAAAATTTCCCAAAATGACTCCCTGGGTCGCCTCCTTGCAGGCTCCGGGAGGTCGGCGGACGCAGAGGTACTTTCCAACATCTCATTTTGTGGATCGCCAGCCAACTCGTCCCTCCTTGCTCTAAACCTTAGCCATGGGTCCGCGGAGGGTGTGCGTTTTGAATCGGTTCCTTGATCAAAACTATTGACGTTTGGAAAAACCGTAGGTTCGGAGATGGTATCCAGCAGCGTCGACCCCTGAGATAGGTCGGAATTGACCATGGAGGAGGAGAACTCATCTACTGAGGCGCCCACGTCACCAAGGCTATAGAGAAAGGGTGCTTCTTCCTCGGACGGTAGCCAGCTCTCAGTGGAAGGCAACCCATACTTCTCACTACCGTCTAGCCACCCACTGCTCGCGTGCCCCATCGACTCCTCCTCTGACCCACCAAAGGGTGAAAATGTGACAAATATTAAATTTGTCGGTTTGTCTACTTCTTCTTGCTCAGAAAACTGGACCGAAAGCGGCGCAGATGGTGAAATGGTTTCGGCGGGACTCTCTCCGGAAGTGGAAACTGGTTCAGGGTCCCCATCTATCCAACTCAAGCTGTAGCTAGATTGAATAGGAGCCCTTCGAAGCGCATCCACAGAAGGATCGTTCGAATCGGCAACCCAGCCATATCCCTCGAAACTCGAAGACCAATTCACCATAAGTGAATTATCGGCACTTTCCAACTGATCTTGATACTCTGAGTGACACTATTTTACTCAGAGTGGTGGTATGTTGTGCCAAACTGTCAGTTTAGGGTTCTAAATATTCGATTCTTGCGAGCCAGAGGCCGGGTGCATCGATCTCGGCTGGTGTTGGAAGCATGTCTGGATTGTTCCAGAGTGCTGAAAGTTTTGAGCCGCCGTCCCTCTCAAGGACTCCTGAGATAAAGCCAGCCCCCCTATCGATGGTCGCTTTCGTAACTGAGATACCGAGCAACGATCCCAGAGTTAGGGTCGGATTGGACGGGTCAAGCAAACTTTGCTTCGTTGCGTCTTCAATTCGCACAAAGTCACCGAATATGGATTCTGCCACAATTCGAGATTGGTAATCAACCATTCCTTCGATCAGGGCGAGGAGCGCTTGAAAGTCATCCTGGGAAAGTTTTTGAGCTTCCGAGTGGCCCCCAGCCACGAGGGATGCCGGATTGGTCAGGAAATTCTGCATTGCATCTGTGTCGGTTGGATCAATCTGCGAGAGGCTTTGCATGGCGGTATTCAGGGCAGAATGCGAATCCGCAATGTGTAATTTAATTAAGAAGTCCAGCCGATCCTTCACGGCGATCGAGTTGATAATTGACAGGTGGATTAGCTCCCTCGCCATGATCCATATGTACAGGTGGTCGAGTTCGAGCGAGTTTACTTCTGCAAAAGACTCAACGTTCTCTGGAATGAGCTCGAGGCCACCCTTTGATTCCCGAGGGATGGGAAGATCTAGTTGCCCGAGGACGTTTTTTGATAGTTCTCCTACTGCCCAGCCAATCTGAGAAGCTACCAAGGCGGGCGCAGCGATTTTTTGCATCATCGCCATCATCCTTTCCATTGGTGACGAATCAGGCGATTGTTCGGAGTTCGTTCCGAATGAGTTGAATTCCTCTGCGTTTACTCCTGGTGGAGTGAGCGCATTCAACAGCTCGTCTAGGAGTGGTTTCCATCGATTTAATGTTCCTTGCAACCAAGCAGTCCTTGGGTAAAGGGAGATTCGCCGGTCCGCCTTCGCTAGGACCGGCATCATTTCGAGGGAATCGAGGTGCATGTCGGCGATATCAAACAGCGATTCGACCTTGATTCGTGTAGTCGGCTCAACGTTGGCCTGAAGGATCGAGTTGTCGAGGCCCACTACGGCTAGGTTCGCCATGGAGGTGACCATGTCCCACCTGAAATCCGATCCTTCTGGGAACAAAGACCCAATTTGTCCTCCGAGCATCGAACGCATGAAGAACTCAAATGGGTTTGACCCGCTTGGAATGTTGCCGCTCATCACTACATGCTAAATCAACTGCGCGATTTAAGGACCGGATTCTTATCCGCGGTCAAGCGGTCGGCCGAGGATGGTTTATGACCGAAAAATGAGAGTTTGGTGTAACTTCATTGAGAGTGACGCTTTGACGGGATTAAGCTCTTTATTGTCGGCGTGAAAAGCGAGTAATTACTTGAGTTTGAAATCCATCGGGTCCACGATCTGGACAGAGATAACCGAGAATGAGCTATCGGTGGAGAACGTTTACGCCTGGTCGGTATTGGATAACTGCGGAGCCGTGGTTCTATTTTCAGGCACAGTCAGGGACTTCTCAGACGGGAGGCCCGGCGTGACTAAGCTTTCATATGAAGCTTATGAGTCGGTCGCTTTCGATAGAATGAACGACCTTGCCAACAGGGCCTTGACAGAATTTGAAGGAATCGGACGAGTTGCAGTTATTCATCGCTTGGGGGAGATGTCCCCAGGCGACTCAACCGTTATTATTTCTGTTTCTTCAGCTCATAGGGATCAGGCGTATGAAGCCTCACGGTTTTTGATCGACACATTAAAGAAGTCGGTACCGATTTGGAAGAAGGAGTCCTGGCAAGGTGGCTCGGACTGGGCACTCGGGGCCAACTCGGTAAAAGATATTTAAGGAGGTGCAAAGGGTGTCAAGTCTTCTATACGTGTTGATTCCGATACTTTTCTTCACCGTAGTGGGGCTTTTGCTTGGTCTGAAAGACCGAAAGCTTCGATCGACAGAATCTTATGTAGATGAATTTTCGAGGGCAAGGCGGGCCATGTCGGGGCCCAGCGATGGTAGGGTCTTGGACCCCAAGGAGGGTCGGGGAGCTGGCTAGGTCGATTGCCCTTGACATCGGGTCGAAACGGACCCGAATCGCCGATTCAGGCGGCGAGTTACTTGCTGAGGTCGAGACGGTCGCTGCCGTGGATGCCTTTAGCTATAAGGTAGAAGCCGTTGGGGACGAGGCTATCGAGATAGCCGCCCAAAAGCCTGGCAGGTATATACTCGCGGCTCCTATCGAGAATTCAAAAATAAAAAATGTTGGTCTGCTCAACTCATTTTTGGCGAGGCTCGCCAAGTCTTGTGATCTAAAGAGCTTTAGCAGAACAAAAGTTGCCGTTGCCATGCCAAACGACGCGAAGATAATGGACATTAGGGCGATCCAATCCTGCCTGTCTGATCTGGGAGTCAAGGAGATGCTCTTAGTGGACTCGTGCCTAGCGGCTACAATGGGTGCCGGGTATGACCCATCTTCACCTAATGGAATCATGATCGCCGACCTTGGTGCCTCGAGAGCAGAGGCGGCCATTATCGCGCTAGGGGAAGCTGTGAGTTGGTCGGCTTCGAAGCTTGGTGGTGCCTCCTGCAATAGTCAGATATTTCGCTTCATTGAGGAGTCTTACGGAATTGTCGTTCCAAGAGACGTCATAGAGGAGATTAAAGTTGGCCTGCTTAAGAAGGGAAAGAGAGCTTCTCAAGTAAAGGTGAGTATTTGGGGAAGATCGGTCAAGACCGGGGTTCCCGCTAGTGTCATTGTTCCTGGTGAGGACCTTTTGGGACTGATGGTACCTATCCTCGACGAAATGGTGGGAGCATTAGTGGACGCCCTTTCAGCTTGTCCACCGGAGATAATTTCTGACCTGTATGGTTCCGGGATATCACTAGTAGGTGGAGTGGCGCTTTTGGAGGGAATGCCTGAGCTTATTGAATCCAAGACTGGGTTGAGGGCGAAGAGAGCTGATACGCCTCAAGCCACCGTTACCCAAGGTTTATGTGCCGTACTGAATTCGAAGCGACAGAACCCAATTCCTCAACTTCAGCCCGTTGATCTGTGACGACCTAAACTAAAGTAATGCCGCTAGCGACTCAGTCTGGCCTCAGCAGGTCCTCTGCGAGCTGTCTTACTTGATGGTCCCTGTCAAGCAAACATTTTTTGATGGCTTCCTCCGCTCGAAGGTCATCGAAAGCTGCGAGTGCGACTACTGCTCGCCTGCGAATATACGGCTTGTCATCCAATGCAGCAATAATGATTTCAAGCGACCCTGCATTACCTAGGACTCCGAGGGCCGCGATGGCAGATTCTCTGCAGGTTGCTTCGGGATGCGCAGACGCTATTTTCTCAAGCAGCTTTCGGTTAGAGTCTTCGGCGATCTCTCCAGCGGCGAAACATGCAGTTTCAACTACCTCAGGATTGGAGTCCCGAAGCAATGCAGTGACGTTTAATCTTGGACGGGGTATAGCGGCATAAGCTGCGGCGACCCTTACTGCTGGATCTGGATCTGAGAAAGCTTTCTCAATAGTTTCTATGACGATATCATCATCCCCGGAAAGGGCCTTGATCGCTGCTGCTCTTACCTGTCCGTGAGGACTTTGCGCTTTGGCCAAAATCGTCGAAACCTCGCCTCGCCTCGCCGCAATTGCGACTTCAAAAAGGCTATTGGAGATTGCGTCAGGATGGAAAGCCACTTAATAGAAATTAGGTCGTTGGTTCCGAATCTCCTGCAGGGATTGCCATCGACTTCTCGAACCTAGCCGGACCGAGGCTCCTGGACACTCTGAAGGTAATGGCGTGGAATTGCTGTAGCGAATGGCAAGCGGGCGAACGGACTCAATGCCGATGCGTAGATCAATTCAAGTCGCTGCGCGTTAGAGAATATAACCGAAAACGAAGCCAGCACAGAAGATGTTTTAGGAGCGCTTGCCTTTGGGGGTTCTATGGTCTTTGGCTGGGTCTAGAAGTGCTTATAAGGTGGCCACATTGGGCTTGTGGTCAAAGTGCGAGGTGGTTATTCGCAAGGTGGGCCAGGGTAAAGGGCTTTTCGCGGCAGACTTGAGCGAGCGAAATGAAGCACGGGTTTGCAAGGCTGATCGAATGCAAGAAAGAACTGTCCGGCGAATCTATGGCCGATTAAAGGTGACAATAACAAGAAGAAGGGGGATGGCTAGTGCCTGTCACGCCCACCATAGGAATTACGTGATCTCTGATGATCGGCGTCCCACTACGCTGCTGAGCGATTAGAGACTCAACTTCACAACACCAGTGCTATGTGGCGCTCCCTATGATCGTGATCCGCTCCATCGCTGATGCGGCTTCCTAACTGTTCTACCGGCCACGTGTAGAAAGACTTGTTTGTGCTGTTAATTAGTGCAGGAGTGGATCGAGACGAGAACCCCAGCCAAGAACCGCAGCGGCTAAAAGGCCTACGCCAGACCTGGTCTAGCTGAGATCATCGACCCGGTGAATTGCTGGGCCAATTTCTTTAGAAGGGGGGATCCCGGCAAGGAGCACGAATTGGCCCAAGTTAAAAGGTACGGCCGCAATGCCCACCCAAAAGTAAAGGCGAGGCGGTGTTAATGGGGTGAGATTTGAATTCAAAAAAGGACGAGAAAGCCTGCAAGGGCTTGCCGACTGCACCCCAGTAGATCAGTAACCCCAAGGGAATATTCGTGCTGCTTTTGGAGAAGAACTTGTCCTAGTGGGCAGAGCAAGGCGGCATCCATTACTAGACGTCATTGACTGCCACAGGACACAGAAATGGTTCAAGGACAAAAAGCCCCCGTCTTTGCCGTTCGCACGCCATCAGGAGCAGTTTTGCTGGAGGTGCCGAAGGCGAGCGCTGCGAAAAGTGCTTCGGCGGTTGTCTATGGCTGCGTGTCACTTCACGATCGGCGACCCGCCCGCGACCGCCAAGTTGCGGCCATGACCGAGTGGGCCACCTCGCAGGCCGTGGTTGTCTCGGCCGTGCTGAGTGAAGTCGGATCTGTAATAAACGGTCGGCGGTGCAAGCCCTTCGATTGCTGATGCAGCGTAAACCACGATCGTCGTCGAGCGCCGTGACCCTCTGGTTAGCTTCGGCATCGAGCAACTAGAAGCTACACTCTCCTTGAGGGGTTGGAGTAACGTCGTCGTTGACGACGCTAAAGTCGACAACTGCCCTCTTAGAGAGGGAAGTCCTTTCGGAACGGGTATGCCAGGGGTATTGGTTTGAGGATGATCGAGTCTCCCGCTGCCAGTACATCCCCTCCCATGAAGCTTCCGGGCGGTTCGCCTGGAACTGGGCGCTCGGGCTCATAGAAGCACAGCTTTATGCTTGCTTCACCTACTGCGTGCTGGTCATCCGCCAGGGAGCTAGCGAGGAAGACCCCCCCCAGCACAGTTCTGCCTAAGACCGCTCTTTTGATCGAGAAGCTGCCGTCGCCACCGGATCCGTCGCTAGTCTTGGCGGAGTTTCGCGCAACCCCAAAAAGGTGGTGGCTTGATGCCTCCGGCAGCTGTCCATGGCAGCAGCACGGCTGGATTACCGGCCACCCGGGAAACCCGAACACGAGGTCTCATGGTCCGCGAGTCAATCGGTGATACTTCGGGAAAAGAAAAGCCAAGCGAGTGGTCACAGGAGATCGATTTGTGGCAACGGTAAAAGTGAGTGTAGCCTGCACCGGAAGCGAGCTTGGAACCTTTAAAAAAGCAAATGCGGATCACTATTGCCTGCCAATGTCGCCATGTATAGTGATCAATAGGTCGATAGCGATGCCAAGTTGCTTGACTCGGAATATTCTCAGCTCACTTAGATTGGCTCCTTACTAGTCTTTTAGCTTTCAAGGCAGACTGAAGATATATGTCCCTAAGAAGATGGCTCATTTTGCCGATAGTGGTGGTTTTCGCGGCGCTAATTGCCTGGGGAAGCTTTTTTAATCTCGGCACGTATTTTATAGCGCCGGGCCAGACGCAGAATGTTGCAAGGATTATCCAGCTAAAAGGCGTAAATGCTCGGACCTATCCGGGAAAGATTCTTATGACCGATGTTACTCTTGGCCCTCTAACCCCATTCGAGTGGGCAATTGATCATTTGAATTCGAAGATTGACTACGTTCCATCATCGGAAATAGTCGGGAGCGCTTCGACCAAGACATTTACGTCTTCCCAGCTTTCTCAGATGGAGTCGGCGAAGCTCACCGCTACAGTAGCTGCCCTTCGCTACGCTGGTCAAAAGGTGAAAGCCGTCAAGGGGGCGTACGTTGTCGCCGTAGTTCCGGGCACTCCAGCAGATGGGAAACTCCAAGCTGGTGACATCATCGCCGCCGTAAACGGTAATTTAACCCCGACTATCTCTGAGTTTCAGAAGGTTTTTTCGACTCTAAAGAGTGGGCAGACTGTCAGCCTTGAAGTGCTCAGGCAGGTTGGAGGAACCAGGAATCCTTTGGTTAAAAATATCTCTGTCGAACTCGCCAAGGACCCACAGCAAAAGTCAAAACCCTTGCTTGGAATCGAGTTTGACTCGGGATCTGCTTACTATCTACCTACGACAGTGTCGATATCCACGGGTCAGATCGGGGGTCCCTCGGCGGGACTGGCCTTTGCTTTGGGTATTTTACAAAAACTTGGAGTGGTGACGGTTCCTAAAGGTGAGGTGGTAGCGGCCACTGGAACCATGTCCTCTCAGGGACAAGTCGGTGATGTTGGAGGGGTTCGGCAGAAGACCTTTACGGTCATAGCCGGGGGGGCCAAGGTATTTCTTGTTCCGCCTCAAGAGTATAAAGTGGCTCTCGCCGCTGATGCGGGCCGCATAAGGGTGGTTGAGGTTTCATCATTAGCACAGGCGGTTCAAACTCTAGAGAAACTTCCATAGACCATTTTTAGGTTTAGTATCTAACCATGTCTTTAGATGCATCAAATAGCCGCGATGACGGGCTGTCACCACAGAGAATAGCTACAGCGGAGTTCGCCACAACTCGACGTGGGTATGACCGTGATGAGGTTAAGGCCTTTTTGGGCAAGGTAGCGGCTCAGGTGGCGGTGCTGGAGTCCATGCTAAGTCGCGTAAGTTCTGAACTGGAGGTTCACAGGCGTTCGCTACGAGGTCGTCCGGAGGATTCGATTTTGGATCCGTCGATGGTCGGAGAGCAGGCCGCAGAAGTAGTTCGTATAGCTTCCGACACGGCGAGGGCAATTCGAATTCAAGCTGAAAGTCATTCGGACGCCATCCTAGACAGGGCCGAGCGCAGCTCTCAGCGGATCGTGGAGGATGCCGAGGCTAAAGCCGAGGCCTTGCAGCTGGAATCTTCTCAGAGCGCTCAGGATCTTATACTTCGCGCAAAGAAGCAAGCCGATGAGCTGGTACGACATGCAGAAACACAGAGTGATGAGCTAATTGAAAAGGCCCGTCAAGAGGGCAGCGAAATTGTAGCTAGAGCTAAAGACCTCCGCACGTCGTACCTAGATGACGCTAGGCAGAAGGTTGACGTGCTGGTCAAGGAGGTTTCAGAGTTAGAGGCAGCGAGAAATAGCGTTCTTTCTATTCTAACGGGCGCAGGCCGAATGATAGCGAGGGCAGAAAACACCTTAAATCCTGAGTCAACTCGACAGGTTGAACAGAAGGGAAAGGTGGAGGAACTTATTGATTCTGACTCAAGCGATCTCCCCGGCGATGCCGTCGAGCTCGGCGCTGGTGGGTCTGTTGCGGCTGCTAACAATGGGCTGGAAGTAGATTCAGAATCAGAAGAGACTCAACCCGGTGACCTTCTTGGTAACTCTGAACCAGCCGGAAATCAGACTCGGGATTGGGACCAACTTGATGTCGCGGTGGACCAGGAAGCATAAGGCAGACTCAAATCTGTCGTTTTTGGAGAATAGGCCAACGTGCGTTCACATGGGTCACTACATGGTCAGACCTTTAGGTGAGGGACCCCCAAAGACTGATCAATCTGAAGTGGGTGTCCTTTTCTCAGTGGCTTAAAAACGCCCTGTCAGCTGTTGAAAAAGACAATCTGAGATGGGGGCTATGCCATCAAGAAAGCTTCGCCATGCTGATTCACCCCGCTTGGGTAAGCGACGCCGGAGTCGCCCTGAAGAAAGGATCGAGGTCAGCTCATCCTTCAAGTCAACATTTCCTTAGAGGTATGAAAAAGAGGTGTGGATCGTTTAGTG
>JAJZCF010000184.1:1749-3975 GCA_021846265.1 Actinomycetes bacterium | reverse complement strand
AGTGATAGCGGCCTACCCTTTCGTCGCTCGGTCATCTTTTCCGGAAGCGGCGGTACGAAGAATCCGACCTCCTCCGGGCGAAACGGGTTGCCGATATCGAAGACCCTCAGTCCGGCGTTCTGATAGGTCGCAAAGATAATCTTCGAACTTTGGAAGGAACCTTCACGATTTTCATGAAAGTTATGGGGACCAAAATGGCCAGGGAAGCTGCAGTAGTCCCTATCGGAAGGGGTTGGAAAGGTGGAGATACTGACCGGGTTTGACTTCTCCCTGATATCGAATACCCAGGAGTATTTCACCTGATCGGCACAGTTATCAAGGACCGCCTCATCCGCCACGAGCAGGAGATCTCGATCTAAGAGCGGAAGACAGGAGTGAGTTCCACCTCCAAATGGCGGACACCAGTTCCGATGGACTAGCAGCTTCGGATTAGCTGGGTCTTTTACGTCGACAATGGTCAGTCCGCCATCGCGCCAGCCGCCGTATGCTATCCCGTCGGCCACAACAGCGTGATGCAGCGCAACCCTTCCATAAAAGTTATGGGTCTCACCGCCATCACGCCACATCCCCGGGATCCACCATCTTCCGGCTTCGACCGGATTGGTGGGGTCGATCATGTCGATAATCAAAAGTATGTGGTCGGTATATCCGTCGAGCAGAGCCGAGGCGTAAGCGTACCTGCCACCGTCATACCATATGCGATGGAGTCCACAACCTTCAACCGGGAGATATCCGATCTGCCGTGGATTGGCGGGGTCAGCAATGTCATAGACCCGCATCCCAGCGGCAAAGTCTTCACCGCGCTTGCCGTACATCGACGAGTGGACTCCATCTATTGACTTGCCGTAGTACTCGGTCTCAATCGGCTTGACCATATAGAAATCGACTGAATCGATCACCAGCAGTAGGTCATCGTGGGTCTGGAGGTGGATGTGCCATGAGTTCTTCGCACCCTCGAGAAAGTTCACAGCCTTGGGGTTTCGAGGGTCAGCGACATCTATAACGCTAACGCCCTCATTCTTGCCGATGTAGGCGTGCTTCTTGTTGACCATCACCTGAGTGCCGCCAGGCATGCCACCTTGATCGGTGTAACCGAGAAACTTCATGTTCCACGAGCGCATCTCTGATTGGGCGTCAGCGGCCATATCTTTGTCCTTTCAGGCTTTCTGGATTGACGAGGTTCTTTGGAACCCCTCCTTCAAACATGGTGAATAAGTTTTCAAAGGCGAGCATCGCCATCGCAGCCCTAAGGTCCTTATTCCACGCCGCCATATGTGGAGTGGCGATGACGTTTGCACAACTGAGCAGTTCGTCGTCGGGTCTTGGGGGTTCGGGGTTGAACACGTCAAAGGCCGCTCCCGCTAGCTGTCCACTCTTGAGCATGACTTTGAGGGTTTCAGTATCGACGAGATTGCCCCGGGCGGTATTTACGAGCAGCGCTCCCTTTTTCATCATCGATAGGCGCTGTTCATCGAGTAGGGGCGGTTCGCCCGCCGCCACTCCTGGCACATGCAGAGTGACTAAATCAGACTCGGCGAGCAGCTGATCTAGATCTACTACCTCGACCCCCAGGGGCGGGTCGAAGGCCTTGAGGTCATGGACCAAGATCCTCACGCCCCAAGAGGCAAGCCTCTTTGCAACCGCCCTGCCGATGTGTCCGAAACCCACAACTCCAATGGTGCGACCAAAAAGCGTTCCCGACATATGCTCTGGATCCTTCCAGCCACCACCGCGCAACCAGGCGACGTTATAGAAGTCGAGCCTCTTCAACAGGCCGAGCATAAGAGCGATACAGTGCTCGGCGACGACATCGACTTCGAGCTCGACCGGGGTGTTGGCGACCATAATGCCAAATTCGGAAGCGGATGCCATATCGATTACTTCTGTGCCGATGCCAAGTTTCAAAATGAATCTGAGGTCGCTCAGTGACTCCATCACGCCCCGGGTGATATAGGCCCCGCTCGCTCCCAATAGCGCAACGTGCCCCGATGCTTTCGATATGAGCTCTGACTCGGCGATCTTCACCCTAGCTTTGCCTGTTGATGCCAACGGTGCTCCCATCGTGACCCTGACGCCACGCTGAATTAACCAGTCGAGGGGATAGTCCAGGGGATCGTAGACGTAAACCCCCCGTTCAAACAGATTGCGATTACCTTTGTTTTCCACAAGTCACCCTTCGCATCACGTTGCTATCACATGGCCTTTAGTGAATTACAATTCGACAAA
>JAJZCF010000184.1:0-1649 GCA_021846265.1 Actinomycetes bacterium | reverse complement strand
CTAATTGGTTATACTAATTATTGCGGAGTTGCAAAGTCTCTCCGGCGTTTCTCCTTCCTTTGAGATGTATTTCTGCGTGACCGTCTTTTTAGGGTTTGAGGACGCGTTTGAAATAACATCGAAAAAAGGAATAGTTTGAGTTCTACATTTGAATCCCTTGGCGTGTCCGAACATCTGGTCCGGGCCTTAGTGGAGGCTGGCATGCCAACCGCCCTGCCAATTCAAGAAATGTGCATCCCGGATGCTCTAGCCGGCCACGACGTATGCGGCAAAGCTAACACCGGTTCCGGCAAGACCCTAGCGTTCGGGCTACCGATGCTCCAAAACTCGCTCAGGGCGAGACCATATCATCCTACGGCTCTGGTATTAGTACCGACTCGTGAGCTAGCCGTACAGGTACACGAAGTCCTCTCTAACCTCACAAGGGGGACCAAAAAGAAGGTCGAAGTCGTCTACGGCGGTGTATCGATAAACCGTCAGTCACAATCAATCAAGCGCGGGGTCGACATCATCGTTGCTACCCCAGGCAGGCTGATCGACCTGATCCACAGGAGGATGGTCGACCTAGACCAGGTCCAGATGGTCGTTCTCGATGAGGCAGACCGCATGGCCGACATGGGCTTTTTGCCACAGGTTGAAGAGATCATGGACGTTACCAACGAAGATCGCCAGACGATGCTCTTCTCGGCAACCCTCGACGGCGTAATCAATGGACTAGTCAAGCGGTACATGAAGAATCCGATTCGCCATGAACTGCCAGACGAGTCGCCAACTGTCGATTCGGCGGTTCACCACTTCTTTGCAGTATCCGAAGCCGACAGGGCTGATGTCGTCTACATGATGTCGAGCGGGGCCGAAAGAACCCTCGTCTTCGTCAAGACTCAGCACGGTACGGATCGGCTAGCCCAGAGGCTCGAGCAAAAAGGCCTATCGGTATCGGTTATGCACGGCGGGATCCGCCAGGCGGCCAGAGAAAGGGCGCTCACACGTTTTAGCCAAGGCAAATCTTCGATCTTGGTAGCGACCGACGTTGCGGCTAGGGGTCTGGACGTCTCCGGCCTCGACCTAGTCATCCAGTTCGACCTCCCAGAGGATCACAAGGCCTATGTCCATAGGGCGGGCCGTACGGCACGCGCCGGTGCAAAGGGAGTAGTTGCGACGTTAGTGCTAGATCACCAATGGCGTGAGATCAAGAGGATGCAGAAGATCCTCGGCATCAACCAAGGTATCGCCCCAGCAAGATCGGATGACGATCGACTAAAAGATATCGCCTCGGGTTCGACAGAGCTCATACCACCACCCCAAGAGCACAGCAACGACCCACGTGGCTCGAGTGACTTCCGACCAAGGGGACGCTCCGGCTACGGACAAGGGGACGCAAAGCGCTCCTCTTCGCACGGTGGCTTCCAGGGCGGATCCAGAAGCCGGTTCTCTTCCGGCGGTGGAGCATCTGGGGGCTCACGCCCGGCGGCGAGCCGCTCGGGTTCGCGTAGCGGAGGATACCGCGGCGCTAGGTAGGGATCGACCCAGATCCAGATAGATCTGATTGAGGACCAAGGGCAAAGTTTCCTTGGTCCTCAATTTTTTACCTTGTCGCAGTCCCCTGCGACGATATGGCCCTTTTAGCCAACCCGTTCCACCTTGATGGG
>JAJZCF010000183.1 GCA_021846265.1 Actinomycetes bacterium | reverse complement strand
TGGTGGGCCGTAGAGGACTCGAACCTCTGACCCCTTGCGCGTCATGCAAGTGCGCTACCAGCTGCGCCAACGGCCCGTGGGCCATTAACCTAGCAGCTAACTAGCTAAATCATTGCACTGTTGGCATTTTTATCCTCAGCTCAAAAAACCGGCCCCTATCGAAATTAGATAGGGGCCAATTGAGGCGGCGAGCGGAATCGAACCGCTTTGCAAGGCTTTGCAGGCCTCTGCCTAACCATTCGGCCACGCCGCCGTTACCACATCCAAAGGATAGTGAGAAGTACACTCTAACCTATTCGCAGATTTTCCGATCAGTACAGGTCCTCAATCACCATACGCCCCTTTGAGGTTTTCTCGAATTAGGTATGGATTCAGACGTAAGGATGGGTCCTCAAAACTCGCCGGAAGTGTTAACTGCTCGACAAGATGACGGACGTAAATATGGCTTGATTAACGATGCCAGGCTTCACTTTCAGTCCATTCCAAGGCCTCACCATCAATCACGGGATTTAAAAACTATTACTTTTTGGGTGATCAAGGAAAAAGTGAAGTGGGTGGATTGACGCATCATCCTGCCGGAATGCCAATGATTCCCTGAGCAGCAAGACCTCTTAACAATTTTAAAGCACCGATAAGCTAGCTTGGCTCCAATGATCATTTCAGAAAGGTGAGAATAACGAATACTTCCCAACCATTGAAAAACAAAATCGCGTGGGCAGTAGGAGTTGCCCTTTTGATCGGCATGACGGTCGGGGCGATCATGGCGGTTCCGACCTCATCTTCGCCCACTAACCTCCCGCTACCATATCCAGAAATGCCCGCGACTAGCTACCTCAACCAGATTACATCCGGCGGCTTCCTGCCGGCCAACGTAGCCAAAGCGACATTCATACCGGCATCTTCAAAGTTGATAGGCGTCGAAAACTTTGACCAAGGAGCTGGGGCTTTCGATCGAGGTCTTATCCTCGAGGTGTCGATTCCACCGGCGAAACTCAATTCCTTTTTCGTGCCCGCTTTAGGGAATAGGGGATGGAAGATTCTTACCAACACCACGTCCAATTCTGGGTCAAACCTGATAGCAAGAATTGCCGGCTCCGATGGAAACTTTTGGGAGATAGGCATAAAGAACCCGCCCCCAAGCAGTTACGAAACGGTGTCACCGCCGACCCCTAAGGGACTTTTAATCGAGTTAAGAATCCTCCAGAACCAGCCTCAGTAGCATTGGACTCATCCAAGGCAGATTGGAAAAAGCGAGCATCTCCTGTCTGTAACTTTTGCCTAGTGCCAGCCCAACCACAGCACGGGACCGCCGCTAGGCAAACCACCTGCTCCCGATATCGAGGTCGTTGCCAGTCTTTGCCAAGTTGAAGTCATCTGCAAATTCTTTTACGTCCATAGCAGCCAACTTCCAGCCATCCAGCTCTTTGCTCGAAGCCCCAGGCAGAGTCACCTAAATGCAAATTTGGTCCGGCCTAAGTTTCGTTTATCAGATTGCAGGCCAACTACTTCCATCGTCGTCCGTTATCTTGCGCGACTAGCAAGGGCCTTGGCCGAGCAATAAGCAAACTCTGTGCGCCAGACCCCTTTAGTCACTGTGCCAGATCAAAAAAAGCCAAAAAACTTAAATTACTGATGTACAGTCATCCGATTGTATGTACAATATAACACATGACACCTCTTGATTTCGTGATCTCCCTAGGTCTGATCTCGATCGTCGCGGGCGTCCTTGGCTCACTGATTGGCCTCGGTGGCGGTGTGGTAATCGTGCCAGTGTTGACATTGCTTTACCACGTCGATATCCGTCTCGCAATTGGTGCAAGCATCGTTTCAGTCATCGCTACTTCCAGTGGCGCCGCAGCTGCATATGTGCGAGAAAAGATGACTAACCTGCGTGCGGGGATGTTTCTCGAGATCGCGACGACAACCGGTGCGGTCAGCGGCGCTTATCTCACTACCTTGCTACCGACAAGGTTTCTCTTCATCCTTTTTGGTGTAGTTCTGGCCTACTCAGCGGTTGCGACCTTCCAACGTCGCCGTACTGCCGCTCCGTTGACCGTTTCACACGACCGGATCGCAAACGTGTTGGAGCTCCACGGTGAATATTACGACGAAGCCGAGAAGCGAGAGATCTCCTACAAAGTTACTGGAACCAAACTCGGCCTATTCATGATGTATATCGCAGGCCTGGTCAGCGCGCTGCTTGGTATTGGGTCCGGAGCTCTCAAGGTTCCAGCGATGGATCTTGCCATGCACCTGCCTATGAAGGTCTCCACCGCTACTAGCAACTTCATGATTGGCGTAACCGCAGCTGCCAGCGCAGGGGTCTACTTTACCCGTGGTCAAATTGACCCAATCATCTCAGCCCCCGTAGCGATCGGGGTTCTAATCGGAGCCACTGTCGGCTCCAAAGTACTGGGCAAGATCACCAGCCACGCAGTAAGGATAATCTTTGTGGTGGTTTTGGTGGTCATTTCCCTAGAGATGTTGCAAAGGGGGTTCTTCTAAATGCGCTTGACTCGCCAACCACCCGCCACGCCCGAAGCTGCCAAGGAGATGGAAGAGAAGATCCGCTTAACAGAGATCACCATCAGCCTCGTGCTGCGCATAGGTGTCTCCGTCAGCGTGCTCGTCTTCATCGCGGGAATAGTGGTAATGTTTGTCCACCACCCGTCCTACGCCTCTTTCTCAGGTAGCATTTCCTACCACGGTCTGACCTCTGGGACTACTCAATTTCCGCACTCCTTTTCCGCTCTAGTCACTTCCCTCTCCAAGGGGCAGGGGCGCGGAATCATCGTGCTCGGGACGATGCTGCTTATATTGACTCCAATCCTGAGAGTCGCAGTGGCAATCGTCTCCTTCTCGATCGAAAAAGATCCGGCGATGACTTTGGTTACCATTTTCGTAATGGCCGTGTTGATCCTGTCGTTCTTACTTGCGGGGCTCTAATATGGTCGAGGCAGCAGACCGGAGCAGCCCTCTTCCATTGTGGGCGCAGATCAGTGACGATCTCCGGCAGCGTACGGGAAGGGGCGAGTTTGACTCCCGCTTCCCAACCGAAGAGGAACTCACTCAGGGCTACGCAGTGAGTAGACAGACCGTGCGCGAGGCTATCAGACACCTTGAAGCCGACGGCCTCGTAGTGCGCCGAAGGGGCCGAGGAACAACCGTCACTCGAACTCTCCTAGAACAGCCTCTGAACGCTTTATACAGCATGGCTTCTACGGTGAGGGCCCAGGGATTAGTTGAAAAGAGTATCGTCATCACCTCAAGGCGCGAGAAGGCCCCAGCCGAGGCGTTGCAACTCCTCGGCGAAGATGCCAGTGACGCAATATATATCGAACGTCTGCGCTACGCAGGAGATGATCCAATTGGATGGGACCGTTCCTGGCTCCCGTGGAGTCGAGCTGGTGCCCTTTTGGATGCTGACTTAACCACCGGCGGGTTGTATGAGGCTTTAGTTAAGCACTGCAGCGTGCGGATTACTGGGGGCTGGGAGAAGATCCAACCGATAGTTCCGGGTCCATCCGACCAGCTCAGGCTGAAAATATCTGGCAACGTTGGCTTATTTTCGATCAATAGGCTCGCTTTATCAGGCTCAGACCCGATCGAATGGCGCCGGAGCCTGATACGCGGTGATCGCTACAGCTTGATCGCTCAGTGGCCGGGCGGCACCAGCGCTCAGATCCAAGACGACTCCGTTTCCGTCACGTAGTCCGCCACTATTCTCGCAGTTCTAAATCATTTTACGAAGATAGGTCCATAAAGAAAAGACTCTTAGAGGCAGTTAGATAAGGTCGCTAGTGAACTTAAGCCCGCGGCTTTGCACAGTTTGGTCACACGCACTAGAGCCGTTGCATCCGAATGATCAATAGTGAGCCTATTCACCAGATGCACCTTTTACAAGGTTCTTCCGTCGGGCTTCATTCTCACTAGCCCGAGGGTCGTTCTTGCCTCTCCGAGTACGGCCAGTATTGC
>JAJZCF010000182.1 GCA_021846265.1 Actinomycetes bacterium | reverse complement strand
AGTATCGCTTGGCACAAATCATCCATTGCCTCGATGTTCAGCGATGACTCGTCTGAGGGACTTTCGGATGCCTCGATCAAGTTGAGGTCAAGACCATTGCTAAAAAAGTCGGAACCCCCCATTAAAACGATTACTCGAATCGGGCGACTAAGTGCCTGGGTGTAGGCGGACAGTAGGCGTTTGCATGCCATTGTGCCCATTGCGCCGTTGTAGAAATCGAAGTGCAAGTAGCCTACCCCATCGACCTCCTCGTAACGAATGTCCCCGGTTTCTTCGGAAAGGTCGGTAAGGTCGGTCGCTTCAGGAAATGCTATGGCCGTCGGAAGTTTTATACCGGGCCAAAAATCGTCCCGCTTTGCGTGGCCGATCAATATTGCGCCATCCGACGTTAACTTGACTACGCCATCGCCCACACGTCCGGCCACCTCTCCCGGCGTCCCCTTTGCGGGAAAAGCGTGAGCATTAAACAGGTGGCATGGCTTGCCAAATAAGGTATCGAGTACACCCGGAAAACTATCCGAGGCCCTGATCTTGCGAAGAACGGTCGAGGTGTCATCCCGTTCCCAGTCGATTGATCGATCTTCTGGTTTCATCGCCGGACGAAGACGGCCTCGATGGACCCACTTATCAAGCGGAACCGGCTTCCAAGCCCCGGAATTGTACTCCTTCACCCGCTCAACGGCGCCGAGTACTGCTCGCAGCGCCGCCTCGGTAACCTCGTTGCGATAGAGGCTGGACTTTGTTGTCTCCCGCATAGCAAAGGATTCCGTCGTCCAGATCGGCCCAGCGTCCATCTCCGCCTCGGCCTGCAGGACGGTAACGCCCCAGTCGGTCTCGTTTTCTAAAATCGCCCAGTCAATCGCCGAAGGTCCACGGTCGCCAACGATTCCGGGATGGACGACAAGGGTGAGGTGGTTACGCCAGATCGATTCGGGAATTGCCCTTCGCAAATAGGGAGCCAGAATCAGATGTGGTCGAAATAGCTCTACCGCTTCTGTGGTCACCGCGTCATTTATGTCAAACTCTACGGAAAGTTCGTGTCCTAGGTTGGAGAGTTCTAAGAAAATCCGCTGGGTGAGACTGTTGAAAGTATGTGTAAGGAGGAGTATGCGCATATCAGCAGATCCTCGGCAACTGCTCACCGGAGAGCCAATCCACCATCCGTCGTCCTCCAAAGCGAGTCCTAATCTGCACAAAACAGTTGGGGTCTTCTACCGCTTGGCCGATGATCGCTGAGCGTTCCCCCAAAGGATGGGAGCGCATCGCCGCCAGCAGTAGGTCAGAATCTTCTTTTGCACAAATGGCGATGAGTTTGCCTTCGTTGGCAATGTTGAGCGGATCGAGTCCGAGGAGTTCGCAGGCGGCCTCTACTTCTGCCCTGACCGGTATGTTCGCCTCGTCGAGGTGGATTCCCACGCCAGACTGATGGGAGATCTCGTTCACCGTTGCGGCGAGGCCACCTCGCGTTGGATCACGCATTACCTTTAGGTTCGCTCCCGAAGCGAGCATCGTGGCGACGAGTCCATTTAGGGCGGCGGTGTCGGAAAGAATCGGAGTGTCAAAGGACAGATTCTCCCGTTGGCTCATGATCGCAACTCCATGATCGCCGAGTGTGCCAGATAGCAGGACCACGTCTCCAGGGCGGACCCGGTCCCCCGACAGCTCATCACCATCTGGCAGAAAACCCAGTCCGGTTGTCGTGATGAACACTCCGTCGCCATTCCCTTGCTCCACGACTTTAGTATCTCCGGCCACGATGGTAACGCCCGCTTCCTTAGCGGCCTTCGCCATTGACTCCACGATCCTGGCCAGGTCCTTCAGCGGGAAGCCTTCTTCGAGTATGAAGCCTGCGGTGAGGTATAAAGGCGTTGCTCCCATGACAGCCACGTCGTTGACCGTGCCGTGGACAGAAAGGCAGCCGATGTCACCGCCGGGGAAGAACAACGGAGATACCACGTGACTATCGGTGGAAACTACTATTCTGCCCTTTGCCTCGGGTAGCAGAGTACCGTCGTTACCCTGGCTCAAGTAGTCATTAGCAAAGTGTTTGGAAAACAGGTCTGTGATCAGCTGCACCATGGCACGTCCCCCACTGCCATGGCTCATATCTACCCGGCCGTTTCTTAGATCGAGGGGGCGTATGTAGCCCTTTTTAATCTCAGCGCTCAAAGGGTCACCTCTGCGTCTTTGTACCTTCCATAGCTATAGTGCGCAGCGCAAGCTCCTTCCGAGGAGACCATGCAAGATCCCATGGGATCTTCCGGGGTGCAAACGGTTCCGAAGAGTTTGCAGTCGATGGGCTTTTTCAGTCCCCGCAGGATAGCACCGCATTCGCACGACTTGTTGTCTGGTACTGGCTTGTACTCTAGGTTGAAGCGCCGCTCTGCATCGAGTTGGGCGTATTGACCACGAATCTTTAGGGCCGAATACGGAACTTCGCCCAGCCCCCTCCATTCAAAGGTCCGCCTTAGCTCAAAGACCTCACTCACCAGCTTTTGTGCTTTGAGATTTCCATCTGGGGTTACCGCCCGAGTGAATTCATTTTCTACTTCTGCTCGTCCCTCGTTGACTTGGCGAATCAGCATTAAAATTGCCTGCATCACGTCGAGGGGCTCAAATCCGGCGATAACCACCGGTTTACGGTACTCTTCGGCGAAGAACTCATAAGGTCGACTCCCGATGACCGTAGAGACGTGGGCTGGACCCACAAAACCGTCCAGCGGTACCGTACCGAGGACTCTGACTTCTGGGGATTCCAAGATATTGATGATGGCAGAGGGAGTCAATACGTGACAACACAATACGGAGAAGTTCTTCATTCCTTCAGAGTCGGCCTGCCGGATTGCTTCGGCGGTTGGAGGAGTCGTTGTTTCAAAACCGATAGCGAAGAAGACCACCTCTTTGTTGGGGTTATCGCGGGCAATCTTTATTGCATCGGTGACCGAATAGACCATCCGAATGTCCCCACCCCTCGCCTTTGCCCTCATAAGCGATAGCCTCCCCGAGGCCGGAACACGAAGTGTGTCGGCGTAAGTGCACAGGATCACGCCTTTTTCTAGGGCGAGCATGATTGCGAGGTCTATACGGCCGATCGGAAGTACGCATACCGGGCAGCCCGGGCCGTGGATCATCCTCACATTAGAAGGTAAGAGGTCCGGCACGCCATAACGCGAAATGGCGTGGGTGTGTCCGCCACAGAACTCCATAAAGTTGTAGCGGCGATCAGGGAGTGCTTCAGCGGCGATAGCCCGAGCCAGCCCCTGGGCGAGCTGACCGTCTCGGAACTCGTCGACGTATTTCACAAAGCTGCCTCTGTGGTAGACAGGTCGGCTTCCGCCATGATAGAAAGCGTTCTTTCTGCTTCTTCCGGATCCAGGCGAGTAAGGGCATAGCCGACATGGATGATGACGTAGTCGCCGACTTCAATCCCCTCCACAAGGGCGAGAGACACTTCCTTGCGCACGCCGCCCAGGTCGACAATTGCTAGGTCGTTGTCTGCTATTTCTACGATACGAGCTGGAATGGCTAGACACACAGGCATCCCCTTTCAAAAACTCTGCCAAGCTGAAATCAATTAATTTTCAAATCTCGAGCCAAAACCTTTAGCTGACCCAACCCAAAGCTAAGTACAAACGAGCAGTCCGATGCGAATAGCTAGCCGAGCAAAGAAATTGACATCCTCCCCTGCCTCACGGAAGAGGATTTCCGGGTATCGATGGTGATGCAAGCCACTTCTACTTCCCAGGGTTGACGCTTCATCGGGTCGCTTTGGCTAAGTGCCTGCGGTATCCCTCCGCGTCCTGCGACCGCAAGTCCTGCGGCGAGAATGTTCTGTGCTGCATTGATATCCGCATCTGTGCTGAGGATCAAAGTAAACTCCCCAGACTCGATCACCCAAATTCCCTAGCATGCCAACTTCTGGAGTAAATTGAAAAGAGCGTAACCTAACTGATTCGTTGAGTCAACCTGGTCCGC
>JAJZCF010000181.1:2208-3978 GCA_021846265.1 Actinomycetes bacterium | reverse complement strand
ACTGTTGCAACCCACACAATCCTGAGGTTCATTGGAATCCTTTGCCTGCTCATAAAGCCCGAAACGAACAAAGATACAAATCTGCTCAAAGAAACTACCGACCGATCGGGCCAACAGACACAACTATCGGCTAGGTGATATCGCTCAATAAGTTGTAACTTAAAGCTACTGTTGCCCTAGTCGGATCGATCACACGCCCAGCGACCACCCGGTGCTTAGCTCGGCTAGCTTTCTGGCGATTCCTTGTGGATCAGCAATGGGTCCAATCCCAACGGTCTTTTTCCGCCCGTGACTGCCGACCAGAACAGAGATCACAGACTTCGGAATATTCAAAGAATCAGAGAAGAAGTCAACAAGCTGCACGTTAGCTTTATTCTCTTTAGCCGGCGCGGTCAACAAAACCTCCAGCCTCTCCTCTTTTACTCCTCTAATTTCTAGCCGTCGCGACGACGGCTTTACTAGGACATAGACCTTCAAACGATCTCCATCAAGCTTTAGAAATAGAGCATCTTGCAAAAGGTCACCTCAGCGCAATCACCAAGCGGTACTTCTAACATGGCTCATCACTGGCCATGCAGCCTTGGTACAATCCGGATTCCTAACGACAAGCCAATCCGTTCACTTGGTTTGAAAATGCTAGGACAATTCCGCTAGTCTTTCGGCCACGTCGTAGAGAGTGGCATCGAAGTCCATAAGTAACTTGAAGGTCTCCCTAGCCAGGGCCACATTCCCCGCACTCTCATAAAGACCCGCCAGCACGTATATTTGCCTCAGATCGTGAATTCTTGGTCGGCGATCATGTCCAAGCGCCGTCTCCAGAAGGGCAATTGCTTGTGCAACTTCACCAGACTCAGCCAAATGGGATGCATAGACAATTCTTCCTTCTGCGACCACTTCAGCACCAGGTGATGCTTCTTTGAGTCGTTTCCAAACTGTCTCCAGTTCATCAAAACGCCCTAAAGCACGATAGCAATCCGCAATCACCGGATCTTGCAAATTAGAGCCGGTGAGCTGATGGCAGTGCTCCAGGCGCTTAATCGCATCCAGCCACTTACCTAGGCGGTATTCAGTTAGACCGATCAGTTCAATAGCAGAGACGAAGGTTGGCGCCACCTCCAACACGTTCAACAGTTTTGTGCGGGCTTCGGTATACCGATCGTGCTCGTAAGCATCTATTGCATCGACCATGTTGCGAGCGGCCACTGATCTCAGCCTCTTGACTCCAGCCTCGGCGAGTTCGCTCTCCGCCTGCTTATACATAGCGTCAAGCTTTTTTGAGCTACGCCTCGGCGGGGCTACATAGCGAAGATTTCGTATGGGCTTGGGAGTCTCCTCTTTAACCCAGGCCTCGTTCTTGTTGTCAGGAACCACGGCCCCTGACGGTTTCGCCGACTGGTTTTGGCCTTCTCGAGACTCTTCAATGCCAATCTCTTGATCCCTCAGAGACTTGCGAACCAAGGAGCCATAGCTCTTTACCGACTCGTCAACCCCTGTCTCGGACTCGAAGCGGCCACTGTTTGACCTCGATGATCGCCTATCGACGTCTCGTCCCTCGAGCCTTGGAGATCGCCTATCGCGATCCCCTTGACGTCCAGATCCGTAACGCGAATCTTGGTTGCGATCACGGTCGCCTCTGAAGGAGGAGTCGCGGTCGTAGCGTGGCCTATCCGAAGAGTCTGATGGCCTAGAGGATCCGTACCTCGAAGGACCCGTGGGTCGTCCAGTTGAACCACCACGTGAATATGGTCGATCTTGGTCCCGCGGTCCCCT
>JAJZCF010000181.1:0-2108 GCA_021846265.1 Actinomycetes bacterium | reverse complement strand
AGGCGAACGCCTCCCGTCAGAACTACTTCCTCCGGCGGACCCTCCTCGGCGGTTGTTCTGGCCCTGTTCTGATCCTTCTCGGTCCACTGAAATTCTCTCTCCTACGGCAACCTATGCCCCGACAAAATTACCCGATGTAAATTCCGATAACCTCGGCACTTCAAGAAGCTTCTTCGTTTTGCGACGAGGTTGAAATTCGGACCGAAACGGACATTCGAGCGACCAGACAGGTTTTTGTACATATTCCCTGTCAGTGGCAACCAACCATCCTACCACTAATCGAGGCAACCTCTATCGATACTTACTCCGCCAACCCTACTTCTTTTGTCTACGGGGAACCTGTGGTCCAGCCAATTTGGGCTAGAGAGGTAAAGTTGGCGAACTTCGCCTGGCGTAAGGCCCGTCCAAAGCACCACAAAGATGAAAACCACAATGCAAAATTCCAGAAACTACAGAGAACCCAGACTTCATAGAGTATGGCTCAAGGCGGGGCTAGATCTATAGTCAAAAATTTGAAAGTCCTAAATTAATGTCAACCACGTCAGCGTAGTGACCCAGTAAATCCCACCCTTTGCTAACTAATACGCACAGACCTTTGGCCTGATACCCTTCCAAGGTCTCACCCTCTCAATCTCAGCGGCCAACGAAAGGAGTTCATGCTCCTTGGCGAAACCCCCAACCAACTGCACCCCGATCGGCAAACCCTCTGTATTGCTGTAGAGGGGCAGAGAAATGGCCGGCTGGCCCGTCGCATTGAACTGTGGCGTGAACTGAATGTAATCAAAAGTTCTTTCCATCCATAACTTCGGGTCCGAAAGGTACCCTAAAGGAGCTGGTGGCCTTGCAAGGGTAGGTGTAAGGAGAACGTCGAATCCCTCCTCTTCCCAAAAGCTAAGCATTCGTCGACGAAAGGCCGCAATCCAAGTGGTCGCCTTCAGGTAGGTCGCAGCGGAACTATTTCGCCCCCACTCTGCGAGATACTCATTCTCTGGTTCAAATTCGTTTGGCTCTACTTTGCGTCCAAGGAGCGCTGAAAAGTTCTCAAGATCCGCTGCAACCCAACAGGCGGCAATGGTGGTAAACGTAGTCTGGAACTCATCCTCCTCCATGGCCTTCGGATGTGCTTCAGTTACCTCGTGTCCGAGTTCCTCCAGAATCGCTCCGGCCGAATTTACCGCAGCTTGACAATCCGGATCTACCTTCCTACCAGCTATTGCCGGACGGTCCAAAAGCGCTATTTTCATCCGTCTCGGTTTGGTCTTTGTCGAGTCAAGATAGGAGTATGGCGGCAGCCACGGCGTAAAGGGGTCTCCAGTTCGATATCCTGATATGGCATCCAACACCGCCGCTGAATCCCTAACCGACCGTGTCAGGACGTGATCAATAGTTGCTCCGTTCCAAGCGTCTGCCATCAGTGGACCTTGGGAAACTCGACCTCGCGACGGCTTGAGTCCAACCAATCCGCAGCAACTAGCTGGAATCCTTATCGATCCGCCCCCATCATTAGCGTGAGCGACGGCGACCATCCCAGAAGAGACCGCCGCTGCAGATCCACCTGAAGATCCACCCGGGGAATATTCGGTATTCCAAGGGTTTCGTGTCGGCCCATAGCTTCGGGGTTCTGTTGTAACCGTGGATCCGAGCTCCGGGCAATTAGTTCGCCCAAGAACAATGAACCCGGCCCGCTTAAAAGATGAAACCAAGAACGAATCGATCGGAGAGCGCCAATCAATCGCCTTCAGTAAATTTGTACCGCCATAATGGGGTTCACCTTGCATAAGTCCGCCAAGATCTTTGAGTAGCAGAGGCACTCCAAAGAAAGGCTGTCCCAAATTCTCATTTTGGTCGGCCTCTTGCAGTGCAGCCTCAAAACGCTGATGGATCACCGCATTTAGTTGCGGGTTTATGGCTTCAATGGAGGCAATGGAGGCTTCAGTTACCTCACGAGGCGAGACCTTTGCTTCTTTAATCAGCTCGGCTTGGCCCAAAGCATCAATACTCATGAGATCATGTTTCATCTCGTTTTACCTCGATTTCAAATGCGAAATTGACCGAAAACACAGATATGCCTTGGCACCGCCATACAGCGAAGCACCTCAGGACTGGAC
>JAJZCF010000180.1 GCA_021846265.1 Actinomycetes bacterium | reverse complement strand
GTATCGATGTAGCAATTCCAACCATTGTTGACTCCGCAACCAACAAGAACGTTGGTCCTGAGCTTTGGGGTGAAATTCAACTCTGCTGGGACCAAGACAACAGACGGTTCAGCCTACATATCCCTTACCAGACGCTGCGTGAGATCTCGACCGGTCACGCTGTAACCGCAATCGATGAAGGCGTCATCAACCCGATGACTCTAGCTACCTGGGTAGACGACACAACCATAGACGTGACAATCATCAACGGACGTGAAGGTCGAGCTATCAAACGTCAGAGAAACAAGTCCGTAGGGCAGATACAGCGTAAAATCAGCCGGTGCAAGAATGGTTCACGCAAACACCGCCGTCTGGTTATGGCGAGGAAGAAGATAAATGGAAAGACCAAACTAGCGCTTAGAGACTTCGATCACCAGGTCTCACGCAAGGCGACCAATCATGTCATCAACCACAACACCGGACGCCTTGTCTTTGGTGACGTGCGAGGCATAGAGGAAAAGACGAAACAGCGCAGGAGTGCCAATCGTCACCAGCGCCAGCAACTATCCCAGTGGTCAAGAGGTCGTCAGGAAGGCTATCTCAAAGAGAAGACCAGCGTAGAGGTAGAACACTTAAACGAGTCGTACTCTACAAAGACCTGCCCCAAGTGTTTAACACGCAATCGACCCTCGGGTCGATACTACCGATGCAAGAACCCCGACTGTGGATTCACTTGTCATCGAGACGCCGTAGGAGCTATCAACATTCTCCAGAAGGCGATATACGGGGAATACATACCCATAGGACCGGATACAAAAGTCCGTGTCACGTATCTCCGGGCTGTCGAACGCTGGTCACTTGACCAACGTAAAGCACACCGCAAGGTGCAGTGCCAAAAAGCCAGAGCCCTGAGTAGTGCCCAGAACCGGGCCTTGTCTGACGTAACTCAGATCAGCAAGCCGAAGCTAGCAAACTCATTCACCAGTACCGATTCATCGGTACCAGACCCGTTGGTCGTGGTGGCGTGATGGGAGCGATGTTCGGTAACCTCGACCATACGGCGGAGCTAGAAGCCCCGTCTGTAAGGGCGGGGAGGTTCACGGTGCCATCTATGGTGGTCTTCCGTTAAAGGCATGGATACCCGCAGTCGTAGATGATCTCGTCGAGGCCGTCGATTCAGTGCAGATTTTTATCTTCGGTTCGGTTGCACGCGGCGAGGATGCACAAGGGAGCGATCTCGATATCCTGGTCGTCTTTGACAAGATCGAGGATGGTGAATGGCTGCTCTTGGGATCAAGGGCAACAGGAGCGATCACGACACATATTCCCTATGACTTACTTGTGACCGACCTGAAGCGCTTCGAGTACAACAAACAAAGACCCTGGCATCCAGAACATGACGCAGGCGTACACGGATTGTTGGTTTACAGTCGTGAACCACGAATTGCAAAGGAGTTGTATATTAACCCGCCAACACCAAGCCCTGCTGAAGATGCCACACTCTGGTTCGAGAGGGCAAAACGAGATATGGCTGTTGCCGAGCGTGAGCGCCCATTTGACCAAGACGCAGCGCTTTTTCACGCTCAGCAGGCCGGCGAAAAGTCGATTAAGGCACTATTGGTTTCAGGGGGAGGGGAATTCAAGCATACTCACGATCTGTGCGAATTGATAAACCAGCTCCCAGATCAGCATCGAGCCCGTTTTACAGCGGAACTTCCCAACGAAAACACCCTTAATTGGCTTACCCATTGGGCCGTAGGAGGACGTTATGAGTTATCGCCTAGTAATGAGTTGACTGATAACGACGCAGCGCTGTTGTTCGCCGTGGCAGATCGTATAGTTGATGCGGCAACTGCCGCCATCGGGCTAGAACCACCCACCATCTAGCCGGATTAGAGCTACGACTGAATCGGGGTGGGACTTGATTGCGGATGGCAGCGACAGCGGGGTCGGGTGGTCGTGCGCTCAAAACCACTAAATTCCCTCAGCCTCGCGTTCCACTCTATCCTGCACGATGCGATGAACTTGGGTCGCAATGTCTACACGGTATCCAAGGAAATCTTCTAGATCCTAGGCAAACGCGATGAGATCCAAGCCGCTTGTACGTAGCGTAAAGTCTACGAGCAAATCGATGTCGCTTTCTTCGGTCGCATCTCCGCGGGCGACGAAACCAAAAACACGAATGTTTGATACGTCATAGCTAGCGGCAAGCCTCAGAATGGCCTCTCGGTGCAATCGGAGCAGGGCAAGGCTGGGTGCTCCCCGAACCTTGATGAAGTGTACTTGTTCGTCATAGTCCTGAACAGCACTTATAGTACATGTGAGCTATTATAATTGAAATTGTTGGAACGATCTTTACATCGAATGAGGTAGCAGCGATGGCTACGGTAGAAGAGAGAATACGGCAGTACATAGCTTCATCGTCGGACGCCGCATTCCTCACCAATGAGTTCTTACGGTTTGGGAGCCGGTCGGTGGTTGCCCGCGCTCTTCGCAAACTAACCGAGGACCGGACTCTGTTTCGTGCTGGATATGGTGTCTACACACCGTCTCGGACTCTTACCGATGAGCCTTACGCCGGATACAAGATTCTGAGATTTGACAGCTCATCTGTGGCCGAGGACTTCCTAATAAAGATGGGCGTGGATCCAAAGCCGGGTCTGCTTGTAAGAGAGTACAACGAAGGGCGATCTACTCAGGTGCCTCCTTACGCGATGATCGATGTCGGAAAAAGTCGCATCCGGCGCAAGCTCTTCGGAGGAGGAGTCCGGTATGAGAGGTCTTAGCCAACAACAACTCGTTGGCATAAACATTGTGCGTAGCCAAGGCCACGCTTTACAGTCTCTTCTACCCGTGATACTAGAAAAAGAGATCATGGTTAAAGAGGTGGTGATTGAGGTTGCAAAAGTTGGCCGGAATGCCGGCTTCGAACTTATATTTTCCGGTGGCACTTCCTTATCGCAGGGCTGGGGAATAATAGACCGGATATCTGAGGACGTGGATTTCCGAATAATCGCGCCAGAGTTTCCCTCTAAGAACGCTAAATCTAAGGCGCTATCGGGTCTGAAGGCGGAGTTGGGGCGAGCTTTGAGCGGAGCGGGGTTTGACATTGACGGCGAGATTGTCGGCAGGGACAGCAACCGCTATATTCGCGCTTCGGTGGCCTACGAATCAGCCTTTCCGCCAAGCCGCACCGCATTACGCCCGTCCGTGAAGGTGGAACTGATGGGTGTGGATCGGCCATTCAACATCGAATACCGGGAAGTAAAAAACATTCTGGAAAGGCATGGAGCGATGGACTGGCCTTCCTCTCAATCGATCCCGATGGTATCACTGCCCGATATCGTGTCCGATAAGGTGATTTCCTATCTTCGTCGCACCGCTGAGCACAGGGCCAATCCGGAACTGGCCTATCGGTATGATCCGCGACTTGTGAGGCACCTCTACGACGTACACTGCATAGTTACCGTAAATCCCTCTTTAGCCGGTGAGGCTGCTCCCATCTTTGGGGAGACTCTTGTGCAGGAAATACAACAGTACGGTGGCGAGAGGTTTCCTGTTTTTAAGCAGCGTCCTCTGGGTGTTTTGGGTGATGAGCTCGGTGTATTTGCAAGCGACACCCAAGCTCGCAAAAACTACGAGGTGTTTGTAAATGACCTCGTTTACGGATTAAAGCCATCATTTGACGAGGTTTCGCAAACATTCCGTATGGTAGCTACAGAGTTCTTGGTGGCGGCCTCCGAACTCTCGCAAACTGAGCAACCTTAGCAAATGATTGGTGGGTTGGAAACCTGACTCAGACCTGGTTGCTGGCGGTAACTGTCCTTTTTTGCCTTGACGCGATTGGCGGGAGTGCCGCTCGGTGGAGCAACTACCCCGAGTCAAGTGAGACCCTGGCGACTAAGGCTTGATGTAAGCGTTCAGACCGATGGTGATGGGCTTCGGCTCACACAAGCACGACGTCTCAGTGAGGCCAAACCAATGCCCAGCTCACTCATCACTGTCACTTTGAACCAAAGG
>JAJZCF010000179.1 GCA_021846265.1 Actinomycetes bacterium | reverse complement strand
TCGTGTAACAGTGGCAAAAGAGATCGTTAGGGATGGTCAGTCAGGCTAGCCCTTAAGCGAGTCAGGCGACGATGGTCAGTCAGGTCGATATGGGGTGGTCAGTCAGCAATATCGATATACCCCCTATATCAAAATGTCTACACCCTTAGCGCTTTCGACCCGACCCGCTCACTTTGTTTTTTTACGCTTTTTTAGGCTTTTGTAAAGGGGCTTTGAGCAGCTCTTTTGTTGGTTCCAAGTTATCCCGCCCATGTTTCGGGCGATTCGAGAAAGTTTGGTGAGTCAGTTTGCGCGGCCGTAAGCCGACACCGCCCGAAAGGGCAATAAGGCTAGGCAATCCTAACCATCGACCAATCCCTAAGCCTTTAGAGATCGTCCAAGTATCAAGCGATGTGGCGCTTCCACCTGCTCCAGTCCACCTTCAAAAGGCTGGCAAAGAGCTTTGGGTCAAGGTCGGGCAGTTCGCTTCGACCTGGGTCAACAAAGACCTCGATTCGACCATCTTGACGGTCGCCTGTGAGGTCGCAGATGATCGTGAGCGGTTGAAAAGAGTGCTCAAGCGCGATGGTCATTTCCAGTCGATCCCGATTATGACCTCTCGTGGCGATGTGGTTGGCAAGGAAATAAAGATCCATCCGGCACGTCGAGAGCTTCGCCAAGCCGATGCGATGTATCTAAAGCTACTGAGCGTCTTAGGTCTGACACCGACTGACCGATCAAGGCTCAAACTTACTGAGGCGCAGGCTGAAAACGAATTCGACAAGTGGTTCAAGGCACACTCGTAAACGAGGGTGAGAGGGTAGCCAGTTTTGTCGAGAACTTCTGTGTGCAGTCAAAGGGCGCTGAGGGTGGAAAGCTCATCCACTATCGGCCTTGGCAACGCCAGCTCACACTTGATCTGTTTGCGACTGGCGAGATGGGTCTTCGGAAGCATCGGACGGCGCTCATCGGTGTCGCAAAGAAGAACGGCAAGTCGCTCCTTGGCAGTACTTGGGCAGCCTACTTACTGAATGCTGATCCTGAGCCGGGCGGTGAAATCTACTCCGCAGCTGCTAGTCGGGATCAAGCAAAGATCGTTTTCGATGAGACCACGAAGATGATCGAAGCGAGTCCTTCGCTTAGTCGAAGGTGCAAGATCTACAAGACAGCGATCGAATGTGTGACCGGAACGGTTTACCGGGCAATCGCAGCGGATGCTCGGACTCAAGACGGGATCAACCCAAGCGCTTGCATCTTTGACGAGGTACACAGGCAGCCGAGTAGCGAGCTTTGGTCGATTGTGCAGATGGGAATGGCAGCTAGAGAGCAGCCACTACTTATCGGTATCACGACAGCAGGCGAAGGCCCAGAAGGAATCTGTTGGGATCTCTACGACTACGGTCGCAGAGTTCGATCAGGTGAGATAAAGGACGAGTCATTCTTTTTCAGATGGTATGAGCCGGCTAATCCGAAAGCCTCTCACCTGGACGAATCGACATGGTATGAGTCGAATCCTGGTCTTGGCGATTACCTCTCGCTTGAGGCGGTCATTGCCGAATCGAAGCAGCTTCCGGAAGGAGACTTCCGAAGGCTAAGGCTGAATCAGTGGCCCGCTGGTGCTGGCGACTGGCTTCCGCAAGGCATTTGGAACGGACTAGGTGCGGAGCGTCAGATCAAGCCTGGAACGACGCAAGTCGTCTTCGCCTTTGACGGATCATTCTCGGACGACTCAACGGCTTTGATTGCTTGCACGGTCGAAGAGAAGCCTCACCTAATGGTGATCGGTCATTGGGAGAAGCCTCTGAACGATCCTCACTGGCGAGTGCCAGTTGACGATGTTGAGCAGACGATCTTGAGGCTTGCGAAGCTCTGGAAGCCGAAGGAGATAGTGGCAGACCCTTATCGCTGGCAAAGAAGCCTTCAATTCCTGTCAAGGGAGCTGGGCGAGAAGGTTGTGCTCGAATTTCCGCAGTCGCCTAGCCGGATGGTTCCAGCGACACAGCGAATGTATCAGAGTGCCGTCGCTGGCAGCTTCACGCACGATGGGAATTTGGCTCTTGCACGCCACATCGGGAATGCGAAGTTACACCAAACGGCAGCGGGTGGTCAGCTCCGAAAGACGACAAAGGGATCAGGACAGAAGATCGACTTAGCGGTTTGCGCGGTCATGGCATACGAACGAGCGAGTGTGCTCGGTGGCAAGAAGAAGGCAAAGATTTGGAATCTAAACGATCTGTGATCGCATCGTGGACGGCAGAGCTAGCAGGCTTGACAAGCCTTTCTTACGGCGCTTATTCCCTCGTCCACTGGCTCGGTTTCATGGTCGCTGGAATCTCGCTTGTCTTGATTGGAGAATCCCTCGTGCCGTCACAGAAGGCCAAGAAGACGGGTAAGCAATGATAATTAGCAAGCTCTTACGCTCGCAACCAATGGCCGGAGGCGGTCTGATCCAAGACCCGTCGGTTATCCCACCGCCGAGCTATTTGGGTAAGTCCGCAGCCGGAATAATGATTAACGACAACAGCGCAATGTCGGTTGTCGCCTTTTACGCTTGTGTCCAGCTCATCACCGATTCGATTGCTGGCCTACCTCGTGGGGTCTATCGCAGGCCCGCTGACGGTTCAGTCCGCGTCAGGATCGAGCCGACTCCGAAGATCGCTGGCTCTCCATTTGTCGGCTTGACGTGGCGTGAAGGTATCGCACAGATCCTGGTTTCGCTACTTACGCGTGGCAACAGTTATATCCAGATCGTGCAGCGTGACCCCGACCTGTTGTGGCCTCAAAAGCTTTACGTCCACAATCCGAAAGATATTCGGATCAGCGTCGAGAAGGGCGAAGTCGTCTACAAGTCTGCGATCAATGGAATCGCAATCGACTCGGACGACATCGTCCACATTCGCGGCATGATGCTTCCGGGATCAGTTGTCGGTCTTGCACCTGTCGAGCTTGCAGCTCGGTCTTTGGGAATTGGCATCGCTGCTGAGGAATACGGAGCTCGGTTTTTCTCGCAAGGCTCAACGGTCGCTGGGATCATCAAGAGCGAAGACCCACTAGACGAAGAAGAGGCTCGTGCGCTAAGGCAGAATTTCATGAGTTGGCACAGTGGAATTGGGAACGCTCACCTTCCGCTCGTGCTATCGGGTGCCATGGACTACACGGATGCCACTGTTCCGCCAGAACAGGCGCAGTTCTTGCAGACCCGGAGCATGGCGACTAGCGACGTAGCTCGAATGTTCGGCGTACCACCCCACATGATCGGTGACACCCAAAAGACGACAAGCTGGGGGAAGGGCATTGAAGATCAGGAAATCTCTTTTGTGACTCACACCCTCATGCGCTGGATCTCTCGAATCGAAGACGCTTGGCAACAGAAGCTTTTGCCTCGTGGGAATTATCTGCGCTTCAACCTCGAAGGTCTTTTGAGAACTGACACAATGACCCGCTACCAAAGCTACACCCTCGCTCGAACTGGCGGTTGGATGAATAATAACGAAATCCGAGCTCGTGAGGATCAACCACCAATTCCCGGTGGCGACGATTACAACGCCCCGATGAATGCACCTACCCCAGCTCAACTACCCGGAACCCCCGTTCCCGGTAGCAGCGCGGATGAAGATTAGGAGAAACATGCCAGCGATCCCTTATTTCAAGACCGGAACCAAAAGCACTAGCTGGGATGCCGGGGAGAACGAAAAGAATCTCAAGTCCGATGAGGCCGACCTTCGCAAGTGTTTTGCATGGGTCGATCCGTCCGGCAGCGCCGATGCGAAGGCTAGCTACAAGTTCCCTCACCACTTTGTTTCCGACGATGGAGCGGTTGGCGATGCCAGCACAAAGGCTTGCCAGTCCGCTATCGCAGTCCTAAATGGCGGGATGGGTGGAGCTGACATTCCCGACGGCGACAAGCAGGGCGTTTATGATCACGTATCGCATCACTTGAAGGATGCCGGCTTAACGCCAGCCGAGCTAAAGAGCGCACCAACGCCGGGCGAACTCCGAGCAGCAGCGCTACACGATCCGA
>JAJZCF010000178.1 GCA_021846265.1 Actinomycetes bacterium | reverse complement strand
AACAGGGAAATACTGCGGGACGCCAAGTTCGACTGTGCCCAGCTCTTCGAGAGTTGATCCAAAGCAACCACAAGGACCGCAACCGAACCGACAAGGACCCAACGCTTTAGCCCATAAAGCTTGCCTGTTGACACCCTCCTCCTAACTAGCGAAGCGCAGAAAGACCGCCGGCCTTGCACTTTACGCAAAGACGAGCGTATGGCAGCGCTCTTAATCTAGCCCTCGGAATCGGCATGTGACAGTTCGCACACACCCCATAGTGCCCGCCCGCCATGCGCCTCAGCGCCTCGTCTACCTCATCAACACCCGCTCGTGCTTGAGAGGCTAAGGCGAGATTACGCTCTCGATCGACAGTGGTAGTGCCGCCTTCTCCCGATTCCTCATCGAACTGAACCTCTCCCGGCTCGGCTTCCTGCGCAAGGCGCTCTGCCTCCAACTTGAGGCTCGCGGCCTGCTCGAGCAGTAGGCTCTTCTCCGCCTGGAGCAATTGGCCCTGCCCGGCTAAAAACTCCTCGTCGCTTAGAGCTTCGAGTTCCTCGTCGGTCAATTCGGCCAGCGACGGGAGAACTACATCGGCGCTATCACTCGACCCATTCCCACTAGTTTGGGTCTTGTCCTTGGTGCTCTTTTCCAACTTCTACCTGAGGTCCCCTCTGTTGTTTACGTCACCGCATGATGGCTACCAAAGCCACAAAACTAGTGACTTAGACGTCCGAACCAGCACACCAGAATATATGGGTAAAGCTAGAACGCGTGCTATACCTTAATCGACTTATCTCAACCCCGTGCAGTACGAAGTTATGCCAGCACAATGACGATTGAAAACCGCAGACTATCCTGGACGAATGACCAAGCGTCGAATTGACTCAACCATAGACACAAATATCCACTTCTACCCGCATATTCAGGGTCAACTGGATCTGCCCGCCATAGAAAAAAAGATTCTCGACTTCTGGGAACGAGACAGCACATTCGAAGCCTCGGTTGAAAAGAATCCGGCCGGAGACAATGAATTCGTGTTTTACGACGGTCCGCCGTTTGCAAACGGATTACCGCACTACGGCCATCTCTTAACCGGGTTCGTAAAGGACGCAATACCCAGGTACCAAACCATGCGAGGTAGAAGGGTTGAACGTCGCTTCGGCTGGGACTGTCATGGACTACCAGCAGAGATGGCATCGGAAAAGGAGTTAGGGGTAAGCGGCCGCCAGGAGGTCGAAGCCCTCGGGATAGGAAAGTTCAATGATCACTGTCGCTCTCTTGTCTATCGCACCACGGATGAGTGGCACCGGTACGTAACGAGGCAGGCGAGGTGGGTCAACTTCTATGACGACTACAAAACGATGGACGTTACCTTTATGGAATCGGTCATCTGGGCTTTTAAGGAGCTTTACGACAAGGGCCTCGCATATGAGGGCTACCGAGTGCTTCCATACTGTTGGGAATGCGAGACACCGCTATCAAACTTTGAGACGAGGCAGGACAACTCCTATCGCAGCCGAATAGACCCGGCGGTAACAGTGGAATTTGAACTCTTGAGTGACCCAAGCTGTCCGGTAAAGGAGATCGCCGGAGCGCCAAGGGTCCTCGCCTGGACGACCACTCCATGGACGTTGCCCTCCAACCTTGCTCTCGCCGTCGGAGCTGATATTGACTACGTAGCAATCGAAGCAGATTCGAAGACCTATATTATCGCCGAATCCCGCAGGGAGCACTACCAATCGGAGCTCGAAGGAGGAACCGAAGTCGCTCGTTTCAAAGGAGAAGCTCTAGTAGGGCGGCGCTTCAAGCCAATCTTTGATTACTTCAAAGTCCTTGAGGGTGCCTTTCGGGTGATAGCGGCGGAGTTCGTCGCTATCGACGAGGGAACCGGAGCGGTCCAAATGGCGCCGGGTTTCGGCGAGGAAGACCAGATCGCCTGCGAGGCGGCTGGAATCCCGCTGGTATGCCCGGTAGACGACAGGGCCCGCTACACCGCTGAAATGGGCGACATCGCCGGAATGCAGGTCTTTGATGCAAACAGCTATCTGATTGAAAAGCTCAAAGAAAAGGGTGTTCTTTTTAGACAGGAGGCATATGACCACTCCTACCCGCACTGCTGGCGGACCGACACTCCGCTTATCTACAAAGCGGTAAGTTCGTGGTTCATAAAAGTAACCGCTCTAAAAGACCGCCTCTTAGAGAAGAACCAGGAGATTGACTGGGTTCCCGGGCATGTAAAAGACGGGGCCTTTGGAAAGTGGCTTGAAGGCGCCAGGGACTGGTCGATCACCAGGAATCGATATTGGGGATCGCCAATTCCGGTATGGAAATCGGACGATCCCAACTACCCAAGGATTGACGTCTATGGCTCGCTAGCCGAGATAGAAAAGGACTTTGGAATTAGGCCAGTCGACCTCCACCGTCCGGCGATCGACGAACTAGTAAGGCCGAACCCAGACGATCCAAGCGGTAAGTCACAAATGCGCAGGGTAACGGACATTATGGACTGCTGGTTCGAATCGGGGTCGATGCCATACGCTCAGCTGCACTATCCCTTCGAGAACAAAGAACCCTTTGAGGACCACTTTCCGGCTGACTTTATAGTCGAATATATAGGCCAGACGAGGGGATGGTTTTACACCCTCCACGTACTGTCTGTGGCGATCTTCGACAAACCACCGTTCAAACACTGCATGGCGCACGGCGTGTTACTCGGCTCTGACGGGCGGAAGCTGTCAAAGCGCCTACAAAACTATCCAGACCCCTGGGCGATCTTCGAGGAGATCGGTGCAGATGCAATGCGCTGGTTTCTACTGTCATCATCGGTTCTACGCGGCCAAGAGATGATTCTCGAACGGGCGGCAATGGTCGACGTGACGAGGCGAATCATTAACCCGATATGGAATGCATTCTATTTTCTCTCTCTTTACGCCGAGATCGATGGGATCAGAGGTGAAATCCGATGGGATCAGGGTGGCCTCTTAGACCACTACATCCTTTCGAAGACGTCGATGCTGATAGACCAAGTCACAGAGGCCATGGATGAATTTGATCTCTCAAGCGCTACCTCGCTGGTCGAGTCGTTCCTTGATGCCCTAAATAACTGGTACATTCGGCGATCCAGAGAACGTTTTTGGAGGAACAAGGATGAAAAGGGAGAGGCCGCCAAGGACAAAGATGACGCCTATGACACCTTGCACACGGTACTGGTGACTCTGACACAGCTCTGTGCGCCACTGTTGCCGATGCTGTCAGAAGAGGTGTACCAGTCGCTCACTGGGGGTCGCAGCGTGCACCTTTCCGACTGGCCCAAATCACAACCTTCCATCAGCGACCCAAAGCTAGTTGCCGACATGGACCTAGTCAAAGAGGTCTGCTCCTTAGTCCATTCGATCCGCAAATCGAACGGCCTTAGGTCACGCCTACCCTTGCGTAAAGTGACCATAGCATCCGAAAATGCCGAGTCCCTCCGCCCTTACATTGACCTGATAACCGATGAACTTAATGTCAAGGAAGTAGACCTGATTCGAGATCCAGGGACTCTGTCTACCCAAGTGGTTTCGGTCATACCCTCAAAAATCGGTCCCCGCTTGGCTGAGGGAACACAGAAGGTCATAAGGGCGGCGAAGTCGGGCGACTTCGTGATCAACGACGACTCATCGGTCACGGTGGGGGGAGTGGCCCTGCTGGCTGGAGAGTTCGAAATACAGACCAAGCCGAACGATGCAGAGCGAACGAGGGTCTTGCCATCTAAAGCTGGAGTCGTCTCCTTGGACACGGACACCGATCCCGAACTAGAGGCCGAAGGTTTGGCACGCGACGTCGTCAGAGAGGTGCAGCGGGCACGAAAGGAGGCGAACTTCGACGTCACCGATCGGATAAGGATCAACATCGAAGTCACAGACGATCACGACACCTCTGTGGCCGATGCCATAAGGAAGCACCTCACGGCAATCTCTGCCCAAGTCCTGGCCACCGAAATCGTACTGAATGGCGAATCGGATGGGGAGTTCGAATACAGTGACACTTTCAGCGTGTCT
>JAJZCF010000177.1 GCA_021846265.1 Actinomycetes bacterium | reverse complement strand
ATTATCGCTTCTGTGATCGCATTGTATCCGGTACACCTACAGAGGTTCCCTGACATCCCGGTGCGAACTTCTGCGGCCGTGGGATTCGGGTTTCGGTTCAACAGATCTAGCGCACTAATCAGCATGCCTGGCGTGCAGAAACCACACTGCAGTGCATTGCTTTGTGTAAAGCATTGCTGCAACGGGTGAAGGGTGCCATCTTCACCAGCGAGACCTTCGACCGTCAGCACTGAGCTTCCCTGGACCTGAACCGCAAAGATCAAACATGACCGCACGGGATGTCCATCTAACATCACAGTGCATGCACCGCACACGCCATGCTCACATCCGAGGTGCGTGCCCGTCAGCCCTAATTCCTCTCGCAAGGCGTCAGCTAGGGTTCTACGTGGATCCACATCCATGATCGCCAGTTTGCCATTCACTGAAAATGTCACTTCCATCCGATCAACTCCGGCTCTCTGATGCGCTTTGTCGGCTCGACGCTAGCTGTCTAAGGACCCTGCCAACGAGCTCTTCAACCAATCCCCCCCGATAGCTGGCTGATCCATGGAAGTCCCCATTTGGAGTAACGGCGCTTGCTGCTGCCCTTGCCGCCTTTTCGGCGAGTCGATCATCGAGAGGGTTGGCATCATTTACGAGAGCCTCACTCTCTAGGGCTCGCAATGGCTTATTGCCGACTCCGCCTAGCGCAATCCTGATCTTTCCGTCAACTTCAGCTGCAGCCACCGTAACTAGACCGAAGTCGCCGTGACGCCGAGCATATTCAGCAAAAGCCCAATGCTCGGGCAGTCGAGCTTCGACGGCAACGATCATTTCATCGTCGGCCAGCGAATTCTCGAGAGTTCCAACGAAGAGGTCCTCGGCGCCAATCGTTCGCCTCGACAAAGGACTAATCACCTCAACGACCATTCCCACTGCCACCGCCACGACCGGTAGCTCGGCAGCGGGATCGGAGTGGGCGAGGCTTCCCCCGATGGTGCCTCGAGTCCTAATCGCTTCATGGCCGATCCAACTCGCCGCCTCGCTCAATAATGGAAAGGCCATCTGCTCGCAAAGCATGCGATGGCTTACCAAAGCCCCAATCCGGACAGACGTTTTGGATAGCCTTTCAATGGTTGCTAGCCCGGGAATCCTATTGATGTCCACCAGTAGGCTCGGTCTCGCAAGTCGAAGGGCTAGCAGCGGGACAAGACTCTGCCCACCTGCAATGATCTTTGCCGTTTTGTCTTCGACTTCGCCAAGATACCGCACGGCCTCGTCGGAGCTCGCCGCCACGACATAGTCGAAGGGTGCCGGCTTCATTGCTAGCGACCCCTAAAAATTGCTGGTCTTTTTTCAAGGCGGGCCCGCTGTCCCTCTAAGATATCCTCGCTGTGCCAGGTAGCTTCGAAGGCCTCCGCAAGCTCGACGTCCGTCCTTGGAGTTTCAAACTGCTTTTCGAGGGCATATTTGTAGTAGGCCAGAGTAAGCGGAGCGTAACTGGCGATCTCTTCTGCCCAGCCGAATGCTTGTGCTGCGTCCCCAATGCGATTGAGCAAGCCCTGAGCTAAGGCACGATGTGCGTCGATCTTCTCGCACCCAAGGAGCATTGCTCTGGCGTTTCCGCCCCCCATCAAGACACCAAGTCGACGAATCGTCCAAGGATCAACCGCAACCCCAAGTTTGGCAGTAGGCAGCGAGAAGAACGACTCAGCGGTTGCAACCCTAAGGTCACATGCAATACTGAGCTGCACCCCAGCACCAACCGCCGGCCCATTCAACACGGCCATTACCGGGACCTTTGCCTCGGTGATTGCACGAAGCATATCGTAAAGTGCAGTTTTAAATCTGGGATCAGTCAACTCGCCAAAGTCCGCCCCAGCGCAAAAACTGGTACCTCTTCCAGTAATCAAAATGACCCGGGACTCATCTAACAGAGCATCGTGCACCGCCTGATTGATCATTTGGCAGTGCTCTATATCTAGGGCATTTCGCCGTTCTTCCCGATCGATGATAATTAGGCTAATGTCGGAGCGCTTCTCAATTTCGATCACTTAGATCCCTCCCAGATTGTCCCCTCAGTCACAGGAAGTTGATCGACCAGAATCCCCAAGGCATCCGCTACCGCCCCGGCGATCACTGCGTTGGGTCCAAGGGTTCCCCCTTCACCAACCCCACGAACCCCGAGGGGGTTATCCGCCGGAAACTCGAGGTGATCAATTATCATTTCGGGAATTTCGGCGCTCGTCGGGATTAGGTAGTCCATGAATGTTCCGGCGGAGAGATTACCGTCCTCGTCATAGACCAGATGCTCATAGATCGCTCCACCGATACCCTGCGCAACCGCCCCGGCGATCTGCCCTTCGACAATGCGAGGGTTGATCACCCTTCCGGCATCTTCGACACACACCCACTTCAGGATGCGAATCTCACCGGTTTTCTTGTCGAACTCTAAAGAACCCAGTTGGACTCCTGCTGCGAATGCGCCACGGATGGGATCGTAGAAGCGAGTTGCCTCCAAACCGGGTTCGATTCCATTCGGGAGACGATTCGATTCCAGATATGCAATCCGAGCTAGTTCAACCAAAGAGAAGCGTGGAGTCAATTCGCCGACAACCCTAACTTCACCATTACTCAATATGAGATCGTTCCCGTCGACCTCTAAGAGTTTCGAAGCCAGGTTGATCACCTTTTCCTTTACCGCCAGGGCACTTAGCTGAGCTGCGCCACCTCCTATAACGGCTTGTCGAGACGAAAAAGCTCCGAATCCCCAGAGTGACTCGTCGGTATTGCCAATATGCACCTGCACGTCGTCATAGTTCACTCCGATCGCATCGGCGACGATCTGAGCCACCGTGGTTTCGAGGCCTTGGCCCTGTGAGGTTACCCCTGAAAATACGGTCACGGTTCCGTCCGGATTGATCTTCACCGTACAGGCGTCATGCCCAGTACGAAAAGGCATTCGCGGACCGGCGGAGGCCGCTCGACCGAGTCCCGTCAGCTCGTTGTAGCAGGCGACCCCGAATCCAATCGGCAATTCATTATTTTCCTTCCGCCGCTTCTGCTCGCTTAGAAAGTCCTCCAAACCAAAGAGTTCTAAGGCCCTGTCGAGACAGAGTTCGTAGTGCCCAGAATCGTCGACGAGACGAGATGGCATCTTGTAAGGAACGTCTTTGGGGCCAATTAGATTTTTCCGCCGAATGTCTATAGTGGACATTCCAATTCGCCGAGCCCCCTCGTCCATTATTGTCTCCATTGCAAAGACACTCGCTGGGCGGGCGACCCCGCGATAAGGGCCCGATGGAGAAGTATTGGTAACGACCGCACGTACTGTGCAATCGTAGTTCTCCAAGCGATATGGTCCACTTAGCAGACCACCGGCCATCAGAGGTTCTATCCCGGCCGTCCAGGGATAGACGGAGTAGGCTCCAACGTTGCAAGTCACGTCGGCCTTTAGCGCCAGCAATGTTCCGTCTGAAGCGAAACCCGCTGTCAGCAGATAGCGGTGGTCTCGGGCATGGGTCGCTGCTAGCAGGTGTTCCGCCCGATCCTCTACCCACTTAACCGGCACCCCGGGCATCTGACAAGCAATCAAACAAAGCGCTACATCCTCGGGATATAGCGCCGCCTTGGTGCCGAAACCCCCGCCAACGTCGGGAGCGACCACTCGAATCTTTGCCTCGCTCATCCCTAGTAGCTCCGCTAAAGCATTGCGAACAAGGTGAGGTACTTGTGTCCCCGACCAGAACTGTAGGGTCCCATCTCCAGGCTCGAAAAGAGCGACACCGGCCCGACATTCAAGCGGGTTGCCACCAAGGCGATTAGTGGTCAATTGGCGTTCAACGACTATCTCCGCATCGGCCAGTGACCTTTCAAAGTCACCTGCAAGAAAGCGGCGTTCCAATAGAACGTTATCCAGAGCCTCGCGGTGCAATGGTTCTTGGGGAGTCGACCAGGCGGTGACGTTCGGCGCAAGTCGCTCGAATTCGACTTCTATCAGCTCTGCACCGTCCTCTGCCAGATAGCGATCGGCGGCCACTACAGCAGCTATCGCCTCTCCGGAAAAGCG
>JAJZCF010000176.1 GCA_021846265.1 Actinomycetes bacterium | reverse complement strand
CCACCTTGTGCCCCCTAATTTGGGGGACGGTAACTTTTTTGGCCGAAACTTCCGTCTGAGCTGACATTTTTAACCTCCTGCGTCCCGTGCTACTAGCTACAGGCGCCACCACGGATTATACCTGCTTAGAAGGCGCTCCACCTACGGGAAATCAGGGAGCCGGTCAAGGCGAAGCTGTCGAAGGCTTGAGCAGCACGAATCTAATCACATTTTTTTGAATTTAGCTTGTTGCATGACGACTGTTAGCTCACTGATCGGCGAAACGCAGAGTTCTGCGACAAACCAAAGAGGGAGATGATGTTCTTCTGAGGCCAATTAACGAATATCCGACCAAGTGAATAGGTTTCCTGTGAAGAGGCTCCCCTGGATGGTACGACTCGGCTCTGGAGCGAGCGAGGTCGACTACTTGTAGAGGCAAAGGCCCGAAACCGAGACCTTATATGCGGGATTTGGCGGCGGCGTGAGCAACGCGGCTAATAGATGAGCTTTCGAATCAAGTGGTTCCAGCTGCACTCGGTACACACTTCGACGAGGTAGAGGTCCATCTCCATTGTGGAGTCCTTGAGTCGAGCAAGCTCTTGGGGAGAGGAGATGCCTCGTCCGCCCTTCGGCAGACCCTTCCCGAAGGCGAAAGAGACGACGACCAGCGGATGGTCGGTACAGATTGGGCAATTTTGGTCCAGTGGATCACCGAGCGCACTTGCTACCCTCAGAAGTTCCGAAGAGGCGTCGCAGATGTCTTTTTTGGTCAGGCGGCCCCGTCTGAAGTCGTCGAGTGTCTGGTGGCGTAATAGGGCGTGCTCCACCGAGGTGCTCTCGCTAGTTTCGTTTGAAGAAGATCCTCGGCTAGTCAGTCCCACATCAAAACAGGGTAGCCAAAACGAGGCGGCGACTGGGCAGCATCTTTTGAACTGGCTTTCAATTTAGCTCCAGGGATCCCTTGCCGCTGGCATGACAATAGGACCGCCGCCTCAGAAAAGATTCAATGAATTGCCTGCCTGTTCGACATTTCTTTACTTTGCAGCTGGCTAGTTGGGCTTAGGCCGATCTGGCGGAGGCAGACTAACTCCAAAGACCTAGCGCTTTTTAACGGTCGCTAATTTTATGACTTGGAATATATCGTTTCGATATATTGTTTAGATAGATCGAGCTAAGCTGTTAGCATCGTATTTGAATAGCTGGAAAGTCTGCCAAGGTGGGTAGGGGTCCGATGGCCAATAGATCCGACAACGTGACACAACCGCTAGACCTAGTGATACTAGGGATGCTGTCGCGCGAGAAGATGCACGGTTACGAACTGCACAAGCGGATCATAGAGGCATTCGGCAGTTTACTAAGACCTTCATGGGGATCGCTTTATCCAGCGCTTCAACGGTTAGAGACGCGGGGAGACCTCGATGCGACAGAGGGGGATAAAATTGCCCCGCTGATACCGGTTGGAGGATCCCTCGGTGCCGAGCTTGCCCTCTACCACCAGAGCAAAGTGGACGGACCTAAGGGTCGAGGAAGAAAGGTCTATTGGGTCACAGATTCAGGACGGCAACGGTTGTCTGAATCTCTTGAGCAGGTAGACGTAGAAGATGACAAGATATTTTGGGTAACTCTATACCTTGCGACACTCATTCGAAAGACCAAAAGGACCGCACTTTTCACTAAGCGCCTCTACCTCTTAGAGGATCGCCTCACGGAGATCAGGAAGACCAAGAAAGCGGCTAATGAGGAGTTCGAGAGTCTGGCGCTGGAGGGGATGGAGCATCGGCTCCAAAGTGAGCTTCTCTGGCTAAATGATATCGCTACTAAAGAGGAATCTGGGGAACTCGAAGCGAAAACCAACTTAGTAAATAGCCCTTTTGAGAAGGGCTTAATCAGCGGAGGCTAAGCCCGATCGGGGAGCGTATCCGAAGAAAGATCTGACTAGCGCATGAGATTTAAATACATGCAATTTAGTGGAGTAAGGAGATAAATAGATGTCAAAGGTAAAGGTGGCAATTGCAGGAGTCGGCAACTGCTCGAGCTCCTTGGTGCAAGGTGTTGAATATTACAGAAATGCCGATCCATCGGAATCTGTCCCTGGATTGATGCATGTTGTCCTTGGCGACTATCACGTCGGTGACATCGACTTTGTCTGCGCATTTGATGTTGACGCCGCTAAGGTCGGACAGGACCTAGGCAAAGCGATCTATCTTTCGAAGAATAATACGATCAAGTTTCAGGAGGTGGGGGACCTAGGGGTAGAGGTACTCCGGGGACCGACTCTTGACGGGCTTGGAAAATACTATCGAGAAGTGGTAGATGAGTCTCCTGCTGAACCGGTTGATGTCGTCAAAGCGCTGAAAGAGTCTGGGGCCGAGGTTCTAGTCTCCTATCTACCGGTCGGATCGGAGCAGGCGCAAAAGTTTTACGCCCAAGCTGCTCTTGACGCCAATGTGGCTTTCGTTAATGCGATCCCGGTATTCATAGCATCAGATCCGGTCTGGGCGAAGAAATTTGCCGATGCAAACGTGCCAATAATCGGGGACGATATCAAAAGCCAGGTCGGTGCTACGATCGTCCACCGAATGCTAGCTAGGTTGTTCGAAGATAGGGGTTTGGTACTCGACCGTACCTATCAGCTAAACGTCGGCGGGAACATGGACTTCAAAAATATGCTCGAGCGTGAGCGGTTGGAATCCAAAAAGATTTCAAAGACACAGTCGGTCACCTCGCAGATTGATCACCGTATTGAAGAGTCAAACGTGCACATCGGACCCTCAGATCATGTTCCATGGTTGGAAGACCGCAAGTGGGCGTACATTCGACTGGAAGGCCGTAACTTCGGCGACGTACCACTCAACGTAGAGCTTAAGCTCGAGGTCTGGGACTCGCCAAACTCGGCTGGTGTGATAATTGATGCCCTGCGATGTGCCAAGATCGCGCTGGATCGTGGGATCGGCGGACCACTCGAGGGGCCGTCGGCCTACTTCATGAAGTCACCGGCAATCCAGCATCGCGACAACGAGGCAAAAAGACTTGTTGAGGAGTTCGCCGGTATAGCATCACCCGAAGAGTGATAGGCCACAGCTCGACCGTGAACTAGTTAGATCTGATCGTTCTCTCTTTGGTGATGGGATTCGCTATTTGGATTTTGGGACCTTTTAGCGGGTCATAAATTTAACAGGACCCAAGCGCAGGCCATTAGCTAGCGCTGGGTCCTGTTTTTACTCTCAAGCAATCGACCTACCGCAGCTGGCCAGTTGTCTAAGGCGGTTCGCCTTAAATTCAGGCTAGATAACTTCCTCTTTGAGGAGTGAACCGAAAGAACCTTGGTGGCTGTAGGCAGCCTCGCGCATTTCAAGGAGTTTTGGCATGATGAACGATTCGATACTCCTTGCATCGGTCAGCATCCAGCCGTGGGCTCCTTGGACCACCTCGGAATCGCAGCCTAAAATTTCGACCGTCTTTTTGTAAGATCTAAATCTAATTACCCGATCGTTATCCGAATGGATTACGTACGAAGGTATTTTTGCGTCCCTGACTCTATTTAGAGCCGAGGTAATATCCGCCTTCTGGGCGGCGCTTGCAAGCGACATTAGCTGCTGAGAATCGCTCCCTAGGGCACGAAAAACGTCTCCGGTAACCGACGAGACAGTGCCAAGGATATCTCGCGTCATCATCAAATCTGATGGGAAGGATAGCGCCCAGTCGAGGGTTGTTCGCGCCTTCTCCCTGTCGTCTGAAGGACCGATGGAATTGATCAGGATCATCCCGTAGAAGCGTTCGGGGCAGATTGCAGCCGTCTCCGCCGCTATTCCTCCCCCCATCGAGTGACCGACAGCGAAGAGGGGTTCCTCAATGTCGACGGCATCGGTAAATCTCGCAGCAATGACACCGATCGTCTTGAGGGTGACCTCAAGTTCAGCCTTGCCAACCACTTTTGCCAGATCGGGGATGTGCGGAGAAACTACCCGAAACCCTGCTCGCCTGAATCGGCTGATCAGCTTCGGATAGGCCCGATATGTTAGCCCTATACCGCACAGAAGTAGAACCGTTCCACTTCCTTGAGGGGAATCGCCGT
>JAJZCF010000175.1 GCA_021846265.1 Actinomycetes bacterium | reverse complement strand
CTTGACCCCTCCCTCACAGAAGGGGATTGCGCTCCCTTTGGTTCAAGGGGTGTTGAGTAAAGCCTCACCCTCCGTTCGGACGAGCTCAATTGTTGTGGTTTTTCCCGTCTTCTTTCGGTGTAGTTTGATTCCATGACAACTGATATCTATCAACGCCTTGAAAATCTAGGAATCACGCTCGGTGAACCACCGGCACCAAAAGGCTCTTACCTACCAATTCTGACCTATGGGAATGTTTGCTACCTCTCGGGCTCACTCCCGTTCAAAGACGGGGAACTGCTCCATGCTGGTATCGTCGGAAAAGACATCGATGCCGAATCTGCCAACTTGGCGGCCGCTCAGTGTGTCAAAAATTCGCTGTCGGTAATGCACCATTCCCTCGGTGGGATAGACAGGGTCAAAGGGGTACTTAAGGTCGTGGGCTTCGTCGCCAGTACTGCGGACTTTACACAGCATCCCAGCGTCGTCAATGGCGCTTCGGATCTCCTTGTAGAGATTTTCGGCGAGTCCGGAAGACACGCAAGATCCGCCGTAGGGGTTGCGTCACTGCCCCTCGGATCTTCGGTTGAAATCGAAATGATCATCGCTATTTGAGCAGCCCCAGAAGCACTCCCCGTCTGAAAGGCGAGGAGTGCTTTCCTAGTAGTTCAAAGGAGCCTTCTACCGCTTAGAGCTCGTCCTATTGTGAGTTCGTCAGCGTAGTCCAAATCTCCGCCCACGGGAAGCCCAGAGGCTATCCTCGTGACCGTGATCCCGCTATCTTGTAGTTGCCTAGCGAGGTACATCGCCGTCGCCTCACCCTCGATATTCGGGTTCGTACACAAGATGACTTCAATTATTGTCGCATCGGTCAATCTTTTTAGCAGTTCTTTAACCTTTATGCGGTCCGGTCCAATTCCCTCTATCGGATTGAGGGCACCCTGCAAGACGTGATAGAGGCCCTTGTACTCTTTAGTCCTCTCTAGCGCAACCACGTCCTTAGGCTCCTCGACTACACAGATCACCGATCGATCTCGAGTCGGATCCTCGCAGATTTCGCAGATTGGCCCCTCAGAAAAGTTAAAGCAAACCTCGCAGAAAGTAGCTTGGTCCTTCGCCCTCCTGATCGCGTCCGCTAGGCGATAAACATCAGTTCGTTCCGAGCGCAAAAGATAGAAAGCTATCCTTTGCGCAGACCTTGGCCCTATGCCCGGCAGACGTCCCAGCTCTTCGATTAGATCCCTCACACTAGGCGTATACATCTAACTTCTCATATCCCCTTCTGGGCTATCTCTCGTGTACCAGGAAAGACCGACTCGATCACCGCACCGAGGCCGTCGGCGGTCGACTCGGCTGGCACCGACAGGTCAATAAATGACTCCTGATCCTCATCCGGCTGGTCAGAGACAGCTAGCTCCGACCCAGTTAACTCCTCTTCCGCTTTAAGCACGACTCGAACACTGCTAAGCGAGAAGTGAGCCTTTATCGCTGTCTCCACCTCTGATAAATATTCCGCGCATCGGTCTCGGTGCACCCGATTAGGAAGGACAATAACAACCTGGTCTCCGACTACCGACAGACACCTGCCTGCGACGAAGCGCGCCCGTGCCTTATGCGAGACGGTAGTTAAGATTTCGTCATTAAAAGATGCTGCGAGCCGGTCCCTGTTGAAAGTAGAAACGACCCCCTCCTCGAGTTTCGATCGTTGATCTCCTTTGGTGTCCTGAGGCGAATCCTGTGGTCGTTCAGAATCTGCCCTGCTAGAAGGATCCTCTTGCACAAATACGCCTTGGCCCTCTGGTCCGGGTTCAATTGGAGCCGAAGTTTCTTTGTTCTCACGATCGGCCTTAGAAGGGGCCGCCTCGGCATCCAGGCGCCTTTCCCCGGGTCGAGGAACTCTCATGCCTGCCCTTATCCCAGCCAGTTGATCGCCTATTGGCGGGCGCATTGCAGTCACCGCTGAGTCGGAAGGCTCGTCTATCCTAGAAGGCCTTGACTCTCTAGCCCCACCAGGAGTCGAATCAACCGGAACGGGAACTCGTTCTGTCATTCTCTCGGTGGATGTCTTGATCGAACTCCCCTTACCCATACCGGCCAGCTCACCTTCGAGCTTGGCTAGCCTCGCCTCCAAAGAAGCGACTCTTGGGTCTTCGGCACTACTACTGTGGGCCGGACTGCAGAGCGCCAAAAGACTCGCCTGGAGAATCAAGGTAGGGTCAATTGCGTCTTTTAGGGTAGGGGCTATACGCGCGAGGCCCTGGACGAAGCGCACCACCGATGCTAAAGAGACCGGCCCAAGGCCGCTCTTAGTTGCCTCAAGGAGCAGTTCGGATGTTCCGTCCCCCCCAGCGACAACGACAAACGCATCTCTAGCGACGGAGATGAGCTCCTCCAAGATCCTCTGCGGATCATAACCGTCTTCGGTTAGCTTTATCGTCAAATCAAAGGCCAGCTCGGTTTGCGAGCCAATGATTGAAGCTGCGAGCTTGGGGACAGAGCCAGCGGACCCTCCAGGTACGCCCCCTAAGGCAGCTACCTGATCCAAAAAGGAAAGGGTGTCCCTGGCGGATCCAGACCCCCTCTTAGCCACCCATTCAAAAGCGTCCTCTTCAAGGTCGATGCCAGCCGCTAAGGACACACTCTTGGCCAAGTCTTCCAACAGTTTCGGTTGAAGAAGCTTGAATTCAAAATGCTGCGCTCTGCTTCGAATCGTCGATAATACTTTCTGAGGATCGGTTGTAGCTAAGACGAATACAACCCGCGCTGGCGGTTCTTCGAGGGTCTTCAAAAGTGCCGATGCTGCTGCGTTAGATAGCATGTGAACTTCGTCGATGATGTAGACCTTCCACTCACCTATTGAAGCATTCGCTACTGTTGCAATTAGGGATCGAATCGATTCCACGCCTGAATTAGAAGCGGCGTCCAGTTCCTCGACATCGAAGGAGCGTCCCTCAAGTACCGAGATACATGAGGCACATTCACAGCACGGCTCTCCGTCTGCAACCGAGGAGCAGTTCAACGCCTTGGCCAAGATCCTCGCCGTAGAGGTTTTCCCGGTGCCACGGGGCCCGGAAAATAGATACAAATGAGAAACCCGACCCAAAGCGACCGCATTCTTCAGCGCAGCGGTCACGTGGTCTTGGCCAATGACCTCTCCAAAGCGCTGAGGCCTAAAGCGGCGGTATAAGGAGACGTGATCGACAGTTGTAGCCACAGTGCGATAATAGTCGACGCTCCCTAATTGCCAACTTTAGATATCTTCTAAAACTTGTCGACTGGCGAGGGAAAACCTTCCCTCCCGCTCATTCTGTACCGTGTTTGAATCTATCGATTCAAACGACCCTTGCGCAACCGACTCTTGGTCTTATCCCAAATTCCCGGAAAGTCCAAAATTTGGGGTCACCTTCGGCGATTTGAAAGAGATAGTTCCAAGCACCCGATCGCCTTTTAATCGCTTGTGCTTGAATATGGTCCATTAAATCAGATAGGCGTTGATCCGTCGGAGGAGCTGTTTGAGCCTGGATTTATAGAAGCGTCGAGTTGAATTAGCCCGAAATCGCCGGGTCGTAGTATTGGACGAGTTCCTCTGTCGTTTAACCGGTATGCAGGTGAAAAATGTTGAGCTCCTGGTTGGAGTTGTTGTGGGTACCCCTCGGGATAATGGTAAATCCCAGGAAGTCAAAGCGGGTCCGGTCGAATTCCCCTTTATGGTTGGGTTCCTCGCAACAGACAAGATTGGTCTTTTCTACATGGAGTTCCGCTTTGGACTCCGCCATCGGTAACTTTAGGTCTTCGAAAAACACTTTAGAGAGTTTTTTGTCTTGAATTCAAAGCATTGACAAGCTCGCATGAGAGCAAAGTCCATTCTAAAATCCGCCCTGTGGACGTGCCAAGGCAGATGGGAACGCTATGGTAATGATCTACTAACTTTTATCAGGTGTTGGAGAATCAAGTTTATGGAGTAAAACTTGGCTCTGATCGGGCCGTCGGTTACCTAGACCGAGATATGGCTAACAACTTTAGAAAGGGCGAGCGTGCAAGAATCTGCTTCCATTCAGAGGGGTAACTCCAGATCATTCGGGTTTCTCCTTGACGC
>JAJZCF010000174.1 GCA_021846265.1 Actinomycetes bacterium | reverse complement strand
TATGCCGTCTGAGGATGTATACCTTGGGACAATGCCCACTCACGCAAGTTCATTGTGTATAGTTATAGCTCATCTCTGCGTCAACTGTTGCAACCCCCACCGAATCCCGTCGATGAGATACTTTGTGAACGGTTTAGCGAGGACAACAATCGAAGCAAGGTCCTCGCCCCCTTTCGATCAAGGCAGGGCCAGGATCTTTAATTGGCCGTGGAGAACCTCGAAATTTGCCTCAACGCCGCAAAATAGAAGCCCCTTTGAGCGGTAAAGTGAACGCTTGGTGGCGCTAATCCTGCCAGATCCGGTGGCGCTCGTATGGGGCTGTGAGACGCCTAACACGCCGAGCGGATCAATCCCTAGAGTAGACAATGACAAGTCCGACTGGCATTTATGCCAGTCGGACTTGTCAGTTTGAGCGGTTAAAGGCGATAACTTGCGTTCCTATAACTCGGTCGTCGATTCAGAAGTTGTAGAGAGATTCTTTGCAGAATTGGAATTTGCCTCAGATAGGTCGTGGGATGCATTTAGCTTAGGCACAATAGCCCTTTTGATTCCACCAGGGTGAACAGGCCTGCCGTAGCCATCGTCAACGAGGCGAGCCACCTCATCCCCGTCAATAGTCTCCTTCTCGAGAAGGGCAAGGGCAACCTTTTTCAATCCCTCTCGATGTATTATCAAGAGCTCCGTGGCCCTTTGTTCCTGCTCTCTGAGGATCCGTTCGACCTCTTCGTCGATTACCCGCGACGTGTCTTCTGAGTAATCTCTAGAGTGCATCAGGTCTTCCCCTAGGAAAACCATGCCTTGGGAGCCCCAGGCCATTGGGCCAATTCTGTCGGACATTCCCCACTCGCGGACCATCTTTCTTGCGAGCTCGGTATTGCCAACGAGGTCATTGTTCGCTCCAGTTGAGAGGTCTCCGTAGATAATGATTTCGGCTACTCTTCCACCCATCCTGACGGCGAGGCTGTCTTCGATATACTCCCGCGGATAGATGTGCCTCTCCTGCATCGGCAGCTGCTGGGTAACCCCTAACGCCATGCCCGTCGGGAGGATCGATACCTTATGTACTGGGTCTGAATAGGGCAGGATATATGCCAATACAGCATGACCGCCTTCGTGATAAGCGACCCGCTCCTTCTCCTCCTCCGAAAGAACCATAGATTCTCTTGTTTGACCCATCAATACGCGGTCTCTAGCGGACTCGAAATCTGACATTGCGATTTGCGCTGAACCGCGTCGTACGGCGTGCAGGGCGGCCTCGTTGACAAGGTTAGCGAGGTCGGCACCCGACATCCCGGGAGTGCCTCGGGCGACTATTTCAAGGTCTACGTCGGACGCAATCTTTTTCCCTCTGCAGTGAACTTGCAGGATCGGAAGCCTCTCCTCTAGGTCGGGGAGGGGAACAACTACCTGTCGATCAAATCGTCCAGGACGTAGCAGGGCTTGATCGAGAATGTCAGGTCGGTTCGTAGCTGCCATTACGACAATGCCCTCGGCAATGTCGAAACCGTCCATTTCTGAGAGCATCTGGTTCAAGGTCTGCTCACGCTCATCGTGTCCGCCGCCGAGCCCTGCTCCTCTTTTACGGCCAATTGAATCTATTTCGTCGACGAATATGATTGACGGTGCCTGCTTGCGTGCTGTTTGGAAGAGATCCCTCACTCTTGACGCGCCAACTCCAACGAACATCTCCATAAAGTCCGACCCACTAACAGAGAGGAATGGCACGCCCGCTTCGCCCGCAACGGCTCGAGCCAACAAAGTCTTTCCTGTTCCTGGCGGCCCAACCAAAAGAACGCCCTTGGGAATATGGGCGCCAATATCTTTGAATCGGCCCGGATTTCTCAGAAAGTCGACGACCTCTTTTATTTCCCGTTTGACCGATCCGTACCCAGCCACATCGTCAAATGTCGTTTTTGGGCGCTCAGCGGAGTACGGCTTTGCCTTGGACCTCCCGATCGACATGATCCCCGACATCTGGCCTTGAGCTCGGCGATTGAGCCAGACCATTACGCCGATGAAAAGGCCAATTGGCAAGACATAGACGATTAGCGAGTCAAGTAGACCCTGCTGAGGAGTGACGAATTTTAGATTCGGAATCTCTTTTTCAAGGGCTTGGACATCAGTATTGATGAGCGGCTGTGGGCCATTTACCGTAAACGAGGATCCATTTGTGTTGGTCCCGGTGATCTGTCCGGTGGTATTATCAACTGTGGCTGAAGCGACCTGATTTGAGGCAGCATTTTTTAGAAATGTGCTATAACTCAGTTGCGCCTGAGTTGTTTTGGTGAAAACCAACGAATAAAGGAGGCCTACGCCTAGGGTAACCACTAGTACGGCGACGATCCAGCGCCACGATTGATCCGGCACACCTTTTGATTTTTGATCCTTCTGCGGCCTAAGTTCCGGTGATTGACGACTCATGAGCTATATGCTAGGCGAGACGCGGCATTACGCTACGCGATAAGGGCTTCCTCAGGCAAGTCTAAGCCTCGCATCGGCCAATACTTATGTAGCTGGTGACATTTTGTCGCATTTTTTGCAGGTATTCTCTAGCAGTTGGCGAGTAGTTAGGCAATAACTTGGGCGACCCGAATGAACCCCTCGATCATGACGGTGAATTTACCCGGGGCTCTGGTTCCTCATTGCCTGAGCAATCCGAGGATTCTCAGGTGGATCACGGCATTACCACTCCGTGGGCGTTTCCTATCTTCGCATTTGTTTTGTCGCTGGTGACTTCGTCGATTGGCGTCATAGTTGCTTCAGCGCTTAGTGGTTCGAAACTTGCAGCCTCCTCAACTACCTTGACGGAGCCGCTTCTCCTTGGATCCCTAGGGGGGCTGTGGGTGGTCTTTTTTGGAGCATCTTTGGTGGCCTCCCACCGATGGGGAACTGGCAAAATAAGCCATGACCTCGGTATTGCAATAAAGGCATCGGACCTCCTAGTGGGATTTGTCGTAGGTGTGGCGGCACAGTTGATACTTGTGCCGGCGATTTACCTCGCGTATCAGTTTCTGACAGGAAGTTCGACTACGGCATTGTCTGCCCCGGCGCAGAAGCTGGTGAATTCAGGGGGAGGCGGAGCCAGCGAAGTACTCGTCGGAGCTTTAATAGTCGTCGGCGCTCCGATTGTTGAAGAGATTTTTTTTCGAGGACTTACCCAGAGAAGCTTCCAGTATGCAACCCGGAGGATGACGGCGAGGGTGTCAAAGTTGATATCCCTCCTGGGAAGCTCGCTCATTTTTACCATCGCCCACTTTGAGGGTCTACAGAGTTTTGGACTCTTTGGTGTAGCTCTGGTGCTTGGCTATCTAGCCATGAAAAACCGACGGTTGGGTACTTCGATGGTGGCACATGCGAGTTTTAATCTTGTGAGTTTTGTTGCCCTGCTCCATCATTGACCGAACTGAAGCACTAATCGCTTAAGGAATTAAGGGATCACCTTGCTACCGCGAGCACGGCAATTTCTAGATAACGTCGTTGACATCCTCCCCTCCATCACGGAAGAGGATTCCCGAATATAGGTAGTGGCTCACGCCACTTCTTCTTCCAGGAGTTGACGCTTCATCGGGTCGCTGTGGCTAAGTGCCTGCGATGTCCCTCCACGTCCTGTGGCCGCAAGTCCTGCGGCGAGAATATTCTGTGCTGCATTCACGTCTGCGTTACTCGTATACCCACACGATAGACAACAAAAGACCGCTTGGTTCTTGCGATTCCCTTTGTCCGTGTGTCCACACTCAGAGCAACGTAGGCTCGTGTATGCAGGGTTGATAGAGACTATTGCAACCGGCGCTGTGGCATGGGTAGCCTTGTCGGTTAGTCGTTGGCGGAACATTCCCCAACTCTGTTCGAGAATAGATCTGTTTAGGCCCCTCTTCTGGCTTACTTGCTTGCCAGGCTTGTCTTTCGTACCACTGGCTGATTTGGACATGTTCTTGACCTTTAGAGCCTCTAGAGCAATCAGGTCATAGTCTCGAACTAACTGGGTAGTCGTCTTTTCTACCCAGTCTTTTCGTCGGTCAGACTCTTTGGCTGCGAGCTTGGCTACCGCTAGCTTGGTTCTTGCTCTCCTGTTAGA
>JAJZCF010000173.1 GCA_021846265.1 Actinomycetes bacterium | reverse complement strand
AGTGTCGCCCACTCGAGATCTGCGGTCCCATTGAAGCCACCGTGCGGTCGGACCATCTCGGCCTTGTACAAAGCGTTGTTGCTCTCACTCAGGGCATTATCGTAGGAATCACCCTGGTTCCTACTGATGGTGCGATACCTGCATCCAATAGAGCCGGGGAGTACGTGACCGAAAGGTACTGTACTCCACGATCAGAATTAAGCCGAATTCAGCTTAACGCAAACCACGGAACCCAGTTCACCTCCTGGTCGTTCTCGCAAAATATCGCACGTCTGGGGATCATGGGATCGATGGGAACCATTGGGGATTGCTACGATAATGCCCCCATGGAGGCATTTTGGGGGAGAATGCAGGTTGAGCTTCTAAACCGGAAGGAGTGGATCACAATCGTCGAGCTCTCGATTGCCATGGCAGACTATATCTGTAATTTCTACAACGCCGAAAGACGACATAGTTCTCTCGGCTATCTCACGCCCAGAGAATTCGAGCTTATAGAATCATCGAAAAACCCTTCCATGCTCACATGAGGGTGGTCTACCAAACGGGGTTCAGATCAGATGAGGACAATGAGTTCGGGGCAAGGTCGCGGGAGAGGTTGATGGGGGAGTGACGAATCTTCTGTCTGTGATAACTGGTGGAATTCTGGCAATATTGGGTGGATTTTTCGGGAATCTTTATTTAGTCAAAGCGCAAGAAAGGAAGTGGGAAGCTGAGCAGACGGGTCTCTACAATCGGGATAGAGCGAAAAGATTACGCAAACTATATGCCAGAATGGCGGAATCCGCCGCGACGATTGAGGCGGTCATGCAACAACGTTCGTGGGTGAGCACTTCCGATCAGACGGTCGAAAACCGAGACAATCGCCACGCCCGCATGCTTGCGAATGCCCAAAAGCAACTCTCTAAGGTAGGAGGCCAGATCATGGTGGAGCCAGAGGACAACACAGCCAAAACGATATTTATCGAACTCCATGACACATTTGACAGCTACTTGCTTCAAAACAATTCCGATCTCACCGGTAATAATCACGCCGACAAGATTCGCGGCCTTGAAAAAGAGATTCTGAAACTCGTAAATGATTTCAAAGCGAATGCACAGCAGCACCTAAAGGAACTGGATACTCCGCCCAAAATAGGTCGCTTGAAGGAAACTACCGATCAAAGGCAACTACGGTCAATGATTTCGAAAGAAATCAAACCGGAAAGCAAGTGAATATTCAATATTTGTCCGGGTATTCGCGAGGTAGCTCAATCAGTTGGATTTCTGGCAAAGCCCAAGCACCGACCTCATAAACCGAATTGCTGAATACATTTTGTTGAAGGATGGAAGTTTGCAGAATCAACTGCCATCTCTGACTGGCGCCGTCTGGTGAGGTACTTGCCGTAATGTCGACATTAACAACCTGGTCACCACCCTGGTCAATCCATTGTTGAAGCGAGGGACCAGCTCTAACTATGACTCCTTGTGATTTGCCGGGACCGATCATGAATAAATTGTTCTTGATCACCGGATCGAATGGGTCAATTGTCTTTGGTTCAATAAAGTTCGGGGAAGTGACTTCTCTATACTTCGCAACGTCGCTGCAGACTTCGCTTCTCAGAGAGTCGATGATCACCATAGCCGTGAGTTGCCCTTCGTTTCGAAAATTGATGAACGCTCCGAGCAAGATGTGCTGTTCGCTGTCTTTCGGATAAGCGAGCGAATGGTTCGGCTGGGCTTCTGCAGGAGGGCCAGCTAGAGCCAAGGAAGTAACATAGGGGTTCAAGATCCATCGTTCTCGTAGGGCTGTTGGCTCATCAATGTGGATGACGGAACCAAGATAGTCGCTTCTGCTCTTGGCAGTTTCACTCGCCGATTGCTCTGCGGCATCAGCCGAGCGCTTAGCCGAATCCGAAGACTTCTTGGCAAAGACGACACCTACAGCCGATATCAAAAATGCAAGTACGGAGATTACTAAGCTAGCAATGCTCACGCTACATTACCCCCTCCAGGTTGCTAATACGAAATGTGGGTACGTATTGAGATTCATACCAACTCATTTCCTTTGGCTCCTCTCAATACGAACGACCCGTATCTGAAGCGTTGTGCCTTATGGTAGGCATCAACCAGCAGCGTGGCTATTTCGGGAACGGTTACATCTGAGTCTGCTAGAGCTCGTTCAATTTTTGCCTCGAGTGTCGGCCAAAGTGCTTCGTTGAGTTCCGTCTTGCTGACGGGATGGTCCCACTGTCCATCGGTACTTCCGAGAGCCGAATCCCATCTGCCGCTGGTCCAAACCCTGTGAATATCTACTCCGTTACTGCGCCAAAAAGCCAGTGCTGCTACAAGCTCGTCTCGTGACCAGTCGTTGCAGGTCTGATGTACCGCTCTTATGCCGTCAGCAAGTTCCTCGTCAGTGAAATGCGTGAATTCATAGCACGACTGACTCCAAGTTCTTATATTGACAAGTGTTTCTAGATCGGAGTCATTGGCTTCGGCGCCTTGAGCGGTAAGTGTAGCCTTGATCTCTTTGAGAATGTTTTGACGGGTCTTGTCAATCTTGGTTGGCGCAAAATTATTCTCTGGATCAGCCGCGACCATGAAACAAGTCGGAGGCTTGATCATCCACCAGAGCGGTTCACCAGATTGTTGTCTTGCTCCAACCAAAGGCGCTGCAGCCAGTGCGGCCACCTTTTGTAGATCTCGACTTGTGCCCCCAAGATTTAGGAACCGTACCAACTCTGGTAAGTCTGGAAGTCCCAGTTTCTTCCATACCCTCGGCGCATGAATCGCCTCACTGTGACCTTCAAGTGCCAGCACTACCCGTGGGTGCGGTGAAATCCCGAGGTGCATTAGCCGTTGATCGAGAGTGCCGCGACGACTACTGAGCCGATCTACAAGTGGGTCCCATACAAGTTTTTGGTTGAAGTCGGGAAGAGGTGCGGCATGACCAAGCGATGATAGGTCCTCATAGTATCGCAGCAGAATCTCTGCTGTCTGCCTTAGGTCCATGGCGAGCAAAGCTGAGTCTTTGAGAGAATTCCAAGAGTCTCGTGGCGAGCGCCTAACGAGATCTGCCCACGATGAACCCAATGGATCGATCGAGTGGGCGCTGTTGAGTAGGAACTCCGCATCGTCACGTGCCTCCTTTGCTGAGTAGTCCAAAGTGCTACTCATCTCACCGGCATCGAAGTCGCGGACATATTGTCTCCACTGTTCCATACTGTCCCCGACAAGATGTATTCGTTCGGAATCAAGGACCGGAAAGTAGCGGGCTTCTAACGCAACCGCCATCACTGCAATACGATGTAACCGGAGTGCAGACTCCGATATTGACGTAGATGGCACAGGAAATCTAACTATGCGGCTGGCATTCCCTCGATAAACCGTGCATCTGGCCAAGATAGATCGGAATTCATATAAAGAATTAAGTTGAAACCAGGAGTAGAGAAGACCGTTCCACCAAAATGGCTCGTGTGTCTTTGTCTCGAACTTAAGGCCAGCTTTATACGGAACAGTGCTGAGATCTTGTGCTCTTCCAGACGCGCAAGCATCACGAAGCGCCTTGCGGTGCCCTCCTAAATAGGTTGGAGCCGTGTTCCCAGGGACAAGTTGAGGTGACACTCTTCTCGCCCTTATTGCGACCAAAGGGACCAATAGCCCTATTCGGTAGAGTTCGCGGAGAACCTTGTGGTCTAGATCAAACCCCCGTCTTCTGGCTTCTCTTATGAAATCGATAGAGCTGAGGGGATAGCACTGGGTGAATGACCATGGCATAGAAGCAACGCGCAAAGCAAGACTAGCTTCTTCTGGAGATCTAGCGCTGCTTTCGTTAGTCATATAACTATGATACGCAGTCGTGAAGTCGAATTTGAGTATTCGCTAATAGCCATTCGACATGCGGGGTTGCCCAAATACTCCATCGACCGCAATAATCGGTGCCGAAATCTTAATCGGAAGCTAGGGTTTTACCACTTTCTGATATTCCCCGGGAATTGTGGACACTCCTTATCTTGAGAGAGTGGAGTTGTCTTTATGGGAATGATAAACAGGTACGCACCAGAGGTTCGTGATCGAGCAATCCGTATGGTCACCGATCATCGGGG
>JAJZCF010000172.1 GCA_021846265.1 Actinomycetes bacterium | reverse complement strand
CAACGCTCCGTCCCTAGGGGGTATCTTCGAAAAGGTCCACCAGGATTAGCCCCCAACTTCATGGCCAGGGACTCACAAGATACCATCACGGAACCAGCGATAAGAAGTGATACGAGCTATTCCTTGAGACTTCACCCACCCAGCAAGGTGCATTTCGTCGATACGGTACCCCATTGCGCATTATAGGTAGTGGATTCGCCAGCTGTTGGCGAATCCACCTTTTTATGGAATCCTAAAAGGGAATCAAGCCTTGTTTTCTCGATAGAAGTCTCGCCAGATCAGCTTGTATATTCCTACCTTTTTAGGTATGGACCGAAGACCAGGAATAAATGGAACCAACAGTAGCGCTGCAGTTAGGATCGCCATTGTCGACATGACCAAAGCGTCGGCGTTGTCAGATGTCGAGTAGGGCGGAATCTGGTACCACATTGTGTAGAGCCAGAGCCACGGCTGCCCAGGGAAGTTGCCAGTTTCATTCATCATGCCCCACTGAGTGCCCAGCAGGTGATCAGCTTGCGCCAGTTTGGCAAGATAGTTTCCGTCTGATATGAAAAGCAACGGCTTGGTGTAGTTGGTCTCATAGAATTGGCCAGAGCCTTCAACGGCCCCGTCCAACGCCCCCGACTGGGCCATAGTGAGTTCTTGGCTCATTAGTTCGCTTACCGGTCCTGAGTTGGACTTCGGCATCGACACAGTGTCGCCCACCTGCCTCGCCTTCGTCAAGGCTTTATCGTACGCATCGATCCACTTATTTTGGACAGAGCTCGAGGAACTTCTCCACAAGGCAATGGCTTGCGTTAAAGCTGGATTATTGGGCAGAGTTGAAAGCGGAGTCAGGACAAAGTCATTTGGAGGATTGACCCGGATGTGTACACCGACCAGGTTTTCGAGCGAAATAGGGCCAATGTATTGACCGGTCCCTGAGACCTTGTTGTATGGTGCTCCATAACTTGCAGATGGAGACGTGCCTGCTAGCTCTGACGCCGCAGTCGTAATGAAGTCGACGGGATCTGCTTTTGACCAGCTTTTTAGGGTTGCCGGAGCGCGATCAGGTGATGAAAATACCACCGACAGAAGCACCGTTGCTACTGCGACGACGATAAATCCGACCGTGAACTCCTTGATGATGTCGTAAGGGCGATACTTTCCACTCCAACTTTTTACATCGTCTTTAGGGTCCTTGTTGGCATCCATCGGCGGAACTACCCCGCGGAGCCTGACCTGCAGGACGTGGATGCCGATGATTATAAGGACTATGAGAGGCAGTAGCAGGATGTGCCACATGAACATCTGTCCGAAGTTTAAGACGTTGAAAAAGGCCCCAATTCCCACTGAATTTAGGCCATCTTTTGCCTGAGTGGATATCCACTGAGAGTCAAAGTTTTGCTGTGATACATATCCGGTGAATGCAGCTCCGATAGAGGTCAAAAAAGCTAAGACTCCAGTGACCCAAGTTATTGCTCTTCTGCCCCTCCATGCGGCCATGAAGAACTTTCCCCAGAGGTGTACAACCATAAAGAGGAAGAATAACTCCACGCTCCATAGGTGCAAGGAATTGACAAAATGGCCATAGCTGGACTCATGCCACCAACTTGGTCCTTCTATAGCCAAGATTGCACCGGATATCGAGACCATTAGAAATGCGGAGAGGGTCAAAACTCCAAAAACGTATATCCAGCTAGAGACGTACTCCGGCTGTCGGTCGGGCATGAGTTTTTCTGGTGGAAGATATGCCAAGGACATTCTTCGGAGCTTCGCTGTCCACTGGTGTGAGTCCTCGGGGGAGTCGGCCATCTTCTTCAGCACATCTGGACTGACCTGTGGGGTCATCTTGGGTCACCACCTTTGCGGTGTGGGAATGGTACCAGAATCGCTAGCACAAAGAGAATAATCAAAATGATTATGACGGACAGGTTGCCGTAGGATATCTGCACGAAACCGAAATGCAAATAGTTCCCGGGCCCGTCGAGATTGATTAGCGCCCCGAATATTGAGACCATGGACAACAAAAGTGTCAAGCCGCCCAACCTCCTTCACTATTAATTTCCACTATTAGAGCTATTCAACTTGATAGTAGTTGAATAGCTCAAGGTAAGAAAGTCCATTTGCGAGGAGCACTTGTACTTATTGTTGGTCAGGTACTGCCTACTAATCGCAACTTTTATTTTTATGGAAGGCTTAAGCTGGGATGCAGGGCTGTATCGAATGTCTTCGGTGTCGAAAATCTGTGGCATTTCCAGGCACCGTTTTGACGGATTAATTTCGTTCTCAAGCTCCAAGGAGGTAGGGTCCAACTCTTTTTTGTAAAAAACTTGCCAATAGTAAAGACTCCTAATCCGGAGGAATGGAATTGCTACAGCTATGGTAAAGAGGTTTTTGTTCAAGATTTGTGACCGAGCAATACCTATGGTCTGCGATCATCGGGCCAAGTAATTGTCGAAGTGAGCCGCAATTTAGTCGATTGTCGAGAAGCTCTTAATGACGCCAGAGGCTTTTCCACTCTGGGTCCGGTGGATAAAGTCGATTTCCGCGAGGCGAAAGGGTCTGCGATAAACGAGAGGGAGAATGCCGAGCTGATATCTGCGAATGAGATTCTCTGGGCGGATTCGATTTTTTTGGCGGCCAAGTTGGACGGTCTAAGCGCCAAACGGCACGGGTAGCAGCCTTGATAAATCTGAATCGATTACGCCATTGGCCTAACCGATATGCAAAGTATTACATACCGCTTCTCCTGTGCACAATGCGTTCAAGTCAATAATTCTTTTGGATCGCTCGCTCAAAGAGGAAGAGCTGAAAGTGACGATAACCAGGGCCCACAAGAACAGCTACCCGTTCTACGGTACTGGGAAGCTCTGGTCAGACCTAAAAGGCGAGGGCCCCGACATCATTGGTTGCGCGATTCATGGCTTATCTCGGTATTCGTTGGGCACGACGGGGAGAGCCGATATCACGTCCACCATCTTCATCGAACTCCAGGAGAGACCGAAGGACCTAGTCAAACGAACATTTGCCGCTCTTGCTCTGCATATGCTAAATGCATCAATCACGAAAGTCGCGTGGCAAAACTTTGACCCAGTAGAGATATAGGTCAGAACCACGAACCAATGCCGGTTAGCGGCTTGGACTGTGAAGCTACTCTTTACCAGGTCAGTCGACTTTTGCCCTGTATCAGGAAATCCCGGCAGGCGCTCAGTTTTGTCTTGGGCCGTTCTTTATTGGCCGCGGAACGAGGTGACGAACCGTGATCGCCTGCGGAGTCTCGATCGGAAACGCCGCCCGGGTAACCTAGCTCTGTCGTTAGCTGGCTAGTTCTCCTTTCCCTACTCCTGCGCTGTTTTTTCGGGCGAGTTGCGACAGGTGACCTGGCGGGCGGCGCTTTCGAAATCCGGTACTGCTTCAATACCATCCGTGAGGGCTCATTGACATCGAATGTCAAGACAAATGGCCCTACCCTCTACCCCTAGGCAGGCTCCAAAATGACATCAGTAGAACACGAGGTTTGCAGATCATTGGAAGGAGGATAGCGATGACGGACTCGGCAGCGACTACTTCTTCATTGCAATCCAGCACGGTGTGGCCAAAGGATGCCCTACGGGTGAGCTTCGGGATCATCTGGCTGATTGATGCCGTTTTGAAGTGGCTTCCAGGGTTTCGGGCCACGTACATGAGCACGATCATGGGTATCGCCAAAGGCCAGCCAGGGTGGTTACGCCCGTGGTTCAACTTCTGGATTGACCTCCAGCACGCCCGGGTGAACTTTTTTGTCGACCTGGTAGCCACCGTCGAGACGCTCATAGCTTTGGCGCTCATCTTCGGCTTTGCGCGCAAGGTCACCTACATAGCGGCTGCGGGGTTTAGCTTTCTGATTTGGGCAACGGCAGAGGGTTTTGGCGGCCCATACACCTCGGGATCGTCCGACATAGGCACCGGTATCATTTATTTCGTGGTGTTCGTCGGGCTCCTTGCCCTGAACTACTACGCCGGACCGTCCCGCTACAGCGCTGACTACTACCTCGAGCGCCGAATTACCTGGTGGTGGTACCTTGCCGAGATCCGCCACCCGATTGCAACGCAGCAGGCGACTTT
>JAJZCF010000171.1 GCA_021846265.1 Actinomycetes bacterium | reverse complement strand
TCTGAAGGCGCCTGAAACCATGCAGATCAGCGACAACGCCGAGACGCCCGTACTTCCGGCATAGAGCCGACGCCGGATCAGCACACCGTCCGCTCGTCGTCAAGACGGCCCTCAACAGACGCTTACGTTGGAACGTTCACTCAGTTTTTTAGCACGCAGATTGAACTGCCAAATACACCGTTCGTCAATCTCATTGGCACTACTGTGGCTTCCAATCCTGGATGGTATAGTGCAGCAGACCCCAACAATTCGAATTTTCAAATTAGCTATCAACCTTCAACTGGACAGTGGGACTTCGAGGATATATCAACAGGTCGAGGCGTTTTCCAAAATAACTTAGGCAGCCCAACATCGTACGTTCAAGCATATCAACTGTACCAGCGTGCTTTCGGCAATGCGCCATCCGAATTACCGCCACCAGAGACCTATACAGCAGTCGGGCTAACAGCGAATCCAACAAATGGGACACAGACGTTTGTTAGCAACCCGGGGAATCCATCATCGATATTGGGGAATACCGGCGTCCTTTCCGATCCAGCCGATAGCACCGCATTCTCTCCGACGAACGGTTCGACGGCGGCAGTTATTGGCGACACCGGGAGCATCGCGCAAACAATCAGCGGACTGAATTCCGGGCAATGGTATTCAATTTCGTTCTCAGCTATGACGTCAGCCTTTGAAGAAATGGCACAAGGCAGCGACCTACCATCGCAGGTTCTCGGCCGTGGCGCTGCTGCACCACAAACTATCAAGGTGTCATTTGATGGGCAAAATATTGGCATCTTCTCGACCAGCTCTTTGACGAATCTAACTAATTACGCGTCATCCGCTTGGCAGGAGTTTGCAACGGCAGCCTTTCTTGGGTCGGCCGGATCACACACGCTCACCATTACTGGCCTAGGACCGAATGGGCAGTCGTCATCGTTGACGTTCGATAACTTGCAAATTCTGCAAGTCGCTCCTGCAGGAAATATTTCTCAGCCAAGCGGTGGTATTGCCTCGCTAAGCCCTAGTCAAATTGCTGCGCTTTCGCCCGAGCAGCTCGTTACAGCAAACGATAGCGATCTCAATAAATTGACGCAACAGCAATTCCAAGCTATAACACCAGCGCAACTTGGATTCTTCTATGGCGCTGCCATTCAGCGGTTTACTCCATCACAACTCGATTCGATGACCACGACACAGGTCGCGTCACTTGGTTCCGATCAAATTGCTTGGCTTGGAAGTAGCGTCATCAACGGAATGAACCCGTCGCAACTTCAAGCGCTTCCGACTTTGGGAACCATCACGACACATGATCTCAACGCCGTCTCGCCTTCAACGCTTGCGCAGTTTTCGGCTCAGCAAGATGCGACATTGACGCGCTCCCAGATGGCATCGCTCGACCCTTCTCAGGTTCTCGCATTGAATCCAGGGGCATGGTCGCTGTTCAATGCTACTCAAATCTCGGGGCTCAGTTCGTTCCAGCTGGCCGTTCTACCATCGTCTAGCATCGCATCGATTTCAGCGGCAGCGCAGGCAGGGCTTCCGCCAATCGCTGGAGGTATGAGCCTAAATGACTGGCTCGCCATGCCCATTGCGCCGCTCGCGGACGGTGCGATGCCGACGCAGACGACCTCGACCGCCCTCGCTACAGCGCTGGCGCTTTACGATATGAATGCGCCGGGCGCCACGCCAAACTTTACAAAAGGTTTCGCCGACCCGAACCTTGCTCAGGGAACCTATCAATACGACGATCCGAATACCGGAGCGGCGTTTAATGGGACCGCCGGAATTACCGCGAATAATAGCATCCTCAGCGGTGCTCTCAAGTCGCCCAATGGCAATGATGCCGCGTTCATTCAAGGAACGGGGTCCTTTTCTGAAACAATCAGCGGCCTCTCACCTAACCAAGACTACCAAATCGCATTCAACGCGTCACAAAGCGCGCACTCGAACGAATCTTTCAACGTGCTCGTTGACGGGAAAGTCGTCGGTACCTATAAACCAGGTTCCGGCTACAACGCTTCGGAGACGGATGGCTTTACGATCACATCCGGCGGCCCACATACAGTGACCTTCCAAGGACTCGGTGGTACGGGCACGGCGCTTGTGGATAGTTTGAATATTGCCCTCGCCGGGGACGCGGCGGTCTTGAGCGGCGGCGCAACGTTGCAGGACGGGAGTTTCTTTAAAGCATCCGAAGGCGTTCTCACGCCAAACACCCGTCCTGCACCATCGCCGTGGACCTTCTCCGCTGCTAGTGGAATCGCTGGACCAGACAGTGCTGCATATCTCGCTGGTGGCGGGAGCGTTTCACAAACCGTTAGTGGATTTGAGAATAATCGCGTCTACTCGATCGCATTTGATGCCGCACAAGGAAGTGCTTCAGCTAATCAGGCAATTCAAGTATTGGTCGATGGAAACGTAGTGGACACCGTGACACCGCAAGATCACAATTATCGTCTGCAGTACTCTGCCTCATTTGCCCCAGGCGCTGGGTCTCACGTCATCACATTCCGCGCCGTCAATGGCTCTGCGGCTTCGGGCGAGGCGGACTTCACGAACGTGCGTGTTCTTGCAACTGGGTTCAAAAGCGACGGTGCTGCGATTACGAATGGCTCGTTCGATCCGAGCGCTGGCGGCTGGACCTTTGGTTCGCAGTCGGGAATTCGAGCAAATGCGGCTGCGGACCCGATTGCTCCGAGCGGAACCAACGCTGCGTACGTGCAAGGGAACGGGAGCTTTTCACAAAACCTAAAGGGATTTCAGATAGGGTCCAGTTACGTACTGTCATTCCGGGCGGCGCAATCTGCGGGAAGTTCCGAAACCTTCAACGTGCTTGTCGATGGCACGGTCGTTGGAACCTACACTCCGGGTGCATCGTACCAGTCCTTTACGACATCGGTGTTCGTTCCGAGCCCTGGAACGCATCGCATTACTTTCCAAGGTGTGGGATCATCCTTAAATACCGCACTTATCAACGATGTTGAATGTGTACTGCTCCCCTCCTCCCCGATATCAAGTTCGGTTGGTGCCGATGGGGCGCCGCTCATTAATCATATTCCTTCGCAGGATGAGCTCCAGCGGCTCCAATGGGCATCGCTTACCGAGTCAACGATTCGAAACGGTCGAAGTACAGTCGGTGGTGACAGTATGCTCGTCGTAGCGCCAGTCATGACTGGCATTACCGCTGGGCCGGCAAGCGGCCCTGCTACGCCGTTCGATTTTGGGTGGAGCGCTGGCAGTACGTCCACGAGCAGTGTGCAAATCGCAGCTAGTGAAGGCTCAATTACGAAAACGATTACGAATAGCGATGGCGCGAAATACGAATTGCAATATGTCGCAGATAGCGCGGCAAATCCCGGCGGCACGGGAACAGTAACGCAAGTCGATCTGTTGAATGCTCGAATCCCCGTTTCTTCTAATGGATCGATACCGCTCTCGATAAACGGCAAAGCGGATGCAATTCCGCCAAACACAAAGCCGAAAACTCAAGCAACGGCTGGAAACCTAGCGCAGGAAGTCAAGGATCTTAAGGACTTGGAAAAAATCCTAAAACCGTTTTCTAACACAACTTTCTATAAAGACGGAGCAACACCAGGGCTTGCGTTCCTGCAATTTATGCTTGATATCCAGAAAGGAGGTATTAGCAACGACCTCGCGAGTATCGCTCAAGCCCTAACGGCCGCTGGCGACTTTACAATGTCCTCTGCGGAGAAAGCAAACGCTTCGCTTTTATTAAAGGATGTAAAGTTCGCCCAATTACTTGATCAACTCCTTAATGAAATGCAAGGGAAAAAGGGACTTGCAAATGGTTTTGCTGAGGCGCAGACCGCAGCGAAACTTGCAGAGGCTTCGCTCACGGGAGGCGCCGCAGGTGCTGGTGGAGCAGATATGTACCTCAAGGGCGCCGCGTTAGCTTTAGGCGACCTCGCGATGCTCTTTAAGGCGAACGCTGGCCCAGGATCATTAGTGAAGGACTTGCAAGATGCACAGTAACCGTCTGTTCCAGGCCGTCTTGCTTCCGTAGCCTGCCGTCCGCGATGATAAGGGAAACACTCGTTCCATCGCGAGGCATTCATGGAAGTATCGGCAGCGCCGCATCGGCGCGCAGCACGCCGC
>JAJZCF010000170.1 GCA_021846265.1 Actinomycetes bacterium | reverse complement strand
AACACCACGACACCGTTGCCCTGAGGCTCTACTCTGACAAATTGGTTCGACACTTCGACCTCCATCAAGCCCCTTCCCAAAAGGGGGTATCGTTACCTGAACTAACACACATAGTAGGTGGCCAACTAATCCGACCGTATTTGGATCCTAGTAATGCTACGAATTTCTTACTTGGCGTGAGATGTATTCGATCCAGGCAGAAAATACCTCTTCTGCCCTGGATAGAGGGTCCGACTTAGTCGGAGAAAACCCTTTTGAAAAAGTTGCGAGCTCAATTTTAGCCAATTCAACCAGATGACGAATGGTCTGTTCCTCGTCGCGATTTGTCCGAATCTCCTCGAGTCTTCCAGATGTCTCCAAGAAGTCGCGATGCTCTAGTATCGCTCGAAATACCTCGTCAACTCCACGGTCCAACGACGCCATGGTCTCAAGCACCTTTGGACGCCAACTGCCCTTAGGAGCTAGGTCGAGCATCGCCTCGATATCCCTTTTCGTCGCCTTTACGCCATCGCGGTCTGCCTTATTGATCACAAAAAGATCCGCAATCTCCATCAATCCGGCTTTGTTCGCCTGGATTGAGTCCCCCCAACCAGGATTAATTACCACTACGGTGGTGTCGGCAGCACCAGCTACCTCTACCTCCACTTGACCAACCCCCACGGTCTCAATCAGCACGTCTTTAAAGCCCGCTGCGGCCAGTGCCTTTGCGGCTAGGGGAACCGAGGTGGAAAGGCCCCCTAAATGGCCCCTGGTGGCCATAGATCGAATGTAAACCCCATGGTCTGAGGCATGGTCGCCCATGCGAATACGATCTCCCAAAATTGCGCCACCCGAATATGGCGAGGTTGGGTCGACTGCCAGCACGGCAATTTCCAGTCCGTCGAGGCGATACCGCCTGATCAGCTTGTCGGTCAATGTGCTCTTGCCCGCACCGGGGGCCCCGGTAATTCCAACTAGATAGGCGTTAGAATCGGCACCAAAGACCGTCCTGATTACCTGATTTGTATATTCTCCATCCCGTTCAATCGCAGAGATTAACTTGGCCAGCGCGGCTCTATTGCCAGACTTTGCAAGGTCAAGCAGCGATTTGGGGTCCTTCGAGATCGACAACTTCCTTGATTTCCTCTTCCTAAAATTCGAAACACAGCCCTGGGCTATATTTTTTCTTCAGTGTTCATCTTCTTCAGTGTCCATTTTGTGGAAAAGTCTCGCATCTCCAAGCCAATCCCAGGCTTTCCCTACTCGCGTTCGATTGAGGCACCTAAAGCTCTGAGCTTCTCGTCCAGCCTCTCGTACCCACGATCGATGTGAGCAACACCGGAAATCTCACTTTGGCCCTCGGCGACTAGGGCGGCTATCACCAATGCGGCCCCCGCCCTAATGTCGGGGGCTTTAATTGGAGCACCAGAAAGTCTATTTACTCCCCGGACGATCACGTGGTGACCTTCCGTTCGAATGTCGGCCGCCATCCTGCGAAGTTCATCGATGTAGCGGAATCTTCCGGAGAAGAGGTTCTCAGTCACTATCGACACTCCATCAGAGACCGAAAGAACTGCAACTATCATCGGCTTGTAGTCGGTGGCTACGCCCGGATAAGGGAGGGTCGATACGTCGGTCGCCCGAACACTGCCATCCGAGCGGACCAGTAGACCACTCGAGTTCTCCGTTATGTCGACGCCCATCTTACGCATCTTTCGGACCAGCATATCCATATGGTCGTTTCGAGCTCCGTCTAGCTGGACTTCGCCTCCAAGCACACCCACGGCACAGATAAAGGTTGCCGCCTCGACTCGATCCGGGATTACCTCATGATCCGCTGGGGTCAAACTTTTGGTACCGATAACCCTGAGATGGGAGGTACCAGCCCCTTCGACTTTTGCCCCCATCTCCTGCAGCATCGCCACCAGATCGCATACCTCTGGTTCTCTCGCTGCATTGTCAATGGTTGTAACCGAATCGGCCAGCACCGAAGCCATCAGGACGTTGTCGGTAGCGGTATGTGATGGGAACTCAAGAACAATGTCCTGACCTATCAACTCCTCGCAAACCCCGCTTACGTACCCGTGACTAACCGAAAAAGTACATCCAAGATGGCTAAGGGCATCGAGATGCATATCGATTGGTCGATGACCAAAGTCGTCGCCTCCCGGAAGAGAGACCTGGGCTCTCTTCATCCTGGCCATTAGGGGCCCGAGAACGACTATGGACGCTCGCATCTTATCGACGAGCTCGTAGCTCGCTACGGGAATGAGGTCTTTGGTAGCTGGAGTGCAAATTGAAAGGGTGTTTGGAGTCTTCCAGGTCACCTTGGAACCCATAGACGACAGCAGTTCAGACATGATAGCCACGTCGGTAATCTCTGGGACATTACGAATGAGGTGCTCGCCCTCACATAAAAGGGTGGCTGCCATTAGTTTAAGGACCGAATTCTTCGCCCCTTGGATCCTTACCGTGCCATAGAGGGGTCCACTCTGAGAAACGATTAGCTTCGTGGACTCCAAGACCTCTCCTATCCGAGGGCCTGTCCTAAAAAACTCGACCCTGCACCCATCTTCGTATACGGACCTGTCCAGCTAATAGAACCTGCCTCTGCTGAAGATTATAGCCATAACACGAGGTGGCAGTCTGGCCGACAGTCCATCGGTGCTAGGCCTTTAGCCGAGTCGCAGTTGTTTTGTAAATCTTCCTACTAAGTCAAGGCACAAAGATTGGCCCTTAAAAGTAAAAGCAGATCTAAGACCTCTGAATTCGGGTCGAATGTCGTATAGGGAAGGCTAATTAACCCTTCTACCAGCGAAGACAGCCCGGCTAAATAGTTCCTCATCTCTCGTCGATAGTCTGAATTTCGGCGCCGTAAGTGCGAAGGGGTCTCAAAGCTTTTGAGTCTTAGCAGGTTCACTTCAAGCAAAACCTGTGCAACCTCCCGCAAAACAACCGTGAGTGTTTCAAGATTTAGTAGATAAAAGGCTCGTCCATCGACCAAATCCGCCACAACGAAAAAGTTCTGTCTCAGTATGGTTGAGATCTGCTCAACTCTACTAAGGAGCGTCTCAAGTTCAACGGAAGTGATCGGCTGATAAAGGACTGCTTCACGGTGAATTTTATGTTCGCTATCGTCTTTTCGAGAATGGCTTTGCACATCCTCAGACAAAGCAGAGGTTTCATTAGCGTTCTTCAATGGGTCTCGGGCTCCAACAGATATTGAATATCTCGAATTAGCAATCGGGAGGAACCATCAGGTTACTCAGCGGGGACACCGAAACATCGACACGCTGCACAGTGCCTGGTTTTGTAATCTGGTCATTTGAGTTCTCATCAAATAAGCGTGCTCGGCGTCACTGTACCACAGGCAATCTCTTGGCTTCGTTTCACCTTTAAAGGGAAGTATTAATTAATGCGTATTCACCGTCTCTTCTACGCTAATGCTCGCAAATCGGTACAACAAATAGTCGCAAAAGTCGTTTCCCGGATACTTTTGTCCTAACAGGACATTAGCCAAATACTGACAAAATAAACCGCTCAATGTTGACCAACTCGTCCTCAATAATTGACGGGTCCGACCACCCATGACCTTGACCTTGATACTTTATATACTTACAATTCCCACCCACCAAGGACACAAAATCGTCAGTCAGATGATCCGGGACAACCGGATCATCGGTACCTTGAAAGACAAGGAGACTTGAAGTAATCTCTGAGGCCCAAGTGACCGGGGACCTTTCGATGTAGGTAGCTAACTGATCTGGAAGCCTTCCGATCAGTTTGTCAAAGTATCGCTCTTCAAGGCGGTGGGTGCTCTCGGCCAAACGGACAATATCGGTAACGGGATAGAGAACTACACCGCCGGCAATAAGATCCTTTGCCGCTCTCAATATGGCTAATACGGTTAGGCCCGCCGAGGATCCACCCATAGCGATCGAGTTCGAGGCCACCGAGATTCCTTCTGCTTGCGCCCAGTAAAGGGCCGCTATGGAGTCGATGACATCCACAACCCCAAAATTGGCATATATCGCTTGGGTAAAACGTCGCCCATGGCCAGTGGTACCTCGGAAATCTGGCACAAGGATTTGAAACCCTCTGTCAAGAAAGTACTCATACCTCGCAT
>JAJZCF010000169.1 GCA_021846265.1 Actinomycetes bacterium | reverse complement strand
ACCACCGACCAACTTCGCCAAATTTTTGTGCCAGCTGACCAGCCGTGAGCTACCAGCACAATGATTGACGCTGCAGCAACGGTTGCAAAGAATCGATGAACCAATGCTACATAGACGAGCCGTGTGGGGCCTGGGTCGAAGCATACCGGCCAGGTCGGACAGGCCGCTCCGGCTCCAGAGGCGACAACTATGCTTCCCGAAAGGAGTAGTACGAGCGTCGACCCCAAGGCGATTATTCCCCACCGTTTGCTTAGCGGTGACAAGGGGTATTCGGCCTTCCCGGAGAAGGCGATTACCGCCGTCACTACGGTGACGGATAGGAAGATTAAACCCACAATCAAATGTAGCGTCACTGTCCAAGGCGCATTCTTGGCCAGCACCGTCAGCCCGCCCAAAAATACTTGGAGAATGACCAGCGCCAATGAGACCAGGGCTGGCTTTTTGGTCGCCATTGAGTTTTTTGAGCGTCTAGCTAGCAGGTAGGTAGCTAATACTAGGACGCTGACGATCGATGCGAGGTATCGATGAGATTCTTCGAGAATTGGATGGAGATGGTAGATGGGTCCCAACTGGTCGTAGCAGAGGGGCCAGGACGGGCAGCCCATTCCCGAGTTGGTTACCCTGACAGTACTACCGAGCCCAACTAAAGCCAGGGTGAGCGCAGCGGTCGCTGCGGATAGCCACGCAAGCCTGTTGTCTCTTTTAGGTCTTGAGCTCGACTCTAGATCTGAAGTGAGACCAGGAGTTGTGTCGTTTAGCATTTAATTCTCCGAAATATGCTTCGTTTTGAAGCGCTTGTTGTTTCTCGATCTTGCCAGATGGATTGGTTCGGGTCAAAAATCGAACTCACCGTCGGGCTGGGGTCTTTTGCAAAGAGCCCGCTTGCAGGCATGGATCACGATGAATTACTCTTTGGCTCGCTTGACGAGTCGGCGCTCCTTCGGGCCGGACCGGAACCTTTTTCCTGATCTTGGCCGAGGAACCGGCCAATGACCGGTATCTCCCAGAATGATTCGGCTTTGGCAACCGCCAGCAGGACTGACGGCAAGGTCTCGAGTTTGTCGTAGATCAGGTAGCGAGGAGACCAATCCGGATCAAATTTCGAGTTAAATTTCCAAAGGGACTCGATTTGCATTGAGTCGGAGAGTCGCTTTAGCACCATCTTCTCCACACGCTGAGTTATTCCGTCGCCTCGCTCTCCGGCGAGGACTCCGCGCATGGTGGCAAAGTTCAATGAGAGGTGAGTTTTCCCTCGAGTCTTTAGATGTTCGATCGTTTCAACTATCATGAAGTCGATGAGACCGTTCGGGTGTTCCCCTATGTCCCGCCTCATTAGATCCAAGCTGTATCCATCGATTCCTGGCGCTGGAACCCATTGGCAGAAACCGACCAAAGTGCCCTTTGGGTCGTTACAGCAAGTGATTAGTATCTCCTCGTCGACTGGATCGGCAACCCGCCCGAGCGTCATCGAGAAGCCCCTTTCGGCGTCACCCTTTCGGGACCTGGTCATCACTTCCAAGATCTGATCTTTGATCTCGGGGGTAATCTCTGAGGGCGAGCGAAACTCAGAAGTGTAGCCGTATTTTCTAACACGATTCACTGCTTGGCGAAGACCCTTGTGCGCCTTTCCTTCCAGTGACAAAGCGTACACGTCGACTACCGCCTCATCTCCGATGTAGTACTCATGTAGTCCGACGGAGCGATAGAATTCGACCCATTCCTGTGAAGCACCCAAAACCGCTATTGACTTTCCTCTAGAGCGAAGTGTCGAAATGAGCTCTTTAGCCGCTTGTTTTGCGCCCACTTCCGGTCCGATTGGGTCGGGTGATATTAGACAAGTCGATCCGTAGTTTGCGTATGCGATTAAAGTGTCATGCGATACGAAGTGCTCTTTGTCATCGCGCAGGGCAAAATAGTCCAGAGTCCCCTTGGAGTAGTTAGCAACTATTTCTCGTTCGGACAGCCCGGAGGAAGTTCGAAGGTAGTGTTCCGAGGTGAGCTCTGCGACATATGGAAGGAAGAGCCCAGCCACTAAGTAAATTGCGATTCCGATTGTCGCCGTGAACAGGGTCGGCGAGATAAAGCGATTCAGAAGGTGAGGAAGGATTCCAATCGGGGACGCAATCATCCGAGAGGCCGCAGCGACAATTGCTCTGCTGACGGTGATCCGTCTTGTATGTCGCTGGAAAGTACCGTCGAGCCAAATAGAGGCCGTCCCGATCAGCAGGGTGAGGATCCAGTATGAAATGGCTTTTATTATTCGAGTTAAAAACTTTTCGCGGGACCCTCGCTGATCGAAAGCGGCACGGTTTTGCAGGAGAAATGCGAGGAGTATCAAGAGGGCGGTAGCCTCCTCGAAGTCACCACCTTTTAGAAGATTAGATAAAACTCCAATAGCAACCGCAGACGTCGAGATGGTCCAGGCGAGTCTCTGGCCTTTTGAGATTCCGAAACTCAAGCCTAAAAGCGCCACGCCTATGAGGGCCGTGGTTGCATCTGCAAAAGTCGCAACATTAGAGGGAAGAAATTCAAGGATGTCCCTAAGTCGGCTTCGTAACGGAGGAGTTAGAGCCGAAGCCAGGTCGATGATACCAAGGGCCAGTACTGAAATATGGGCTATTCGTCGTGGTCTAAGAAATCTAATGAGCTCCCTCGGGTCTATTTCGGCGTATTCCTGCCCACCTGGAAGTGAAGCGATAAGCGATGGCGCATTTGGGAAGGTCCGATCTTGGCTGGAGACTATCCGATTTATGAGAGGAACGTATGTTGATGCGGTGAATCCAAAAAGTTCTATTTTGAGGGTGTCATCTGCACTCAGTTCGAGCCAACTCACCTCTGAAATTACTGAGTAAGTAGCTGGCAGACCCATTCGGCCCGGCCTCTTTTTGAGAATTGGCAGGGTGCCGCCTGGATTGGCAAAGTAACCAGATCCGACTTTGATAAGTTCAGGCTGGCGGTTATGGGCTGCTATTAGGGCCTTGTAACCCTTTCGCAATACGCTTTGGGCCCCGATCCTGCTCGCTATATTTAGGTCTCTTTTCGTGCCCGTAGTCGTCGGGGAGGCCTTGGAAAGCGCTGAATAAACCCTCTGAGCCAGGAAGAGTATTATCGAAATTACCACGATGATGTCGATGAGTGCTGTAAAAAACAATAGTTCTATCCGCAGCCTGCCAAGGGACTGAAGGCTCTTTAGCCGACCGATTCCAGGGAGGGTAGCAAGCAGTGGTATTCGCAAAAGAACCATGAATGCGATGGGTATCAAAGCAAAGAAGCTGTACTTGAGGACTTTGGAGTAGACGATCCGAGAAGCAGCCAATCCAGCCAGGTCCTCCGGGTCTTGAAGACGCTCGGCTCCCCAGAGGAGCGACGAACCTTCGCGGAGTGACTTGGGCAATACGTCTTTTAAGCGATGTGTCGCCCACGGAGTGTCGAATGGCGAATAAGGGTCAGAGGCTTTAGCATTTTCATCAAACTCCCTGCCGGAAGTGACTAGAACCCGTTCGGTCCGGTTTAGTGAGTGAAAGCGAACCTCTAGCTCTAAACATAGGGTCGCTCCGAGCCGGGCAGTGACCACATTGGATAGTTCTTCGTCCCAGGCGAGCGAGCGGTCTTTAAGCCCCGGCACGATGATGACACGTCCATTGTGGTTTTTTGCAAAGTTAGCGATGAAGTCGACAACCTGCTCGTTTGCACGAAGGGCCTCCTTGGCTGGTCCCCCCTCACCAATAGCCGGGTCAGCGTAGCCAAGGTCTAGAAAGTTTCCCAAGACAATCAGGTGACCATTGCCTTTGAATTCTGCTAGGGCTTCGACGAGCCTTGAAGTGTTCGAACTTGAAAGTCGCGGATCGCTGGAACTGGTCAGGCTGGAAAGGCTTAGGTCCGAGACAACCAGGACCTTTTCGTTTTGGGATACATCTAGGATGCCCAGTCTTGGACACCACTTAGAGGGGGAAAGCAAGTAACCTTTGAGGTTTTCCTGCAAATTAAAGCACCTTCACATCTGGATGGTAAACATCTGAGCGATAAATAGCGAGTCCTCTCATGATGATGCACCTTTTACAAGGTTCTCGTCTTGGACTTTACTATCACTAATCCAAGAGTCGTTCTCGTCT
>JAJZCF010000021.1 GCA_021846265.1 Actinomycetes bacterium | reverse complement strand
TTGGCCAGACGAGAACGACTCTTGGATTAGTGATAGTAAAGTCCAAGACGAGAACCTTGTAAAAGGTGCATCATCATGAGAGGACTCGCTATTTATCGCTCAGATGTTTACCATCCAGATGTGAAGGCTGATTAAGTGGGCATTTTTTCTAAGAAATTGAGTGACGCAAAAGTAGAACTAGATGCGCATGATTTGGGGGTGGATCTTTTCAATTTTGAAGAAGCGAGTTACCTTGAAGCCAATCCGGACGTAAGACGGGCGGTCGAGGATGGTCAGTTTGCCTCCGGGAAAGATCACTACCTTGAATTTGGAAGCAAAGAGGGGCGTCCAACTCGACCTGGTGGAACTACCCGTGACTTAAAGAAGGCATTTGCTATCGCAGATCCTTCTGGTAAAGGTCTTGAGATCGGTCCGAGCCACAATCCCATCGCAGCAAAGCGGGACGGCTATGACGTAGAGATAGTTGATCATTTAAACCAAGATCAGCTTCGGGAAAAGTACGCCGATCAGGGAGTCGATACTTCGAAGATAGAATCCGTAGACTTTGTTTGGAACGGTGAGCCCCTCGATCAACTAATTGGCAAAAAGTCTTATTACGACTGGATAGTGGCCAGCCACTTGATGGAACATGTTCCCAATCCGATATCGATGCTTCAACAATGCCACGAGATTCTGAAACCTAGTGGTGTTCTCTCCTTGGTCATTCCTGATAAGAGATACTGCTTTGACTACTTTCGACCTATCTCATCCACCGGGGACCTGCTCGATGCGTACGAACAAAGTCGGACACGACCGAGCCGGGGCCAGATGTTTGATCACTTCGCATCGGCTGCTAGTAGGAAGGGAGCGATTTCATGGGGAAGAGATGGCAAGGGAGGGGCAGATTCCTTGATCCACGACCTGACGTTTGCCGTCGAGATTTACGCTTCGAAAGGGAGCGAATATGTTGACGTCCATTGCTGGGGTTTTACCTTGTCGTCCTTCGAGCTGATAATGGCTGATCTTAAAGTGCTCGGATTAACCTGGTTCGTAATCAAAGAATGCTTCGATACTGAGGCGGGAGAGTTCTACGTTTCGTTAGTAAAGGAGCCAAATGAAATTCAGACAAGCCGATTGCACTCGCTCTTCGGTATTGAGGCAGACCTCCTTGCTATCAAGAATGAACCCGAGGGCTAGCCAAGGTTTTTAACGTGTCCTTCTGGTAATGGGGAAAGGTGTATGAAGTTCATCTAGGCAGAAGTGCTACCTGTTTTCGCTGTGTTTTTGAGAGGCCGATACGACTATCCGAGAAATTACGATAAGCAGTACCACGCCAAGTATAAGCAGGAATGCGGCGTCGTAGGAGAGCTGTACGGCGGCTTTTGACGGTTGGTTATAAAAGGTCCAAACTGCATAGGTGAGATATCCCAAAGGCGAATGTGTAACGGCGAGCTTCGGCAGATTTTGTGAGTATCCGGCGGTGTAAAGGAGCGGAGCCGTCTCGCCTGTAGCAATTGCTACCGCTACGATAATTCCAGTGACAACTCCAGGCAAGGCACTTTTAAGGGTAATCCGCCTGAGGATGTACCCTTCGGAGAGTCCCAACGCTTCGCCACCTTCGCTGTATCCCGACGGGACTTGCCTAAGTGCTACTTCGGTGGTTTTGGAGACATAGGGCACGACCATCAGGGAAAGGGTGACCAGGCCTGCGCCAAGGGAGAATCCCCAGTGGAAGTGGACAACCAGAGCGATGTAGCCGACGTACCCAAAGACGATGGATGGGATGCCCGCTAACACTTCAGACGAGGACCTTAAGAAGTTCCCAACCTTGCTTCTGGCGTAATTTGAGAGATAGATGCCCGAGAGTATGCCCAGGCCACCTGCTATAACTAGTACACCAACAACAATGACCAGGGTCCCGGCTATTTCATTCTTGAGCCCACCACCGAGTCCCGTAGTGTTGGTTGTAAGAACAGAGAATTGAAAATGCGGGAGGGCCTGAAGGACCACATGGCCGACGATTAAGATCGCCGGTGCGATAACTAGTAGCAAGGTGAAATAGCTCAGAGACCAGGCGATGCGCGCCTTTAACCCTCGCCTTCTATCGTTCATGGTTCGTGGAACCTCGCCCAGATTTGACAAAGTCGAAAAGTTTAATTGATTAGCGTAACTTTTGGATTGCGAAACCGAAGGTTTTTCAGACAACTCAAACACCCCGCCCTACCGGTAGCCCGGCGGAAGCGACCCTTTTGACAAGGAGCCTTGCAGCAATATTGGCAAGTAGGGTTATCAGCATTAGCACCAAAGCCGTCTCGGCCAGAGTTTTGACGTAGAAGCCTGTTCCATCGGTCAATGCCGAGTCGAGCTGTGAGACGATCGTCGCTGCGATCGTGGTGAAGGTCGAATATAGGTTGCTTGGAATTGTTCCGAGGACGGAACCGGAGACCATCGCAACGGCCATGGTCTCGCCGAGCGCCCTGGCAAGACCCAAGATGCAAGCACCGACCACTCCTTTACTGACCCAGGGAAGGGTTATCTTTTTAGTTGTCTCCCAGTCGGTCATGCCGATTGCCGTTCCACCTTCCTCGGTGACGGTCGGAACCTGTCTGAGAAGATCCCTAGTCGTGGCGGATATGATCGGTATGACCATTATGGCGAGGATGATTCCAGAGGTGATTAGACCTTCTCCGTGCCCAACGTTTCCTTTAAGGAAATTGAAGCCGAAAACTGATGGTGCATGATTGGCAATGAAAGGAAAGACGTCTCGTGAAAGAGTGGGTCCGAGGGTCATCACTCCCCAGAGTCCATATACGACACTCGGTATGCCGGTGAGGATCTCTAAGAAGAATCCGACCCCATTTGACAGCCCTTTTGGAAGTTTTTTGACGACCGCTAAAGCGGCGCCGATTGATACCGGGATTGCGATCAAAAGTGCAATTCCGGAAGACTCAAGTGTGCCCGCCAATAGGGGCCAGATACCGAAACTCGATCCTACAGGGTGGAGTATTCCGTCGGTCTTTATCGGTAGCGAATAAGTTCCTCCCGGACGCCAGGCGAATTTTGTGAAGAACGAAATGCCGTTTAGTTTGATCGCCGGGAGCGATTCTGACAGCAGTACCGCAATGATTGCCAAAAGGGCGAGTACCGGGATAATTGCGGCGATTGCGGAAACTATGTTTATCCCTGGATAAGACCTACTGCCTTTTTTCCGATGGCGTAAGTTCGCATCAGGCTGATCATGCCTCTCGGTGGGCACAACGGTGGAACTCAATTTTGACTCCAGAAAATGTAATTCGATCGGAACCTGTTACGGCCTTGCGGTCATCATCGTAAGTATGCAAAGCCTTTCGACGAAGCTGAGTCAAAGAGCGGCCCGGTCTCATCGGATGACCGGGCCGCTCTGGCTATCAGTTAGGAGCCTATTTTTGCAATCTGCGCCAGTGAAAGCTGTGCAACGCCACTGGGTAGCGGCTGGAAGTTCACCTGGTTAAGGAAAGTAGCTGAATTTCCATACTGCGGGTCCAGAGCCCAGGACAGCACCGACTTTATCGCCTGAGCCTTGTTGGGGTCTGACTGGTGCGTATTGACGATGGCGTACTCATAGTTGATAATCGGATAGCCATTGCTCGCTGGCCCGAACACCAACGACAGCGCCTCGTTTGCAGGTGTTTGGGAAACTAGCGAGGATGCCTCTGCATTTACTGTAGTCCCAGTTAGCGGCTCGAAGTTGCCCGCCGCATTCTTGAGCAGTGCTTCACCAAGGTGAGCAGCCTGGGTTCCAGACCTAAACGACACGCCTATGTAAGCGACACACCCCTTGGTAGCTCCACAGCCGGATACCATTCCTCCGTTACCATTTTCCGCCAGCGCACCGGGCACCGCCGGGAAGGAGATAGTGGTTCCAAATCCTGGACCAGTAGCTGAACCCCACCCATTGGGATCACTCTTTGAAAGGTACTGTGAGAATATGAAGGTATCTCCAGAGCCGTCCGAGCGGTGTAGTGGAACAATGGTAAGACTAGGCAGCTTAACCCCTGGATTCAGTGCCGCTATTTGTGGATCATCCCAGTTAGTGATTTTTCCCTGATATATCTTCGAAAGAAGCGGACCTGAGAGTTTAATGGTGGTTATTCCGGGGATGTTGAAGTTGATCATCTGAGCGGAAATAGCCAACGGGATGTTTTCTAAGGTGGGCGTCTGACTTACGGTTGAAGGAGAGAGGTAGGCGTCTGAAGCCCCAATGTCCACCGTGCCCGAAGACGCGTCGGAAATTCCAGTTCCAGATCCAGTTCCTGCAGTGGTAATAGTGACGCTCGGGTTCTGCTTGGTGTAGGCTGGTCCCCATAGGTTGAACAGCGGATAAAGAAGTGTACTACCGGTTTCCTGTAGTGCTACGGAGCTGGCAGGCGGTGTTTCGAGCGACGCGAATGTCGGGCCCGTTGTGCTAGTAGATGCTGCTGTTGTACTAGTGGCCTGGCTCGTTGTCGTGGTAGTGCTCGACGACGAGCTAGAGCCGCAGGCAGCCAAGCCTGCGCCAAGTATGGTTATGGCTGCGAGTGCCATTGGACGTCTGGCTAACATATAAGTATTGCCTCCCTGTTTCCCTACCGAATTGGTAGCTGTGTTTTTTTACTCTCCGCGATCAACGGTTCTAGAGTTTTTTATTATGTACACGACCTGAATTTGTGCAATGACGCTACCCAATAGATCCAGAGACATAGCGCTGAGTATCTAGTTGGGATGGGGCGGTGAAGATCTGATTGGTTTGCCCGTGCTCCGCAAGCTTTCCTTGGAAGAAAAAGGCCGTAGAGTGACTCAGTCTCTTTGCCTGTGCGAGGTTGTGAGTAACCACTACGAACGTGACTTGTGGGGCGAGCTTCGCAATGAGGTTCTCCACCAGTTCTATTGAGAAAGGGTCTAGTGCTGAGGTCGGTTCATCTAGAAGAAGGACTTCGGGCCTTACCGCTAACGCCCGGGCCAAGCAGAGAAGCTGTTGCTGGCCTCCCGATAGACTGAATGGCGATCCATTTAATCTATCGCTTACTGCCTTCCACAGCCCGACCTCCTTGAGAAGCGTCTCGGTAATTTCGTCGAAGTCATTCCTTTTCGCCAGCCCATGAGCCTTTACTCCCACCAAGACGTTTTCTCTGATGGACATTGGAAACGGATTCGGACGCTGAAAAAGCATCCCCACGCGCCTCCTTAGTTGCAGGAGGTTAACAGACGAGTCCCAAATACTCGCCGAGTCGAGCAACACTTCACCTCGGCGATGGTAGCCACGTATCTTGTCATTCATCCTGTTGAGCGAGCGCAAAAACGTGGTCTTTCCGGATCCAGACGGCCCGATAAGACTGGTAATCGATCCGCGAGGAAACTCTAGTGACACTCCTTCGAGCACCGTAGATCCGCCAAATCCCAAGGTGAGTGATTCGGTCTTCAGAACGATGTCGGATGGATCCAGCTTGTGCAATTCGCTTCCTCCATTTCCGGACGATACGGTATCTTTTACCTCCCCTCTACTGGCCGATTCAAACATCCTGCCTCAACGTCCTTATCACTTGTTCAGTCGCGTGCGTACGCCTCGGTGCCTCAGGTGAGACAGCATCCGCGTCAAGGAGAACGCTAACGAGGAGACGTGAATGGTCGGTGAACGTGAAGTAAACTCTGTTAGTACGCCAACCAACAAGCTAGTGTCCCTTTGGGGTCAAACGAAAATCCCTTAGGTCTTTACTCAGCCAAACGCGACTAGCATTATCAGCACAAAATTATGCGCTTCCCCGGATCAAATTGCGGCTCTTCAGGCGGACTCAGATAGAACTAGTTTGACAGATTTTGCCTTAATCGGCAGAGCTTTTTAATCGGATCTCCGGATAAGGGCGCTTAGACGCTTGTTGACAAACAGATGGTTGGTTTCGTAATTAGGAGGTCCCGTGGCCGAGGTTGAAATCGGTATTGGTAAGTCCGGTCGCAGGGCTTATGGCTTTGACGATATTGCCATTGTCCCGTCGCGTAGGACTCGTGACCCTGAGGATGTTGACATCTCCTGGGAAATAGATGCCTACAAGTTTGAGCTTCCGCTGATGGGCTCTGCAATGGACGGGGTCATCAGTCCATTCACGGCCATAGAGATCGGCAAGCTTGGCGGTCTCGGAGTGCTTAATCTAGAGGGCCTGTGGACGAGGTACGAGGATCCAGATTCCGTCTATCAAGAGATTGCCTCTTTGGATCCCGAGAAGGTTACTCAGAGGATGCAGGAGCTTTACGCCGAGCCGATCAAGTTGGAACTCGTTACCGAGAGGATTCGGGAGATAAAAGCCCAGGGTGTTGTTGCTGCAGCCTCGATCACTCCTCAGCGGACAACCCAGATGATCAAGGCAATTCAAGACGCCGAGTTGGACGTTTTGGTAATCCAAGGGACTGTAGTCTCCGCAGAGCACGTCTCCAAGACTTCTGAGCCATTGAATCTTAAGAGGTTCATCCGAGAGCTAGAGATTCCCGTAATTGTTGGGGGTTGCGCCTCGTATCAAGCGGCGCTTCATCTTATGCGAACCGGAGCCGTCGGAGTATTGGTTGGTGTTGGTCCGGGCAACGCCTGCACCACGAGGGGCGTACTTGGGCTTGGCGTGCCGCAAGCTACCGCTATAGCCGATGCTGCGGGAGCAAGGATGAGACACCTGGACGAGACTGGTGTATATGTTCAGGTAATTGCCGACGGTGGGATGAGCAGAGGTGGCGACGTCGCCAAGGCGATCGCCTGTGGGGCCGATGCCGTCATGATCGGTTCGCCGCTCGCCGCCGCTGCCGAAGCGCCCGGGAAAGGCTATCACTGGGGGATGGCGACATTTCACCCCACTCTTCCGCGTGGGACCAGGGTCAAGACTCAAGTTCGAGGAACTCTTAAGGAAATCCTTGTCGGACCGGCTCACGAGAATGACGGAAGACTCAATCTTTTTGGAGCTCTGAGAACTTCCATGGCGACTTGCGGATATGAGACCGTCAAGGAGTTCCAGAAAGCCGAAGTGATGGTTGCACCAGCTCTGCAGACTGAAGGCAAAGCCTTGCAGCAAGCACAGCACGTCGGGATGGGACACTAAAGACTAAGTGAGACAGGCTAAGTCCTCAAGGGTTGTCGTCGTAGATTTCGGGGCTCAGTACGCCCAGCTAATTGCCAGGCGCATTAGAGAGTTACACGTGTACTCGGAGATTGTCCCGTGCTCGATAAAAGCAGAGGACTTACTAGAAGATCCACCTAAGGCAATAATCCTTTCGGGGGGTCCGAAGTCAGTCAATGAAATTGGTGCTCCAACTTTAGATTCGAAGATTTTTGAACTTGGAATTCCGATCCTTGGAATCTGCTACGGAGCGCAGCTGCTAGCGGTCGCCTTAGGGGGGAAGGTCGAGCGAAATGAGTCCGGCGAGTATGGCGGGACCGAACTTCGGCGCACGGGGACCGATACCCTGCTAGGGACCACGCCAAGCTTGCAGAAGGTGTGGATGAGCCATTTCGACTCGATCTCTGAACCGCCTATTGGTGCGACCGTGACCAGCTCTACCGATGGCGCCAAGGTCGCTAGCTTCGAGGATCTTTCCCGAGGAATATGTGGAGTACAGTTCCACCCTGAAGTCACCCATACTGAACATGGCAAGACGACCCTTGCTAACTTCATATTTGGGGTAGCTAAGTGCGACGCAACCTGGACTAATTTTTCGATAATTGAGGAGTCGATAGCGCTAATAAAGGAGAAGGTTCAAGACTCGCGAGTGATCTGTGCTCTTTCGGGTGGAGTCGATTCTTCCGTGGCGGCAGCGCTGGTTCATGAGGCTATCGGTGAACAGCTGACTTGCGTTTACGTCGATACCGGGCTCATGAGGTCCGGAGAGACTGAATCTGTGGTGGAGACCTTCCGGGACCGCTTCTCTGTAGACCTTATTTCCGTCGATGCGTCGCAGCGCTTTTTCGAAGTTCTAGCCGGAGTCGTAGACCCGGAGGAGAAACGCAAAGCAATCGGGGAAACATTTATCAGAGTCTTTGAGGACCTTAGGCCAGAGCTTGGCAAGGCTGAGTTCTTGGTACAGGGGACTCTGTACCCAGATGTCATCGAGTCGGGCACAAAGGATGCTGCCAAGATAAAGTCACACCATAATGTGGGCGGACTTCCAGACGACATGGATTTCGAACTTATCGAACCCTTGCGGGCACTATTCAAAGATGAAGTCCGTGCAATCGGCGAAGAACTAGGACTTCCCGAAAAGATGGTATGGCGACAGCCTTTCCCGGGACCTGGACTTGCCGTGCGAATACTCGGCGAGGTGACCAAGGAGGCCGCAGACACCCTGCGACAGGCCGATCTGATTGTGTCTCAGGAGATAGAGACCGCCGGACTAACGGGCAAGCTTTGGCAGAGTTTTGCAATTCTGGCGACCAATTTGAAAAGTGTTGGGGTTATGGGGGACGAGAGGACGTATGCGAATCCGGTCATCATACGGGCCGTGGAGTCCGACGACGCCATGTCTGCCGATTGGGCGAGGATTCCCTATGAAGTCTTGGAAAGAATTTCGACTCGCATCGTTGCTGAGGTAAAGGGTGTGAATCGGGTGGTTTATGACATCACATCGAAGCCACCGGGCACAATTGAGTGGGAGTGATCCTTTAGGCTGGATTCGATGAACCCGAAAGATTTGACCCGAGACCTAAATGTGCCACAAGCTCAGGCGGTAACCCATATGGGCGGCCCGGTGCTCGTTGTGGCGGGTGCTGGCTCGGGAAAGACGCGGGTTCTTACTAGGCGTTTTGCTTATTTACTAACTCAGGGTGTCCATCCTCTGTCGATTCTCGCTATTACCTTTACGAACAAAGCTGCAGCCGAGATGAAGTCTAGGGTCGTAGGAGCAGTCGGAGAGAGCGTACCTAATTCTCTCTGGGTATCGACTTTTCACTCGGCGTCACTTAGGATGCTTAGGACTTTCTCCCCAGAACTTGGCTATAAGCCCGGTTTTTCTATTTACGACACCCAGGATTCGACCCGCCTTTTGTCGCAGGTGATCGTCGATGCCGGCTATGACGTAAAGCGCTTTGTTCCAAAGGGGATGATTAAACAGATTTCGACTCTGAAGTCGGATATGGTCGCTCCGACAGACTTCGAAATTGTTGCGAGCGGTGCCTTTGAGAGGAGCGTTGCGCAAATATATAGCGCGTACCAAAGAGAACTCTTATCGAACAACGCTATGGACTTCGATGACCTTCTCTTCAATGTTGTACTGCTGTTTCGTCGTTGCCCGGAAGTGCTGGCACACTTCCAGTCGCGTTTCGGACACGTGTTGGTCGATGAATTTCAGGATACTAACCGTGTACAGAACCAGATACTTTTAGACCTGACCCGTATCTCGCGCCAAGCCTTTGCAGTGGGTGACGCGGATCAGTCCGTCTACCGGTTCAGAGGGGCGAATGTCGGAAATATTTTGGAATTTGAGCGAAACTTTCCAGACGCCAAATTGATAAAGCTGGAACAGAACTACCGCTCAACTTCGATAATTTTGGACGCTGCAAACTCGCTGATCTCCTTCAACAACGGACGTATTCCAAAGAACCTGTGGACAGAGATGAAGGGAGGTCGACGCATCTCCCTGATCGAGGCCGATACCGACACTGAAGAAGCGCGCAATATCGTAGGTGCGATTACCTACGAAGTTGAAAATGAGCATAGAAGCTTTGGCGAGATCGCCGTTTTGTACCGAGCCAATGCGCAAAGCCGACTAATTGAGCAGCAATTAGTTAGGCAGTCGATACCTTACGGAGTCGTTGGAGGTCCACGATTCTACGACCGCAAGGAGATCAAAGATGCGATTTCCTACCTACGGCTCGTTGTAAACCCATCGGACGAGATCTCGCTAAGAAGGGCGATAAATGTGCCCAAGAGAGGAGTGGGCGAGGTCACCTTGGGGAAGGCCATAGTGTTCGCTAACGATGCCGGTATTGACATCCTGCGTGCCTTCGACTCTCCAAAGGCTTTTGGTGCTTCAAACAGGGCCTCATCCGAGATTTTGCGATTTTCCAATCTGATCAAGGAGTTGGCCAGAATGGTTGAGAGCGAGACAAAGCCCCGCGAGATACTCGAGTACCTTTTAGCTGAGAGTGGATTGCACCAGGAGATTGCATCCGAGCCTAAGCGTGAAGCAGAATCGCGGCTAGAAAATCTAGAGGAGCTAGTGCGGCTTGCCTCAGATTTTGAGTCCTTGGAAGGATTTTTGGAAGAGACAGCCTTGTATTCGAGTACTGATGAATCAACCTCTGAGCCGAAGGTCAATCTGATGACGCTACATGCAGCGAAGGGTCTTGAGTTTCCAGTAGTTTTCATATCTGGACTCGAGGATGGCGTTTTTCCTCATATGCGGTCATTTGTGGATCCAGAACAACTTGAGGAGGAGCGAAGACTCTGCTATGTCGGGATAACTCGAGCTAAGGAGAAGCTCTATCTCACTAGGGCCCAACTTAGAGGTGGGGAATTCAGCGGCCAGTTCCATCCGGCTTCGCGATTCATCGAAGAGATCCCGGCCGACTTGATCGAGGGATCAAAGGTAGTCCAGTCAACTTCAAGCTCTCGATGGCGAGGTAATTCAGCTAAAAGTGATCAACGCTCCGGTAATTTAGCCGAGTTCAGGCAAAGCTATTTCAAAAGTGACAACTCAGATCAGGGCTTTGTGAAGGCCCCTTTGGACTACAAGGTTGGGGACGAGGTGTATCACAAGAACTTTGGTGAAGGGGTTGTCGTCGATATGTCAAATCACGGTTCTGTGCTAGAGGTCTCGGTCAACTTTGTCGGTTTAGGCCAGAAGCGCCTTGATGCCTCGATAGCTAAGTTAAAAAAGATCTGAAGGATCTCTATATCTAAACCTGAATTGAACCTCTACTCCTGCTCAGCGAGCTCATGGTCTTTTGGTCGCTCAACAGGTGTGTTTGTCGAGTTCATTTGTTTATTTAGAAATAAGAGCTATAAAATAAAGCCTTGGGTTATGTTCGAAACAGCAGAGATACCGTTTCATACTGGTTGACTAGTAGTAAGTGTTTATTGATATGTCAGTCGGTTCAGCCATTAGCTCTGTAGAGACCCTAGGTCACTTGATGTCGCAGGTGTCTTCTCGATATGGCGAAAGAGTCATGGTTGTGGAGACAAATGGCAGGCAGCTCAGCTTTTCCCAAGCTGAGGAGTTAGTCGAACGCCTATCAAATGGGGTCGCTAAAGAGGTATTACCTGGTCAGCGCGTGGTTATCAATTTGGCTAATGGCTACGACTTGTTTTTTGCTTGTTTGGGTGTAGCGCGAGCCGGAGCGGTGGCAGTACCTTTGAGCGACCAGCTGACAAAGGTCGAGGTAGAGCGGATCATCGAAGAGTGTGACCCCGGATTAGTCGTTACTTCTCTTGACCAGATCTATGGCGATCTTGGCGAACCTGAAATTCACATTGACAGCCATTCGACGGCGGCAATTTTTTATACATCTGGAACTACCGGAAGACCAAAGGGAGTAGAGCTAAGCCACAAGGCTCTTCTGGACAGATTGAATTTGATGGGCGTGATCGGCCTGGTTGGCCCGCAGAGCGCCGCTTTTGGCCTCCCTTTATCACATCTAATGGGCTTCATCTTTGCTCTATCCATGGCAATGGCTGGCTACAGGGTCTATTTCTTTCAGAAGTTCGATCCAAAAGCCGTTCTTGACATAATCGAGGAGAAGCGACCCCAGATATTTGCTGGTGTTCCAGCTATGTACCGCCTCCTGCTTGAAGCCGGTGCGGAAAGCAGGAGGCTAAGTTCCATAAATGTTTGGTATTCTTCGGCGGACGCGATGCCAACCGATTTGGCGAGGAAATTTCAAGATTTTGGATCGGCCGTTTCTTTTGGCTTTGCATCCTCTCTCGGGTCAGCCGCTTTTATAGAGGGCTATGGCATGGTTGAGCTTGGAGGCGCAGTAGCGACGAGAATGTTTCCATCGATGCCATTCAAGTCGGCGGCCATCCCGGCGGCATTTCGTGAGCTATTGGACAATGCCGGAATTGGAATACCATTTGGAGGAGCCGAACTCAAAGTATCAGACGCAAATGGTTCCGAGGTTGCCCCCGGCACGGTTGGTGAACTTTGGGTCAGAAATGAAGGCTCGCTAAAGGGATATTTCAAAGATAAGAGCGCAACTGACGCGATTCTTGCAAACGACGGGTGGGTACGAACTGGTGATTTGGCTCGTCGTGGCCCATTTGGAACCGTCTATTTTGTCGGACGCGCCAAGGATGTGATCAAATCCGGGGGATACTCTGTCTACGCTAGGGAGGTCGAAGCTGTACTTGAAGGCCATCCAGATGTCGCTGAAGCCTCTGTATTGGGCCTCGAAGACGCGAAAATGGGCGAAGTGCCGGTCGCTGCTGTACGATTGATGCCGAAGAGCAAAATCAGTGTTGCAGAGATTGCATCGTGGTGCCAAGACAATCTTGCACACTATAAAGTTCCTCGACAGATCAAGATTGTGGATATTCTTCCGAGGACCGATACGGCTAAGGTGAAGAGGGATCAGCTCCGAGAGCTCTTTGAACCCGAGAAGTGATCAGTTTTTTCAACTTTCAGACGGGGTTAACCTGTTGTCGGGATTTGGTTGGACTTCAGATTTAGAAGGGCAAAAAATGCACTTTGACGGGCGGGTTTTTTCTCAACTCGATTTGATGGGTAGTATTTGAGGCCGTGGAACGTCGTTATCGTGTAGTAGTCGCAAAGCCTGGACTAGATGGGCATGATCGTGGAGCCAAAGTTATAGCTAGGGCCCTGCGGGACGCTGGATTTGAGGTCATATACACAGGCCTCCATCAGACAGCGGAGCAGGTCGTTCAGACGGTAATTCAAGAGGATGCCGACGCTTTAGGCCTTTCACTTCTTTCAGGCGCCCACCTTACGCTCATTCCTCGAATTATTGAGGGCCTCAAAGAGCAGGGGGCGAACGATGTAGTGGTTGTCGTTGGGGGGATCATCCCCGACGCAGATATTCCCAGATTGAAAGAAGCTGGGGTGTCCGAGGTCTTCACCCCGGGCGCACCGCTTCCCCAGATCTCTGAATGGCTTGAGAAAGCACTTGATGAGAGGGAAATAAGGCTTTCATAGGAGCCATTTTGGCGGCTAGCCGCGTTTTGACAATTTTTTAGTGTTGTGGATGAAAGGCTGATGATAGTTGGATCTTTTCGAGTATCAAGGGAAGCAGTACTTTGCTCGTTATGACATACCCACTTCGCCCGGCGGAGTGGCGGATAGCGTAGGCGAGGCGATCGAACAGGCTAAGGCCGCAGGGTTTCCCGCCGTCGTAAAGGCCCAGGTTCAAGTGGGAGGCCGCGGGAAGGCAGGCGGAATCCGACTGGTGAACAATGAACAAGAGGCGAAGGAAGCAGCCGAGTTCATCTTGGGACTAGACATCAAAGGTCACGTGGTCAAGCGCCTGTGGATAGAGCACGCCTCGGACATCAAAAAGGAATACTATGCCAGCTTCACGCTGGATCGAAATGCGAAACTTCACCTAGCCATGGTTTCGGCCAAGGGAGGGGTCGATATTGAAGAGGTGGCTGTAACCGATCCTGAAGCTATCAAGCGGCTTCACATTAACCCTATTGATGGAATCAGCTACGATCAGGCCTTAGAGCTTGCCAAATCGGCCGGAATTGACCAAGAGGCACTCGAAGGTGTTGCAGACGTTTTGGTGAAGCTATACGAGTGCTACACCCTGGGTGATGCCGATCTGGCAGAAATTAATCCCCTTATCCTCACGCCCCAAGGTAAGGTTCACGCACTGGACGCCAAGGTGACCTTGGACGACGCCGCAGCGTTTAGACACCCCGAGTGGGAAGCCTTCAGGGGAGTTTCAGAACTTGACGGCCGGGAGCGGCTGGCCAAAGAGAAGCACCTGAACTATATCGGACTGGACGGCTCCGTCGGTATTATCGCAAACGGCGCCGGACTTGCTATGTCGACGCTGGACGTCGTGAACCAGGTGGGCGGGACCGCCGCCAACTTCCTTGATCTCGGGGGTGGCGCAGGGGCGGACGTAATGTCGGCGGCTCTTGAGGTGATCAACACCGACGACAGGGTGGAAGTCGTCCTCGTAAATATCTTTGGCGGCATAACCCGCTGTGACGAAGTGGCAAAGGGAATAGTAGATGCACTCTCTAGCGTCGAGATGCGTAGTCCGATTGTGATCCGGCTAGACGGCACTAATGCCGACGAAGGGCGAAAGATTCTCGCTGATGCCGACCTTAGGGGGGTCATAATCGAAAAGACGATGATAGGAGCCGCCAAGAGGGCGGTAGAGATCGTAGATGAGGGAGCCTCAAAGTGAGCATCTTTGTAGATGAAAACACCAAAGTTATAGTCCAAGGTATAACCGGTAGTCAGGGTAAGTTTCACGGACTCCGGAATAAGGCATACGGCACCAAGGTGGTAGGAGGTGTCACTCCAGGAAAGGGTGGGACCGACGTCGAGGGGGTGCCTGTATTTGACTCGGTTCAAGACGCAGTTGCCGCTACCGGGGCTACTGCATCGTTCATTGTTGTTCCTCCGAGGTTTGCTCCTGAGGCGATCCTTGAGGCAGCCGCTGCAGGGATCGGTTTTATCGTCTGTATCACGGAATATATTCCCGCCAAGGACGAGGCGATGGTGTTCAACGTTCTGCGTCGCAACTATCCGGGGACTAGGCTTCTCGGACCGAACTGCCCAGGGATCCTTTCTCCTGGAAAGTGCAATATTGGAATCACGTCTGGGGACATCGCACTAGCTGGCGGCCCTGTCGGGATTGTTTCCCGCTCGGGGACACTCACATATCAGGCGCTTAACGAACTTTCCTTGAAAGGAGTGGGCCAGACGACCTGCGTGGGCATTGGTGGCGATCCCGTGCCAGGAACCACCTTTATCGATTGCCTTGCGGCCTTCGAGCAGGATCCGGAGACCAAAGCCGTGCTCATGTTTGGTGAGATTGGCGGGTCAGACGAAGAAAAGGCGGCAGCCTTTATCAAAGAGAACGTGACTAAGCCAGTTGTTACCTACATAGCTGGTGTGACGGCTCCTCCTGGCAAAAAGATGGGACACGCCGGAGCAATCGTTTCGGGAGGCATGGGTACCGCTCAGGCAAAGATGGAAGCCTTAGCGGAAGCTGGGGTACACGTGGCCCGTAATCCTACCGAAGCTGGCGAGATCATGGTCGACATCGTAAAGGGCCTTTAGTCAGCGTTCTTGGCGAGATATTACAAAGAAAAACTACAAGTTCAAGGATCGGCGGCTATGCCTCCGATCCTTTCTGTCTTAGGGTGTCTGCTTGATGAAACTTGCCGTGTTGGTATCTGGCTCTGGAACCATCCTTGAAGCGATATATGCTTCGGGCGTTGAAGTGTCGCTAGTTCTATCGGATCGACCTTGTAGAGCCTTGGAAGTCGCCCGATCCAACTCTACCGAGGCGTTGCTTCTTGAGAGAACCCTCTGGAACGAGGATTTTGATCGTGACGCCTACACGGTCAGGTTGGTAGATGAGCTTTTATCTCGCGGGGTCGAGGTTGTGGCAATGGCGGGCTTTGGAACGGTTCTATCGGAAGCAATCCACAGCACCTACAAGGCAAGAGTGCTCAATACGCACCCTTCTTTACTCCCGTCATTCCCTGGCTGGCACGCCGTCAAGATGGCCTTAGATTATGGCGTGAAGCTAACGGGCTGTACGGTTCACCTGGCGACGTTAGAGGTCGATTCGGGTCCAATCATCGCCCAAGAGGCCGTGCCGGTATTCCCAGATGATACCGAGGTGTCTTTGCACGAGAGGATCAAGGCAGTCGAGCGCGTTCTGTACCCCAAGGCAATATTAAAGTTCATCGAAGATGTCTCAAAAGAATAGGTTCGTCAATTTTCCGTCCGGTTACTTCAAGCTGAAAATGTGCAACTAGCCTGTTTGCGTCACAGAGGCGCACTAACAGGTGGTAAATTTGCGGGCTTTACTCTCCCTATACGACAAGACTGGCCTCGAGGATTTTGCTCGGGGTCTGCGACAAGCAGGCGTTGAACTCTTAGCCAGTGGCGGCACCTCAGAGCGTCTGAGCCAGGCCAACATAGATCATGTCTCCACCGATGTGCTGACCGGCTTTACTGAGATGCTTTCGGGAAGGGTGAAGACACTTCATCCGAAGATTCACGCTGGTATCCTTGCCGATCGATCCAACCCAGATCACCTCAAAGACCTGGACGAACACGATGTCATGCCGATTGACCTTGTAGTAGTAAACCTATATCCCTTCACCTCCAAACCCGGAATCGAGCTAATCGATGTCGGTGGACCGACAATGATCCGGGCGGCGGCGAAGAATTTCAACTTTGTTGCCGCCGTTGTCGATCCCAACGATTATTCGCTTGTGTTGGGTGAGATTACCGAGACTGGTGAGGTGTCAAGTGCAACTAGGGGATGGCTAGCGCACAAGGCCTTTTCCGTAACCGCTCAATATGATAGGGCAATTGCGGCTTGGTTTGAATCACAGTTGGAGGATATGGGGCCGGAAGATGTAGCACCTTTTCCCAATCAGATCTCCGTCAATCTATCGAAGGTCACCGACCTGCGCTATGGAGAGAATCCACATCAAATGGGGGCACTTTATAGCGATGGATTGTCAATTTGGGACAGAGCCGAATGGATCGGCGGGATCTCTCCATCATATCTAAATGTCTTCGATGCAGACGCTGCCTGGCGGTTGCTCTGGGACCTAGAGTCCGACCACTGTTGCGTCATCGTAAAGCACGCCAATCCCTGCGGCGTGGCCACTGCATCTACGCTAGAAGAGGCGTATATCCGAGCCTTCGATTGTGACCCTTTGTCGGCGTTTGGAGGCATAGTTGCCATATCGGGAGAGGTCAGCGCCTCTCTTGCTGAACTTATCGCACAGAAGCCGAAGGCTGACCTTATTGTAGCGGAGGCCTTTGACCCCCAAGCCATTGCAATTCTCACATCAAAGCGCAAGAACACCAGACTGCTCAGGCTGGACAGATCTAGAGTTGCTGGCCTGCAGCTTCGCGCACTTAGTGACGCCTATCTGGCTCAGGATTCCGACCTAATAGACGAAGCGTCTTCATGGGAGCTTGTTGCGGGAGATTTCCCTGAGAAAAACTGCATGAGTGACCTCGTTCTTGCGTGGAAGGTGTGTGCGCGCACCTCTTCAAATGCAATTGTGATTGTGAACGACCAGCGGGCGATTGGCGTAGGTGCCGGTCAACAAAATAGGGTCGATTCAGCCCGAATAGCCGTGACGAAAGCGGGGACATCCGCCGTTGGGGCTGCGGCTGCTTCAGATGCTTTTTTCCCCTTTCCTGACGGTCTCGAGGCCTTGGCCGCTTCCGGGGTGCGGGCGGTGGTTGCGCCGAGTGGGTCGATAAAGGACAAAGAGATTATCGAAGCGGCTCATAGACTAGGTATCACTCTTTTCCACACCGGACGAAGGCACTTTAGGCACTAGTTTCGAAGACGGCCTAGAAAAGCGCCAAGAAGAGAAGAACAAAGGGATTTGATGACAGCGCAAATACTAGATGGGGAAGCCGTCGCAAAAAGTATCAGAGATAGGGTCGGAAGTACGGTTGCCGAACTTAAGGCGAAAAATAAGGGGGTAGGTCTCGGGACGATTCTCGTTGGAGACGATTCTGCAAGCGCCAGATACGTTGAGATGAAGCATAAGGATTGTGGCGAGGTTGGAATTGGCTCTGTCCATGGAAACCTTCCGTCGACCGCGACCACAGAGGACGTTTTGGCAAAGGTCAATGAGTTTAATGCCAACCCGGAAGTTGACGCCTATATCGTTCAGCTGCCGCTTCCCAAAGGTATTGACGAGCAGAAAGTCCTCGCTGCGATCGACCCTGCAAAGGATGCTGACGGATTGCACCCCTTTAACCTGGGACTTCTGGTCATGGGCCGTCCCGGTCCTATCGCATGTACTCCAGCGGGAATCTTAGAGCTCCTCTCATACTACGGAGTCGACCCTTCAGGAAAGCACGTGGCGATTGTTGGGCGGGGCCTAACTATCGGAAGGCCTTTAGCGTTACTTTTGAGTTTGAAGAGGCCAGGCTGCAATGCGGCTGTTTCAGTGGTTCACACCGGTGTAAAGAATTCCGACGCTATTACCAGGACTGCAGACATTGTTATTGCGGCAGCCGGATCGCCGGGTGTGATTACTGCGGATTCCCTCAAACCGGGAGCCGTGGTAGTTGGAGCCGGAACATCTTGGGAGGGCAGGCGGTTGATTTCTGACCTGGACGATTCCGTCTACGAAGTCGCTTCATGGGCAACCCCTCGACTTGGGGGAGTCGGACCGATGACCAGGGCTATGCTCCTCGCTAATACTTTGGAAGCGGCAAAGCTGGCATTACAGAGCTGAAGGCTCAACTAATTAGGTATCTTGGCGGGTTTGGGGTTAGCCATAGAGACTTTGGGTGCGGGCCTCGATCGGATGTTGGTGGAGGCCTTGAGCTTTTGTGTGATATGTCCTTCGACATCGTCGGACGGTAACTCGGATATAGACGAGAGAGACTAAAGTCTGGGGTCAACTAAGATCTAAACCCTGCCGCCAAATATGTCACGGATATGTACTTTCCGTTTTTCGGTGGAGATTTTAATTTAGAGTGTGTTTCAATAAGGGGGCGTGGCTGGTGTGAAGCTAGTCGTCGCTCCCTTATTGTATGGATTCTTTCGTCGTATGGATTCTTTCTGGCGAAGGGCCTTTGCAAGGTGACGGAAGTCGGTGAAATAGCTGAAAAGGCGAAACCGATTGGAGATGGAGTGCCGCAGGTGGTTGGGATCGAAATTCAACTAGCCGGATCACGAGATTGGTGAAAGGGCAAAGTATTCTACCTGCGATTCCAGCCTTGCTATGAGACCGGATCTTCCGAGTGAGTGATTTATCTGCCGATCAGATCGAGTGAGAGTTGAATTTTAACGAAGTCCTGCCAGAGAGGGATAATCGAACCATGACAGTGATGGACCAACTTAATGATCCACGCCCGTCCTTTTCTTTGGAGCTTTGGCCACCAAGGACCCCACAAGCCTCCGCAAGGCTTAGCGAGACCATACCGCAACTTGCGGAACTCAAGCCGACTTTTGTTTCGATTACCTATGGTGCTGGCGGTTCTACCAGAGAGAGAACTCATGAGCTGGTGGTCGAGCTGGCGATGACCCCAGGAATTTTGCCGTTCGCTCATCTGTCTTGTGCCGCACATAGCGTTGCGGAACTAAGAGAAATTTTGGCGAGGTATCTAAATGCCGGGGTGACGAATATTGTGGCGCTTCGAGGAGATCCTCCGCTAGCCTCGGACCTACCGCTACCTGACGGCGAGTTACTTTTTGCGTCACAGCTGGTAGATCTGATCAGGGATTGCGGTCCTTTTACAATTGCAGTGGCAGCTCATCCAGAGGGACATCCTCAATCCAAGGATTCGTCAGAGGATCTCTACCATTTTTGTGAAAAACTGGACAAAGCAGACTTCGCTATAACACAATTCTTTTTTAGGGCAGAAACATATTTTGACTTCATTGACAGAGTTCGAAAACAGCATATCAACAAACCAATTCTCCCAGGAATTATAGCGCCTACTTCGATCTCGAGCTTGCTGAAGATGTCGGAGCTTTCTGGAGCTGAAATACCGCGAGAACTCAAAGACGCGTTTGAAGGCATCTCGTCCGATCCGGCATCTGTACGCAAGGTGGGGGTCGAAGCGGCGATCAATCTAGCACGGCAGCTTTTGGAGGAGGGAGTTCCAGGGATACACGTCTACTCAATGAACTCAATGGTTTCCACGGTGGAGATACACGAGGGTATCGCAGATCTTTGCTCTTCTGATTTAGAGTATCCTCATTGAAGATCAAAATTCACAACCCTTTCACTTATAGACCTGCATCAACGGGCGCTTCTCGTCGGACGTGCCATAATCTACCGCTCGGTTGCTAGCTTTCACTTATAGACCTGCATCAACGGGCGCTTTTCGGCTAGTTCGGATTCTGGGAGTATTCGACTAGTCCAGAGGTGCGGGACGGTTCGCAACAATTAAACCGTGACGGATTGTTCAAAACGAGCAATTCCAATTGGCTTGCCTACAAGCTAGCCTTCAAAGTCCCCCGTAGCAGGTGAGATCACTGTATGCCGTACAACCAGCCCTCAGCCGGCTTCACGAAGCTATTGATTCTTATCGCTTGCAGCACCGGTGACCGCTGTCGTTACGGGTAAATTCCACTGTTCGTTGCGTCCGCAATCAAGAAACCGAAGGGTTCCCCGCCTTGCTTTCCAAGTGACCCAGGACCTCAGACCCCCTACCTCTAGCACTATTTGTGTGACCGCGGTGCCAAGCGTACAAGGCGTCGCAGTTCATGTAGCTCCAAGGAGACGAACTCGGCGGGGAAGGGGTAATCAAGGACGCCATGGAACTCATTCTGATTGGCATTAGAGTAATGCGGTTTGACCCTTGATTTATTATTGTTCAGAAAAGCAACTCAACTGAACAGCCCGTTTATAACCCTTGACCTAGCTGTTGGTAGGATCAGGTCTATGTCTGAAAAAATAACACAGTCGGCTGACGGGTCCCTTATCGTACCTGACGAGCCAATCATTCCCTTTATCGAGGGAGACGGAACGGGTGTTGATATCTGGCCAGCCGCAAAGGTTGTCTTTGATGCCGCCGCAAAGAAGCACGGGAAGTCCATATCTTGGCTGGAGGTTCTTGCCGGCGAGAAGGCTTTCAAGGAGACCGGAAATTGGCTCCCTGACGAAACGATCGACATCTTTAGGTCTTATTTAATCGGCATCAAGGGTCCATTGACCACGCCTATTGGCGGCGGTTTCAGATCACTCAACGTTGCTTTGCGCCAGATCCTCGATCTCTATGTTTGCTTGCGTCCAGTTCGCTGGTTCAAAGGGGTTCCATCGCCGGTTCTGCATCCGGAAAAGGTCGATATGGTAATTTTCCGAGAGAATACTGAAGATGTTTATTCGGGACTTGAACTCGAGGCAAACACACCTGAAGTCAAAAAGCTGATCGAATTTCTACATGATGAGATTGGGTGGGACATTAGGGCAGACTCGGGTATCGGGGTTAAGCCGGTATCAAAGGGTGGATCTGAGAGACTCGTCCGCGCTGCCATCAAGTATGCGATCAGCAAGAACCGCAAGTCGGTGACCATGGTGCACAAAGGCAATATCATGAAGTACACCGAAGGTGCATTTATGAAGTGGGGATATCAGCTCGTCAAGGACGAGTTCTCCGATAGCGCCGTTGGTTGGGATGATTGTCAGGGCAAGCCAGGAGATAAAGTTCTTGTAAAAGACGCTATCGCTGACATTACCCTGCAGCAAGTATTAACCCGGCCAGATGAGTTCGATGTGATCGCGACAATGAACCTTAACGGTGACTACCTGTCGGATGCGCTTGCAGCCCAGGTGGGTGGGATAGGCATTGCGCCTGGTGGAAATATCAACTATGTCACCGGTCATGGTATCTTTGAAGCTACTCACGGAACTGCGCCCAAATATGCCGGGCAAGATAAGGTAAATCCGGGATCGGTAATCCTTTCTGGGGTCATGATGTTTGAGCATTTGGGCTGGCAAGAAGTGGCTGACGATATCGTTAGGGCCCTTGAGTCAACAATTGCAGACAAAGTCGTCACATATGACTTTGCACGTTTGATGCAAGGAGCAACCGAAGTGAAGTGCTCTGAGTTTGCCTCGGCGATCGCCGATAGGCTGTAAGCAGAGATATTCAAATATTGGTCCCGGGCTCCGAATAGGGGTCCGGGACCAAATAATGAAAGGACAGATTTATATGACAGCTGCCAAGTCGCCAATCCGAGTAGCAGTTACTGGAGCGGCCGGCCAGATCGGTTATTCGCTGCTTTTCAGGCTAGCCGCAGGCGAAGTATTCGGTTCTGACCAGCCTATCATTTTGCAACTTATTGAAATTGAGCCAGCGTTAAAGGCTCTTAATGGAGTCGCAATGGAACTCGACGACTGCGCATTTCCCCTTTTGAGTTCGATTGAGATGACCGCCGACCTGAATGCTGGATTTAATGGAGTCAATTGGGCGCTTTTGATTGGATCCGTACCGCGCAAGGCTGGCATGGAGCGCAAAGACCTGCTTTCAATTAACGGTGGAATTTTCAAGCCACAGGGCCAGGCGATCGAAAAGAATGCCTCTTCAGACGTGAGGGTGTTGGTAGTTGGTAATCCCTGCAACACAAATTGCGTAATTGCAAGGAGCAATGCACCCGAGGTGCCGGATGACAGATGGTTTGCCATGACCCGCCTAGATCAAAACAGGGCGATGACGCAGTTAGCCAAGAAATCATCGACGACAGTTACCGACATCAAGAAGATGGCCATTTGGGGAAACCACTCGTCTACTCAGTTCCCAGACTTTGAAAGCGCCACGATCTCCGGACGTCCCGTTACTGAGGTGATCACCGACAGCGATTGGCTCCAAGGCGAGTTTATTTCGACAGTGCAAAAACGTGGTGCGGCAATCATCGAGGCGAGGGGGGCTTCGTCCGCTGCATCGGCCGCCAACGGCGTGGTAGATTCAGTCCGTTCGGTCATCAACCCGACGCCCGATGGAGACGTTGTCTCTCTGGCGGTATGTTCGCATGGCGAATACGGGGTTCCCGAAGGGCTGCAGTTCGGCTTTCCGATCATTTCCGATGGAAAGAGCTACAAGATCGTCGAGGGAATCTCCCACAGCGACTTTGCTAAAGCAAAGATTCTTCTGACCCAAACCGAGCTAGAAGAAGAGCGTGCCGACGTTGCCCATCTCATACCGAGCGGGATCTAACCGCAACGCCACAGCTTGAGTAACCTCTGGGCCTAACAAGTCGAGTAAGACGCTACACCGGGTTGAAAAACCAGCCCGGTGTAGCCGTTTAGTTTAAATGGCCTAAAACATGGCGAGCGATCATCTTGGCCGGGCGCACCCCTTAGCCATTCCTTCCAGAGGCCAACGGTAATTGTTCTTGGCCCGAGTAAAGTTCTCAGACTGAGCTTGTCTGTTTGGATCGTCCTAGGTCGGGGAGGGTATCCGCCCAGTTCGGGCCCAGGAGCGAGAGACCACATTTTTCAAGGTAGGAAATCTTGGTTTCTATCGCCTTGCGCCAAAGGGCCAGGTCATTCTCGAAATGAGCGCGGTCGCCGTCTTCGAAGGCGTGCTCTACTTCGTTGAATGCTGCGTCTTCCTGGTCGAGGAGCTCGCGATAGCGGGCTAATACGTGGTCGTCGATCACCCCATCAGTTGTCATTGCAACCCCCTATTCCTACTAGCCAATCCAGTAGATAAAATCTAAGCTACTCGTTTTTACTGGGAATTATCTTGAAATTTACCCATATTCAATCGAATAGATGGCAGCAACGACCCAAGATTGCCTTGGTTATTTCGGAGGAAGTGAAGCTGGCGACGCTTCGCCTTTTACGAGGAGCAAATGGCATTTGCTTCGGTGGGAGCAATGGGGATTTAAGCTTACTCGTCCGTTACCCAAGCAGTGGCTGAAGCCACTTGGGTCCAGGGCTTTCTTGGCGACTAAAGAGCCGTTTTATCGGCGGATACACGATCCTGTCGATAGGGTTGCAACAGTTGACGCAGAGATGAGCTATAACTATACACAATGAACTTGCGTGAGTGGGCA
>JAJZCF010000020.1:21267-23682 GCA_021846265.1 Actinomycetes bacterium | reverse complement strand
CGATTAAGGGCCTGGCAACTTATTGTGCGTTGCAAATGCAATTGTTTACACTGCGTATCACCAGCTTTTTAACTACCTAATACATATGGAGTTGGTTTTCCCGTGGCACTGAATATTTGTACAATTTGGTGCACAATAGTTGCCTGCGATTTGTGGGTCGTAACTTTGTATTAACAGTAATAGTGCATCGTTGAAATATCTATCCATTAGACGTAATAGGAATAAATACGCATTGCCGATTGAGCGTATTAGCAAGCCGACCCGGATTGGAGTGTTAGATGTCAACGATCACACATGACAACTTGAGGCTATTTGATACGTGCGCGGTGGGATTGTCTCCTGAATTTTTTGAAGATGGAATGGCATTCGAGATCTTTTGGGATCCATTGGAGTCGTGCAATGTGCTTTACTGCACTCTGGACGGTGGATACTCCTGGGAAGAAAGTTTGAATCCCAATAAGCACGATTCCTTCGGTAGCTGTTTTGGAGGTTTGACTAGCTCCGGCGTGATCGGGGTTTGTGTCTCCGAAAAGTTTGTCGAGGATGCCACTGTAGCGGCACTACTTTCAGATGGAGCCGTGCTCTGCTCAACTTCCAGTGGTTCGACCTGGAGGGTAGTTGGTCGACTATCAGCCGAGGATGCGAAGGTCAGTGACGCTCGCTTGATTCTCCAAAGGTGTATTCGAGAGCAAGCGGATAAGGATGCGTTTTTTAGCCTTTGCGACGCTCGAATGCTTGAGGTTTTCTCATGAGCCCGTTTATTTGTGATTCCACGCTACGCGAAGGTGAACAGGCGGCTGGCGTTTCTTTCACCGTTCTCGAGAAGGTCGCTATTGCCAAGGCCCTAAGCGAGGCGGGAGTTGACGAGATCGAAGCGGGGATTCCTTCGGCCGGCATTCTTGAGAGCGATGCGGTGTCGCGAATAGCGAGCCTAGATATGGCTGCAACCGTTGTCGGCTGGTGCCGTGCCGCAAAAATGGACATAGATGCTGCTGCTAACACTGGAGTCAATCGTGTTCATATTTGCATTCCAGTTTCCGACGGACTCCTAGAAACAAAGTTTGGTCAAGGTCGGCAATGGGCACAAAGCCGACTGCGGAGCTCAATCGAATACGCAAGGAGCCTGAATTTAGAGGTGTCAGTTGGTTTTGAAGATACTTCTAGGGCTGACGACGACTTTGTCATCGAACTTGCTCAGTCCTTGTTGGACTTGGGTATAGTTCGCTTCAGATTCTCGGACAGCGTTGGAATCTTGGAACCTTTCACTACCTTCCGACGCTGCAAGCGCCTAGTTCTAGAAGTTCCAATTCCCTGGGAAATTCACTCGCACGACGACATGGGGCTTGCGACTGCTAACACACTAGCAGCGCTAAAAGCCGGCTTTTCCTGGGCAAATGTCACCGTTCTAGGTATGGGAGATCGGTCGGGCGTGGGAGCATTAGAAGAGGTAGTTGTCGCTGCGAGCACCCTGTTTAAAGAAGAGTTCAACATGGAAAGCTCCCGGCTATCTGATCTTGCGGCACTTGTATCGGGCGCTGCTGGGAGACCAATTCCCATGGGAAAGTCGATCGTTGGAGATGGGGCTTTTTCACATGAGGCCGGGATTCATGTTGCGGCGGTGGTCCGGAATCCTTCCTCTTACGAGCCATTTGACCCGCTTCAAGTCGGTGCAAGAAGGCGAATAGTTCTTGGGAAACATTCTGGCCGTGCAGCTCTGAGGTACGTGCTGGGCCTGGCTTGTGTCGAGGTAAGCGAGCCCGAGTTGGTCACTCTACTTGAGGAGGTTCGGACGCAAGCAAGCGTCATGAAGAGTGTCGTAACGGTAGACGAGGCAGTGAGTTTGCTTGAGGAAATACGTGCCCGAGCCAGTGCGCAAGGGCATTTGAAAAAGAAACAATACGAGAAGGGAGCTTGATAAGTGCGACAGATTGCTTTTTACGGAAAGGGTGGAATCGGTAAGTCGACCACCCAGCAGAACACAATGGCCGCGATGGCTGAAATGGGCAAGCGGGTCATGATCGTTGGATGCGACCCAAAGGCAGATTCGACGAGGCTCATTCTGCATTCGAAGGCCCAAACATCTGTTCTTTCTCTCGCCGCCGAAGCAGGGGGAGTCGAGGACCTAAACATCGAAGACGTTCTATTGACCGGACAATGGGACATTAGATGCGTCGAATCAGGGGGCCCGGAACCAGGTATCGGGTGTGCGGGTCGCGGTGTTATCACCTCGATCAATTTTCTCGAGGAAAACGGCGCCTACGAGAACCTCGATTATGTCACCTACGACGTTCTAGGTGACGTGGTATGTGGAGGTTTTGCGATGCCGATCCGACAGGGTAAGGCACAGGAGATTTACATCGTTACATCAGGCGAGATGATGGCAATGTATGCGGCCAACAATATTGCCCGAGGGGT
>JAJZCF010000020.1:0-21167 GCA_021846265.1 Actinomycetes bacterium | reverse complement strand
AAAGACGTTGTGCATATCAGCCACGGACCGGTTGGGTGCGGACAGTATTCATGGGCTGGACGACGCAACTATGCAAGGGGAGAACTTGGAATAGATAGTTTCGTGGCGATGCAGTTTACGAGTGACTTCAAGGAACGTGACATTGTTTTTGGAGGGGATAAGAAACTAGCGACGATCTGCGAGGAAATAGCTAGGTTATTCCCCCTGCTAAAGGGTATTTCAATCCAGTCGGAGTGTCCCGTCGGGCTAATTGGAGACGATATCGAAGCGGTAGCTCGATCTTCTGGCGAGGCTTTAGGAGTTCCAGTAGTACCTGTCCGGTGCGAAGGATTTCGCGGTGTAAGTCAGTCCCTTGGACACCATATTGCAAACGATGCGATTAGAGACTGGGTCCTCGGTACCGGGGAGTTGGAAGATGGATCACCCTATGACGTAGCGCTGATCGGAGACTACAACATCGGCGGAGATGCCTGGGCGTCGAGGCGAATTCTTGAAGACATGGGATTACGAGTCGTGGCCCAGTGGTCCGGCGATGGAACTTTGAGCGAGTTGGCCAATGCTCATAAAGCGAAGGTCAACCTTATTCACTGCTATCGCTCGATGAATTACATCTGCGAAACCATGGAGAAAGAGTACGGAATCCCGTGGGAGGAGTATAACTTCTTCGGCCCGACGAAGATCATTGAGAGCATGCGGCGAATCGCCGCCCTCTTTGACGAAACAATCGTCAAAAAAACGGAGGAGGCTATCGCTTCTTATGAAGCGCACTTCAAAGCAGTTCGCGACGAATACGGGCCTCGGTTGGTGGACCGAAAAGTAATGCTCTTGGTCGGAGGGCTCAGACCTCGACACACAGTTGGAGCTTACGAAGACCTCGGAATGAAGGTTATTGGTACCGGCTACGAATTTGGGCACGACGACGACTACCAGCGAACATACGCAGAGGTCAAAGATGCAACGGTTCTTTATGACGACCCGAGCGCTTATGAACTGGAGAAACTCGCCGAACGCCTCCAACCAGACCTAATGGGTGCCGGCATAAAAGAGAAGTACGTATTTCACAAGTTGGGTCTACCCTTCCGCCAGATGCATTCGTGGGACTACTCAGGGCCGTATCACGGCGTAGAAGGTTTCGGGGTTTTTGCAAGAGACATGGACATGGCGATCAATAGCCCCGTTTGGAAATTAATGACGGCACCTTGGGAAGCACAACCCGCTGCTAGGAAGTTCGAAGCAGACAGAGAGGACAGCGAATGACTCTAGAGGACAAAAAGCTTAAAATCGAAGATCACTCCACGATATTTAGTTCCGAAATATATCAAGCGCAGTTCGAGCGTAAATTACAGTTCGAATCTCCCTGTGCAGATGAAGAAGTATCGAGGGTACGTGAATGGAGTCGAACCGATGAATATCGGGAAGCCAACTTTGCTCGTGAAGCACTGGTAATCAATCCGGAACGGGCATGCCAACCACTCGGAGCCGTTCTGGCGGCTCTAGGCTTCGAAAGGACCCTGCCTTTAGTGCACGGTTCGCAAGGGTGCGTGGCATACTTTAGAACACACTTCAGCCGCCACTTTCGTGAGCCAGTTCCCGCTGTGTCATCGTCAATGACCGAGGAGGCGGCAGTATTCGGCGGCTTGAGCAATCTTGTTGATGCTTTAGAAAACTGTACTGCTCTCTATGAGCCATCAATGGTAGCAATAAGCACGACCTGCATGGCCGAGGTTATTGGTGATGACATACAAAACTACGTTGTCAAGGCTCGAGAGGCGAACGCAATTGAGGAGTCTCTACCTGTGCCGACTGCCCATACACCAAGCTTTGTCGGGTCTCATCTAAACGGTTACGACAGCATGCTTAAGAGCATTCTGAGTGAGCTTGTTTCGTCAGATGAGTTGGGGCACCCATCTGGCAAGGGGAAAATAGACAGCGGCTCCGGGGTAAGGATCAACGTGGTCCCCGGCTTCGATACCTACGTCGGTAACCTCCGGGAAATCAAGAGATTGTTGAAGATCATTGGTGCCGATTATTCGATGATTGGCGATCACAGTGACACTTTGGACGCTCCGGCTACTGGTAGTTATGTCATGTATCCGGGTGGCACGAGCCTTTCTGACGCAAGAGGTGCAGCGAAGTCCAAAGCAACAGTCATGCTTCAGGAGACCTCAACTAGACAAACTGCGAAGATGATTGGCAGCCAATGGAATCAGGAGGTTGTGGTCCTCCCGACACCGATAGGTGTAAACAATACCGATCGGTTTGTATCAGAGGTTGCTCGGCTTACTGGGAGACCAATTCCAACGGAAATATCTCAGGAGAGGGGACGCCTAGTGGATGCGATGACTGACTCCTATGCCTACCTTCACGGCAAGAGGGTGGCGTTAGCGGGAGATCCGGATTTGGTTGTATCGTTGCTCGGCTTCTTACTCGAGCTTGGCATGCAACCTGTGCACGTACTTTCATCCAATGGCGACGAGTCTTTCGTGTCCAGGGCCAAAGAGGCCCTCTCGGCGAGTCCGTTTGGGGAGAATGCCAAGGTCTGGAGTAACCACGATCTATGGCATATGCGGTCGCTCGTGTTTTCGGAGCCGGTCGACTTGCTCATTGGTAGCTCACATCTGAAGTACATATCCAGAGAAGCAGATGTTCCCCTGGTGAGGGTGGGCTTTCCGATTTTTGACCGCCATCACTTGCACCGCTCGGCAATTGTCGGTTATTCGGGCGGAATAAATCTGCTTACCCAGATAGTAAATACCATTTTGGACGAAATAGATCGGGCTGCGCCTGAATTTGGATTCGACTTGGTTCGATAGGAGGGCATGAGGTGACTCTGGTAAAACCGATTGAGTTGTTCGACGAGCCGGCCTGCGATCACAACCGACAAAAGAAGGTAGAAGATCGAATCAAGGGCTGTCCTGTACCAAAGCCTGGAGCAACGGCCGGCGGCTGCGCCTTTGACGGCGCAATGATCACGCTAGTGCCGATCACAGACGCAGCCCATCTGGTGCACGGCCCAATCGCGTGCTGTGCCAACTCTTGGGATGCTCGAGGGAGTCTCTCATCAGGACCTTCCCTCAACAGACATGGTTTTACCACGGACTTGTCTGAAACGGACCTAATATTTGGGGGCGAGGCCAAGCTCCAGTCTGCGATTCTGGAGATCGCGTCAAAGTATTCACCTGCTGCCATTTTTGTCTACTCGACCTGCGTGACGGCCTTGATCGGTGAGGATATCGGCTCGGTTTGCGAAACCGCACAAGAAATTACCGGTATACCCGTTATACCGGTCCAGGTCCCAGGGTTTTTGGGTAGCAAGAGCCTCGGTAACCGGCTCGCCGGAGATGTCTTATTCAACTATGTGATTGGTACGAGCGAGCCAGCTGATCTTACGCCGTATGACATTAATCTCCTGGGCGAATACAACATAGCGGGTGAGCTGTGGTCAGTTCTACCTCTATTCGAACGGCTTGGGATTCGCGTACTTTCCAAGGTCAGCGGTGATTCACGATACAGCGAAATTACCTGGGCGCATAGAGCCAGAGCGACGATGGTCGTTTGTTCCAAGGCTCTTTTAGGTCTAGCTCGCAAATTGCAAGAATCCTATGGAGTTCCATGGTTTGAGGGGAGCTTTTATGGAGTTAGCGACATGTCGCAAACTCTGCGCAGCATCGCCAAACTTCTGGGTGATCCCGACTTGCAGCGACGAACGGAGGAACTGATCGTTCTAGAGGAAACCAAAGCTGCGGTCCGACTCTCTCCTTACTTGGATCTATTGCGTGGCCGCCGAGCAGTCTTGTATACCGGCGGGGTGAAGAGCTGGTCGCTTGTATCTGCACTGATGGACCTCGGCATAGAAGTAGCTGGCATTGGAATTAAGAAAAGTACCTCTGAAGACTTGGATCGCATACGTGCTTTGGTAGGGGAGAAAAGTATTCTGATCGAACAAGGCACTGCGGCCGAGTTGTTGCGGATTGTAAATGAAACAGAGTCCGACATCCTGATTGCCGGAGGCAGAAATCAGTACACGGCATTAAAGAGCCGTGTACCATTTCTTGACATTAATCAGGAGAGGCATTTCGCATATGCCGGCTATGACGGCATTGTTGAACTTGCCAAGCGCCTACACCTGGCGATTAGCAGTCCAATTTGGGGACAGGTACGCGCACCGGCACCTTGGGAAAAGTCCGACCATCAAGTAAACCCGTCTTCAGACTCTTCGTTGACGCAGATCCAACTAATTGCGGACCCAGAATGATGACTCGTATTGATAAAACACGTGGCTGGGCTGTGACCGATCCGCTAAAACACAGTCAAGCGCTTGGTGGGACAATGGCTTTTCTTGGGTTGAATCGCTCCATGCCGTTACTACATGGTTCCCAAGGCTGTTCGGCATTTGCGAAGGCGTTGCTCACCCGGCACTTTCGAGAGCCGATTCCGTTACAAACCACTGCTTTAGTTCAGTCGACGGTAGTCATGGGGGGCGAAGAGTCGCTGGAAGTCGCACTCGAAACCATAACAACTACTCTTCATCCAGACATCATCGGGGTACTTTCTACCGGTTTGACCGAGATGAGCGGCGACGATTCGGCTGCGATAGTCAAAAGTTTCTCAGAATCGAGGTGTGGCGAAGATGGACCACTGGTGGTCTTTGCCGCTACTCCAGACTTCAGTGAAGGACTAGAACGTGGCTGGGCCTCCGCCGTGGAGGCGGTTGTAAGCACCGTTCCCGAAGATGGCTCTACAATTCCCCGCCAGGTGAACCTGCTTGTTGGACCGTCGCTAACTGCCCTTGACGTTGAGGAACTCCATGGCATCGTTAAATCTTTTGATCTTAAGCCAATCGCATTACCGAATCTCTCGGGCTCCATGGACGGACACCTAACTGAAGACTGGTCGGGTCTAACCACGGGAGGAACGACCGCCGTCGAACTGAAAACAATTGGGAGATCCGAGGTCACTCTCGCAGTGGGATCATCAGTGTTTGCTGCTGGCTCTAAATTAAACAACCGCTTTGGAATCCCTGCTCTCAATTACCCTCGCTTGACGGGGTTAGGCGCGGTAGATTCTTTTATCTCCGACCTCTCGGAAATAAGTGGCATCGTGGTTCCAGGAGAGTTGATGCACTGGCGCAGGCGCCTCGCTGATGCGATGCTTGACACGCACTTCATCCTTGGTGGCGTTCGAGTTGCCTTAGCACTAGAGCCTGATCTGCTTTTGGCTATAAGTTCCTTACTCGATGAGATGGGAGCAATTGTCGTCGCGGCTGTCTCGCCGACTAGTTCGCCGATACTGGATTTGATACCTTGTGACGAAGTCAAGTTGGGTGATCTTGCCGAGCTTGAAACGAGGGCGTCCGAAGCGGGCGCTGAATTGATAATAGCCTCTAGCCACGCTCGATCTATTGCCCAACGGCTCGGGGCGGCACACCTCCGTATCGGCTTTCCGGTATTCGACCGCTTCGGGCAGCAGTATCAGTTGACAGCTGGCTACCGGGGGACATTGGACCTCCTCTTTAGTGTTGCCAACTGCCTAACTAGCCACGACGAGCTGCGCATCCATAGTGGTCACGTGGGCTAGACCGTGAAGTCTATGACCTCCTCCGCAATTAGAAAAAGACGACTTTATTTGGGTTTTCCAAAGGAGATCTTATGCTAAGGATTGCTTTTGCAACTACCAACGGTGTCGCTGTGGACGAGCATTTCGGGCGCTGTACCCGTTTTGACGTTTATGAGCTGACACGCGAAAATCAGGCGTTTGTAGAATCACGCCTTTTGCAAAGCGACACAGACCAAGAGACTGAAATTGGCAAGTTAGACGATCGCGTTCGGGTAATTCAAGACTGCGCTATCGTCTACTTGACCGCCATCGGCGGTGGCGCTGCGGCACGCGTTACAAATTCCCGCATACATCCGATGAAGGTCGACGAAGGCAGTTCGATTGACTCACTCCTTTTGCGATTTCGGGCCTTGCTGGCCGGTACCCCACCACCATGGCTTCGCAGACTTTTAGCAACTGGAGCAGAGGCCTTTTGATGAAAGAAGACTTCATAAATTTATCAAGCAACCAAGGCAAACGTAGGGTTGAGCAAAGCCTACCAAGTTGTATCGACGAAGAGGAAGTCGGCGAATTCCGAGTTCCAGCCGAGTGGCACCAAATAATCGTAAAGTGCGCAGGCGCCGAAGATTTCTTTAATTTCTTTCAACTTCCCTTTGACGACTCCGTACTTGCGGTGAATCGCTTACACATCCTTCGTCGCTTTGGAGAGCGCCTAATCGAAATTGACCCCTATCTCGGGTTGGTCGGGCCTAAGGCTGAATCTATCGCCCGTTACCTCAGGGTTCGTTCTGCGTTGGCTGAGTCATATGAGGAGTTTTTAGCGGGAGGTCCTCTTGATTATCGGGTGTTTCGAGTCCTGCAAAACACCGCAGAAGCCGTTCCGATACCCCTTGGAAATCCAAGGAGAAGTGTCAACTCATGAACAGACCATTTGAGCTAGGGGAAAAGGTAGTAGCAAAGTTTTCACTTCGCAACGACGGTACATACCCCGACCCCAAGTTACCAACGGGCAGCATCTTGGTCGAAAAGGGCACTCGAGGCAAGGTCTCAAGCCTCGGTTCTTTTTTGATAGATCGTGTTGTTTATGCCGTCAGTTTTGAAAACGGCCTGCTCGTTGGATGCCTATTACACGAGTTAGAACTCGACGAAGTGTCAGTAAACGACAAGGAGAGCTGATATGTCCGATAGCGGTACGAATGTAGCCCAAGTAATCGCTTTGGGGAGTCCTGGCCGCAAAGCTGGCGGTGGTTGCGGAGTGAATTCAAATGCCGGGTGCGGATCAAAAGTGATGCCGCTCGATCCATTAGTGCGAGAAAAGGTCGCAAATCACCCATGCTACAGCCAGGAGGCCCATCAATATTATGCACGAATGCACGTCGCCGTGGCTCCCGGCTGCAATGTCCAATGCAACTTCTGTAATCGAAAGTTTGACTGCAGCAATGAAAGCCGTCCAGGGGTGACCAGCCGGCTTCTTTCTCCTGAGGAGGCGGCGAACAAGGTTAGATATGTAGCAAATCGAGTTCCACAGTTAAGCGTGGTCGGAATAGCCGGACCTGGGGATCCTCTGGCAAACCCCGATCGAACTTTTCGAACCCTAGAACTAATAGCTGAGAAAACTCCAGACCTACGCCTGTGTCTTTCCACCAATGGGCTGGCCTTGCCAGACTATGTGGAGCGGATAGTGGACTGCGGCGTGGATCACGTTACCGTCACGATCAACATGGTCGACCCCGAAGTAGGGGAGCTAATCTATCCCTGGGTCTATTTTGAGGGTAAGCGGCGAAGCGGCAAGGATGCGGCCCGGATTTTATCTGAGCGCCAATTGGAAGGGGTAAAGAACCTCGTCGCCAAAGGAATCCTTTGCAAGGTTAATTCTGTAATGATTCCGGGTGTCAACGATGAGCATCTAGTTGAGGTTTCGCGCGTGGTGAGATCTATGGGCGTCTTCTTGCACAATGTGATGCCTTTGGTATCGTCACCCGAGCACGGAACCTACTTCGGTCTGAATGGATTTCGGGGACCCTCGCCACAAGAGGTAGCGAATCTGCAAGATAGGTGCTCTTCAGGCGATGGTCAGATGAATATCATGCGCCATTGCAGGCAGTGCAGGGCGGACGCTGTAGGCATGCTTGGCGAGGATCGCAGCGAGGAGTTTTCTGGAGATGATGCCCTTCAGGCAGCCGAAACTTACGATGCCGACGAGCGTAGGAAATTGCATCAAGAGATTGAGAGGGGTCGGGAAGAACAGCGTGCTCAGCGAGAAAGCCTCCGGATTGAGTTAGGTGGTGGATATCGCCCAAGTTCGACGGTTCTAGTGGCCGTGGCCACCAAAGGGAACGGCTTGGTTAATCAACACTTTGGCCAGGCTACCGAGTTCTGGATTTATGAAGCCGGCGAGCGCTGGGCGCGATTCATACAAATTAGGAGCATAGATCGGTATTGTTTCGGCCCCGAAACCTGTGGCGATGACCAATCTCCCCTTGATCGATCAATAGGTTTACTTGCCGACTGTTCAGCTGTGATTTGTTCCAAAATTGGAGAGGACCCGCGGCGAGCTTTGGCACTGGCGGGTATCGATACGTTCGTCACCTATGACCTCATTGAAAAAGCCGTAGCAGAAGCCGGCGAGGCGATAATTTCCACCAAGGGTTCCAGGGCGGCAGTGTGAAACAGAGAGTCTCTGATCACACCCGAGCTACTGGCTCGCACCCCGGGATATCTGCTCGCTTCCAGCGCCAGATTGCGGTCGAAGGCTTTGGCGTGGAATCTCAACTCTCTCTGCGAAGCTCCACGGCCCTAGTGGCAGGGATAGGCGGTTTAGGCGGGACGGCCGCTTTGTACTTGGGCGCAGCGGGAATCGGTCGACTTGTGCTCTGTCATCCTGGAGTTGCTGAAGAGCCAGATTTGAATAGGCAGATTTTGTTAACTGCTGACCAAGTAGGCGAGTCTCGAGTCATCAATGCCGCAGAGGCAATTTCCCTGCGTTACCCTGACGTAGAAGTCATTGCCATCGATGCCGGTGTCGCTAGTCCAGCTGTCTCGGAGTGGTTGGTCAATTCTGATGTTGTCTTGGACTGTCGTCACAACTTCGCAGAACGATTACAACTCAATCGAATGTGTATCAGCGCCGGAATACCACTGGTGGAGGCGGCAATGGATGCAGCCTGGGGGTACGTTACCGTCATACGCGGAGGCATCACTCCCTGCCTGGAATGCATTGTTGGCCCTGGAGATCCAGGCTGGGATCCGCTGGGATTTCCGGTGATTGGTGTAGCTGCTGGTACCATCGGTTGCCTGGCCGCCGCCGAGGCGATCAAGGTACTCACAGACTGGGGCACCGCCCTCGAAAGTACGATGTTCACCCTCGATCTAGCTGACATGACAGGACACCGGTTCAAACTGTCCCGTGACACTTCGTGCCTCACCTGCTCACATATTCCGTCAGCAAGTTCGAACGATTCTGGCCGTAGAGTACGGTCCGGTTAACCCACTAACGATCAAGATCGTCGTCGAGTCCATTGTGGCCCCGGACTTTTAGAAATTGCTATCAGTGGATCGCGTGTAATTATAAGGAGATATTTCATTGTCATTTGCCGATTTCAATCAATTACCTACGGCTCAAGAGACCTCAAACAATAGGTTTGGAACTACGGACCTAGCTGATCGTCTTAGCCAGCTGTCCGGTAGCCAAATAAAGGAATCCAAACCACGGCCTATCTGGCAAAATGCTAGAGTCGTGAAGCTCACCGAGGAGACCGCCGAGACTACCTCAATACAATTTGAACCCGAGTTCCCTTCAGAGTTCTCTCCCGGCCAGTACTATAACGTTCGTATTTCCGTTCCTGGCCGACCGCGCCCGATACAACGGGCTTACTCCATCGGATCATCTCCTTTTCCGGACTCCTCTAAATTTGAGATCACCGTTAGAGAAGTTCCGCTTGGCCTAGTTTCGCCGCGACTAACTCGGGAACTTCGAGTAGGTGATATCGTATCGATAAGGGGCCCACACGGCAATTTCACATGGAACGAAAACGATGGCGGTCCTTCTCTTTTGATCGCGGCCGGTAGTGGTGTTGTTCCTTTCATGTCCATGATTCGATATGCAAACACGAAGAAACTTAATATTCCAATGCTTCTGCTTTTCTCTTCGAAAACCGACGAATTAGTTATTTATGCTGATGAACTAGCTGATCTTCAAAAGGAAAACGGTTGGCTCAAAGTAGTGCATACCTTTACTCGCTCTCCTGGGCATCCCGGGTCTCGATACCATCGTCGTATCGATGGAATGATGATTAAAGAATGCCTTGGGGAACTCTGCGGAAACCCGGCAAAAGCAATCGGCTACGTTTGCGGCTCGCCTGACCTAGTCGATATGGCACAAGCTACCCTTTTGGATGCTGGGTTGAAAGACGATCGAGTGCGAGTTGAAAAGTATGACTGAAGATTTCTGAATATTGAAGGGGAAATATAGAGCGTTCTTGACGAGCGAGGCCACTAAGCATTCCGCCAAGCCGTACCTGGTCTAATGTTAGCTAAATCCGGCGAAGACTTGTCTTGCTCACCCACCTGACTACCTTGGCGTTTCTCCTGATAGGAAGTTTCAAGCAGATACTAAATGATGGTCATTATCATTGGCCTCGCATTCGAGGATCCCTCAAATTGTGCGGTTAGGATCTGAGTTAGATGAAGACCTACCTCGACCAAATCATGAAGTGGCATCGCGCAAGGGCAGAGAATGACAAGCGGGACTTTGCGGATCTGCTCAGCCTAACCTTGGATCTTCCGCCGACTAGGTCTCTATCGAAGGCCCTTAAGGCGGAGCACGGAGTATCGATAATCGCCGAAGTCAAGCGTAAGTCCCCTTCAAAAGGTGAGTTGGCTCCTAACTTGTCAGTTGCAGACCAGGTCAAGAGGTACGACCTAGGTGGGGCGAGGGCTATATCAATCTTGACAGATAGTGAGTTTTTTTCTGGTTCCTTAGATGACATAGCCCAAGCGAGGGTTGCCACGAACCTCCCTATCCTACGCAAGGACTTCACGGTATCAGAACTCGATGTTTTGGACGCCAGGCTAATTGGAGCCGACGCAGTCTTGCTTATCGCTGCGGCACTGACTCCTGACGAAGTTCAAAGCTTTTCTAAAGTCGCCCATAGCGTTGGACTAGAAGTTTTATTGGAGATTCACGATTTTGAAGAGCTGGCGCTCTTGGAGGATTCAGCCGTGGATGTTGTCGGAATCAATCAACGAGACCTGATGACGTTTGAAGTGGATACATCGAGATCGATACGACTGAGTGGTGAGATTCCAGCTGGATTGGTAAAGATAGCGGAGTCCGGAGTGAGCAGTCCCGAGCAGCTAAGAGTACTGTCTAGGGCCGGGTTTGACGGTGCACTTGTCGGAGAAGCCCTAATGCGCGCAGAACTTCCCGAACAACTACTCCGTGCCTTTATAGCTGCGGGCAAAGGTTTCTGATGTCAGTATTTGTCAAAATATGCGGCATCACTAACGAGTCGGATGCTCTCTTGGCTGTAGCGCTAGGAGCTGATGCCCTTGGCTTTATTTTTGCGCCATCAAAAAGGCAGGTTAATGAGCGAATAGTGTCCGAGATCGTTCATCAGCTACCGGCATCAGTGTTGACATTTGGAGTATTTGTCAATGAGAGGCCCGAAGAGGTCGCAAAACTAGTGAACAGAATTGGACTCAGCGGAGCTCAACTGCACGGCAACGAGGGACCGACGGCAACGAACTATGTTTCAGATCGGGTTCGCTATGTGATAAAAAGTTTTCCCGCTGGACACTCTCAGCTCAGAAACCTAAACGCCTATCGAATCTGGGCGACTTTGGTCGATAGCTCAGATCCCGGTTCTGGTTCCGTCTTCGACTGGTCGTTGGTTGAAGGAATGTCGCCAGAGCGACGCATGCTGCTTGCGGGTGGACTTAATGCCGAAAACGTGGCCGTTGGAATTGAAAGGGTTCGACCTTTTGGTGTAGACGTTGCCACTGGCGTGGAGGCCAGTCCAGGTAAAAAAGACCCGACCAAATTGAGGGCTTTTATCAAAAACGCAAAAGCCGTCGAATTTGATGAGCAGGATTTCGGTCATTTGAATGGCGATTTAACAGAAGACACACCTTACAACTGGGAGGAATCGGATTGAACGTAATGGGTAGGCCAACATCGAGGGGTCGTTTTGGAGAGTTTGGTGGAGTTTACGTTCCTGAATCGCTGATAGCAGCGTGCTCGGAGTTGGAGGAGGCCTTCGAATCCTCGTGGATCGACCCAGAGTTTCGATCCGAGTATTATCGGATTCTTTCAAACTATGCCGGGAGGCCCACGCCCCTGACCTTTGTCAAAAGGCTTTCGGAGAAGCTGGGAGTAGAGATCTATCTGAAGCGAGAGGACCTCAATCACACTGGATCGCACAAGATCAATAACGTGATTGGGCAAGCACTTTTGACCGTGAGGATGGGAAAGAAACGGATAATTGCCGAGACGGGAGCTGGCCAACACGGTGTAGCCACGGCTACGGCAGCTGCGCTGTTCGGACTCGACGCAACCGTTTTCATGGGCGAGGTCGACGTAAAAAGACAGGAACTCAACGTTTTCAGAATGAAACTTCTTGGGACTGAAGTGGTTCCAGTGTCTTCAGGTTCAAAGACTCTAAAAGACGCAATAAACGAGGCGATGCGCGACTGGGTCGCTAATGTCCAATCTACTCACTATTGCATAGGGTCAGTAATGGGGCCTCATCCTTATCCGTATATGGTTCGAGAGTTTCAACGGATCATTGGAGATGAGGCACAGGCACAGTTCAACGAGGAGATCGGCCGAGACCCGGACTTTGTGGTGGCTTGTGTCGGTGGCGGTTCAAATGCCGCAGGCACCTTCGCTGGTTTCGCTTCGAAGGAAAATACCAGGCTCGTTGGAGTTGAGCCTTCAGGTGGTGCTGCAATAGGCAGAGGCACACCCGGGATAGTGCACGGAATGAGGACTATGCTGCTGCAAGATGAGTTTGGACAAGTCAGCGAGGCGCAATCCGTATCTGCTGGCCTTGACTACCCTGGCGTAGGCCCCGAGCATTCATTTTTGCACTCGATCGGAAGGTCTGAGTACTACCAGGTCGATGATGATGAAGTCCTCGAAGCGACGATGGTTCTGTCGCGGTCGGAGGGGATAATCCCAGCATTAGAGCCGGCCCACGCTATAGCATGGGTTCTGAGGGAAGCGGGGAAGATCATTCCCTTCGGATCTAAGGTAGTTGTCACCATGTCCGGCAGAGGCGACAAAGACGCAAGCGTAGTTGCTGAATTATTGAAGGACAAATTGGCGTGACCCTTTCATTATCCTCTCATTTGAATCCAAAGAAGAACCAGTCAAAGAAGATTCTCGTACCTTATATCACTGGTGGTCTCGACGATAATTGGCTAGAAGTCCTGGAGGCGGTGATAGCGGCTGGTGCCGACGCTGTCGAAATAGGAATCCCGTTTTCGGATCCGATCATGGACGGCCCAGTTATTCAAGAAGCATCTCAGAAGGCGATTGAGGCGGGGGCTACACCGTCGAGCATCCTCGGAGCCTTGGCTAAACAGAGCTTCGGTGCCCCTCTAGCCGTCATGACCTATTTCAACATCGTTCACCATGCCGGCTTGGAACGCTTTGCAGGCTGGCTAGACGAGGCCAAAGTTGGCGGAGTAGTGCTACCTGACCTTCCTATCGAAGAGATGGGGGACTGGAGAGCGGTCGCAAAATCTCATAAGATTGAGACGGTTCAGCTTGTCGCACCCACCACCCCAGACGATCGAGCGAGGATGCTCTGCCAAGAGGCAGAAGGCTTCGTTTACGCTGTAGGAACAATGGGCGTGACCGGGGTGCGCAGTTCGTTGGCGGATTCTGCGACACTGATAGGTGGTCGACTTGTGGGTTTTTCCGACAAGCCCGTTCTGATTGGTATCGGCGTATCCAATGCAGATCAGGCACGACAGGCTGCGAAATCATCTGACGGGGTGATAGTCGGGTCTGCACTTGTCAGGCGACTATTGGCCGGAGAAGGTCCTGATGGCGCCTTTAAGTTTGTTTCAGAGCTACGCGGTGCCCTTGATGAGCTTTCAGGGTAATGAATCGGATCCGTGCCAACTGTGCGAAGCGGCAGAAGTAACGGTGCGGTTCTACGAGGATGAAGAGTGCTGGATAGCCGAGTGCGAATCCTGTGGGGTACCTATGGTGGTATGGAAGCGGCACGGCCAAAATCCACTCGACACTACGGTCGATTCGATGCTAGCGAAATTGAGGCTAGTTGGGGATGAATACTACGGCGGGAGAGAGTATTTTATCGACCGAAAGATGAGGCAGATCCCCGACCATTTTCACGCGCACGCTCGAATTGCGCCATCCTGGCTCCGAGAGCTGAAGCCCAAATCTAACTGATTTGGCAGGAACTATCGCTCACAAATGCTGTGTTCGCATATTCGTTCGGGTCAAGGACGGGCGTTCGCTCTCAAACTATCTAGATTCTAACGAGTATGGCGAGACTCGATTTGACTAAGAGGGGTCCAGCGATGTCTCCTCAAACAGAGCGTAAATTTTTCTCAGGGGCACACACGCCAGACACCCCCAAGGATCCCGACTCCAGAAGATGTTTACGCTCATAGCGGTTTAGGTGACTGCGAGGATCTAAGATCTGCTTTCGTTCGTGGCCGCTCAGGAGCTAACCATCTGATGGTTTTACCTAGAGAAGTTAATCGTTGCGGTACCGCGGCCTCTGGACAAAGCGTCTTTTTGGCTCGGCGATACAATTCGACAGAAGAGGAATTCCCTACCTCACATTACCTAAGGACCTCGAGCAAGGTTAGCTAAACCCGCAAGCCGACTGGCACGTCAGATGAACATGCCCGCCAGCCAGCCCATTTGTCTATCACTCCGAAAAGCTCACTTGGCCATCACTGACGAAACAACCTGGTGTTATCGGCAGCACATCAGCCCTTTTTAGTTGTAAGTCTCTTTGCTAGGCTCCAAGTCGAAGAGATTTTTCTTCTTGCCGGGCGATTCTGTCCTCCAGCTTGCATTCGTTTTCGAATGATCTCTCTACGTTCCACCAAGTCCTTATAGGTAAGGGTGTCGGTAGAGGGGTCAAGGCCAAGAGACTCCTTGACTCCCACTAAATCCACCGGCGTTTGCCGGAGGTCAACGCCAATATCTTTGGCAAACTGCTCTCCATACTTGGAAGTAAAGTAGGTCGCCAGCTGAGTTATTTCCGCGAAGAGGTCCAGATTAGGAGCCAGAGAAACCATAGCCGCGTCCAAGAAAATCATGTTCTTCACAAAAAGCATGAGTTCCTTGGGCATCTTTGCGCCAAATCCCAAAAGAGCCTTGGTCAAATTCCTTATTTCTGCCACAAGTTCGTCTGGGGTAATGGTGGTTGGATCTATTGCTGGCCCGTCCAATCCCAGCTCCTGAATGACTGCCTCCAGGTCGGTATCTGGGGGGAGTGCGCCCATATCTCTCAGTGCGCTTACTTGCATGCGGACGTCATTTATTGTCCCACCGATCAGAAGTCTTAAAAAAGCCAGACGTTTTTTCTCCCCTAATCTCCCGGTGATTCCATAGTCCAGCAGTCCCACTTCGCCGGTATTTAAGACCAGCAGATTCCCGCCGTGCAAGTCACCATGAAATACGCCATATATCATGGCGCCTTCCATGAATGCGATCATCCCGGCGCTCACAACCTGTGCGGTATCAATACCCGCATCCAACATGCCAGAAACGTCGTCCCAGTTGAAACCCTTGAGCCTTTCCATCACGAGAACTTTTCGAGTAACGAACCGGTGATGGGGCCTCGGTACTATCAGGGCTCTCTGGTTCGTCTTGGCCAATATCTGGGCGATATCCAACATGTTGGCTGCTTCGAGCCGGAAATCGAGTTCCTCAATAATTGTCTCAGCGAAAAGCTCAACTAGCGCGGGAGGGTTTGCAAGGGCTGATATCGGTATCCGACCGACCAAGGCGGGAGCAATCCAGCTCATAGCGGCGAGATCTCGCCGGACTAGCTCGGCGACATTGGGCCGTTGCACCTTTACGACAACTTCCTCCCCGCTCCTGAGCTTTGCTACGTGAACTTGGGCTATAGAGGCGGCGGCAAGTGGCCTGGAGTCAAATTCAGAAAAAACATCTTCGAGCGGTCTTTTTAGTTCTGCTTCTATGGTCTTTCTGACCACTGAGAATGGCTCCGGTTTGACTTGATCTAGCAACGACTTAAACTCACCGACGAGCTCTTCTGGAAAAATACCATTTCCCGCTGAAAGTATCTGCCCTAGCTTTATGTAGGTGGGTCCAAGCTCTTCAAATGCATCCCTTAGGCGATGAGAAATGCCTCGCTTTGAAATTGATCCGCCAGACCTTCTTTCAACCAAGTTCCAAAGGAGGAGCGCCTTTGCTAACTGATAACCCGTTCCAACAACTCGATTTGCCGGCGGAAGCCTGCGCTGCTTGATCAAGGCTGGCAGTTCAGCATGGGTTCGCGCCCTTAAAGAGGCGACCTCGCCGAGCCACTCAATCTTGGATATATCAACTAGCCACGGGGGAGTAAGGCTGAATGAACCGATATTTGCATCTTCTGGAAGGGGAGTGCCGCTAGGCATGTCGCTTTTTGTTGATTCCACAGAATCCAAGCTAGTGCCCAGCCGACGACTTCTTCAACCAATTCGCCTCACGTCACTCAATGTGAGGCACCCGATACACCTCTAAGTCGTGCAAAGACCCAGTTTCCTCCCCAGGAATTACCCGTCAGTTTTGGTAGGGGCTGATTATGATCGACCCATTATGTCCACCGAAGCCGAAAGAGTTTGAGATGATCGGCCCTGGTACAAATGGTCTACCTTCGTGCATCACCACATCGACGTGTATGTCCGGATCGATATCTTTAGTTCCGACGGTTGGCGGGATAATGCGGTGTTCAATTGTCAAGCACGCAGCGACAGCCTCCAACGCTCCAGCAGAGCCGAAAGAGTGGCCGAGAGCTCCCTTGACCGAGGTAACAGGGGGAGTGGTCTGTCCAAAAACCCTATTCATGGCTTCACCCTCCGCTAGATCGTTCATCGGAGTAGAAGTTCCATGGGCGTTGATGTGAGCAATGTCGGAGGGTATGAGTCCAGCATCATCAATCGCTAGTTGCATGCACGCCGCTGCACCAATACCGTGTGGACGTGGAGCCGTAATGTGATAGGCGTCTGCGTTGGAAGCCGCTCCATCGATGGTCGCGTAGATATGGGCTCCCCTTGCTTTAGCCCTTTCTAGCTCTTCGAGTATGAGGATTGCCGCCCCTTCACCCATCATGAAGCCGTCCCTGTTCTTATCGAATGGACGGGATATCCCCGCGTTAGACATCGCAGTCATATTTCGAAATCCGGCCTTGGCGGTTTCTGTCATTGCACATTCGGAACCACCGGTGAACATTACGTCACATCGGCCACTTGCTATCATTCTCGCAGCATTGCCTATGGCCTGCGTACCGGCGGCGCAGGCCGTAACGGTAGTCTCGCAAGGACCTTCCAGTCCAAAACGCATCGATATAGAGGCGGCACCCGCATTTGCCATCATCAGTGGGACCAAAAAGGGGGTCACCCTATCGAAACCACGGGTGTTGCCAACCATTACCTGAGTTTCTAAACTTTCAAGTCCGCCAACTCCGGTTCCCACGAGCACCCCCGCCCTACCAGGATCGGTGATCTGTAGATCCCCAGCGTCTTCTAATGCCAAAGAAGCTGCGGCAATCCCGAACTGGTTGAAGCGATCGTGGCGACGGATCTCTTTCGGACCGAGCCACAACGAGGGGTCAAAGTCGTCGACCGTTCTCATGCCAACTGGCGCTGGTCCGAAAAGTCCCTTCCAGAAGTCCTCCTTGGAATTCCCGATGCCACTTATAATCCCAACGCCGACTATAGCTACCTTGAAAGGAGCATCCATTCCATCGCTCGGCCCATTTGGCCCCCAAGTTATTTTCATCCCATCTTCCCGGTAACTAATTCGTAAGCCTGCTGCACCGTCTGGACACCCTCGAGTTCTGATTCCTCGACGTTGACACCGAACTCATCTTCCAGGGCCATAACTAGCTCGACTAGGTCGAGGCTGTCTGCATCAAGGTCTTCCGCGAAGCGTGCCTCAAGGGTGACCTGGTCCGGAGTTACTCCCAGCACCTTTACGGCACAACCCTTAAACTTTTCAAACGACTCCTGCTGGTCCATTTCGAGTCCTTTCACTGACCCATCAACTGCCAGCCGACTTTCGGCGGACAGCTCTACGACTGCGTAATATCCGGTGATCAATAGGAATCAGATTCCCATTGATAGACCGCCGTCCACAGCCAAGACGGCACCTGTTACAAACGAAGCTTCATCTGAACCTAGGTAATGAATTGCACTCGCGATCTCATCGGGATGTGCAATTCGTCCCATCGGGGTTTCCTTGGATAACGTGTCCAGTCGCTCCTGGGGAAGGCCCAAGACCATGTCGGTTGCCACCGCTCCGGGAGCGACGATGTTTACCGTTATGTTCCGCGAAGCGACTTCCCTCGCCAGTGACCGCCCTAGACCTATCATTCCGGCCTTAGACGCTGCATAGTTTGCCTGGCCAGCGGACCCCATCACGGCCACGACCGAAGAGATAAGCACGATTCTTCCGTAACGGTTCCTTACCATGGAAGCGAGTGCCCTTTTGGTAAGTCGATAACTTGCCGTAAGATTCGTATCAATCGTCTTATTCCAGGCATCCTCCGACATCCTTAGCATCAAGGTATCGGCTGTGGCTCCGGCGTTAACAACGAGAACTCCCACCGGACCAAATCGCTCTTCCCCCTGTTTAAAGGCTCGCTCGATGTCCTGTTGGGATGTGACGTCAACCTTGGTTTCAAATAGATTCTCTTTGGGAGCCAAGTCGGCGGGAGGTTCATGATTTCTATAACAAAGTGTTACCTTGTCTCCTGAAGCGAGGAAACGTCTTACGGCAGCGAGACCAATTCCCGTTGCTCCTCCGGTGATAACTACGTGCCTTGGGCTGGACTGATCCACTAGTTACCACTCCAACGGACTACGGCACTGGCCCAGGTCATGCCTGCTCCGAACCCTGAGAATAGCACCAGGTCACCAGGATTTAACCGATTCCTTTCCTCTGCGTCCACAAGCGCCAAAGGTATCGATCCTGAAGAGGTGTTGCCAAATCGGTCCAAGACCACCGATGCCCGCTCCATAGGTATCGACAATCTATTGCATGCCGCCTCGATAATTCGTATATTTGCCTGATGAGGAACGCATAAAGCGATATCATCTGAAGTCACTCCGGCCCGATGCATTGCGATTTCCGCAGATTCGACCATGACCCTCACGGCCTTCTTGTAGACCTCTCTACCTTCCATCCTGAGGTAGCTTCCATGATCGGCATAAAGAATCGGCTGTGCCGAGCCATCGACCCCCAAGTCCCATCCTAAAAAGTCGTCTTGGTCTTCGGTTGCTTCGAGGACAACTCCACCAGCTCCGTCCGCAAAAAGGATAGCTGTACCTCTATCATCCATGTCGGTTATTCGCGATAGTGTGTCTGCCCCCAAGACGAGTACCTTCTTGTTGACGCCAGCCCCGATCATTGCCCTTCCAACCACCATCGCATATACGTAGCCAGCACATGCGGCATTTAAGTCGAAGGCTCCTCCGCTTGTTCCAATCTTGTGTGACACGACCGCCGAAGTGGCAGGAACGGCTTGATCAGGTGTTGTAGTCGACAGAATCAAAAGGTCGATGTCGGCTGCACTGAGTCCAGCCCGCTTAATTGCAGCATTTCCAGCCTCAATAGATAGAGACGAAGTCGTTCCTCCCCATCGCCTCTCTTTAATACCAGTTCTCTCGGTAATCCACTCGTCGGAAGTTGCCAAGCGACCTTCAAACTCGGCATTAGTGACCACCGTGTCCGGTACGGCCGACCCCCAGCCGGTAATTCTCGCTCCGAATCCCACTATCGTGATGCTCCTTCAGTCTTGAGCCAAGCAAGCGGCTGACTCGGTGTTACTCTTTCACCATCTAGGGCAATTAATCCCATAAGCGTGCCTTCGAATGGAGATCTAATCTCGGTGTCGCTGACCCTACCGAGTATTTCACCAACGGTTATCGCCGCTCCTTCTTTTAGCGGCTCACCCGAAACGGTCTCAGCAGTGGGAACGAAGATCCCAGCTATAGGACTCACCACTATTCTTTCCTGCATGAAAAGGTGCTCGCCATGGTGAGCCTTTGCAAATTCATGCAGTGGCCCGGCTTCGGAGATAGCCCCAACTAGGTCATCGAGGTTGTCAGGGTTCGAAACACTAAGCACTTTTGCCTCGGGCATTGCTCTTCTCACCAATCCGGCGAGCACCGCACCGGGACCCATCTCTATCAAGAGGTGGGGATGATATCCGTGAATCAGCCTGAGAGTTTGTGACCATTTGACAGGGGAAGTCAGCTGCTCAAGCAGGAGCCCTGGCCAGTCTGAAGCGAGATTGTGTTCGGTCGCGTCAACGTTAGCGACTACCGGAACCTCTGCATCGTAAAAACGAGTAGATATGAGGGCTTTTTTTAGCCTTGCTTTGGCGGTATCCATCAATGGAGTGTGGAAACCCCCGCCAACAGGTATTACCATGGCTCGCTTGGCGCCCATCTCCTTAGCCACTTCACACGCCCGTGCAACACCCTCTTTAGTGCCGGCAATGACTACCTGCCCACCCGAGTTATAGTTTGCTACCCAAACTCCTTCAACCATGTCACACGCCCGTTCGGCAACTTCATCCTCAATACCGAGCAAGGCCGCCATCGCACCTGGGGACTCTTCGGCCGCTATAGCCATAGCCTCAGATCTTTCCGCCACTAACTTGGCACCAGAATCAAACGCCAAAGCTCCAGCTGCTACAAGTGCGGAATATTCTCCCAGAGAGTGACCAGCCACAAGTTGCGGAACGATTCCTAGCCTTTCAACGGCATCTAAAGCGATCATGGACATCACGTAGGTTGCAAGCTGAGTGTTACGAGTAACCGAAAGGTCTTCAGCACTGGCATTCAGCAGCAGGTGTTCTATATCTCGCCCACTGGCGTTGGATGCCTCAGCGACTAGCTCCCATGAAGGATGCTCGGTCCACGGCTGTCCCATCTGTGGCTTTTGTGAGCCCTGTCCAGGGAACAAAAAACAGATCATCTCGCCCCTCCGGTTATTAGTGTGGATCTCTCAATATGAATTTGATCAACAAGAGTACCCTGACGTCGAGCAAGAAAGTCGAACTCCAAGTACGCGCGATTACTTGCGGAAATAGCAAATTCAGCTACCGCTTTGAAAGGTCTTGGATCTTTCAGTAGATTTACGGGAGTGCTCGGCCAGGCAGACATTTAGTAGTTAGACTCAGCTTTGACCAAAATAGTTACAGCAAGTTTCGAAAAACTATTTGGAAGTTACCCTTAAGAAGATGTTGGTCAGCCCTTCTGGGGTGCTATGGTCTTTTTTGCGCATTTTGTTTTCTGCGCCCGGGTGGTGGAATGGTAGACACGGAGGCCTCAAAAGCCTCTGCTCGTAAGGGCATGCGGGTTCGAGTCCCGCCCCGGGTACTTGAGGG
>JAJZCF010000168.1 GCA_021846265.1 Actinomycetes bacterium | reverse complement strand
TAATGCTGAGGTCGCTGGTTCGATTCCAGCTAGCCCCACTCAAACGCATACCAGGGGATGTAGCTCAGCTGGTAGAGCACCTGCTTTGCACGCAGGGGGTCAGGGGTTCGAGTCCCCTCATCTCCACGAAGTCGCTTTTACTTAAACCCCACCACGGCGTCGTGTGTCGAAGTTTTCTGTTGCCTCAACCCTTTTTGTGAACTTCGGTGGCATTACCTGGTGGAACGGCGTAGGGAGCCGTCCGTAGCTGACCATATTGACGTCCACCTAGATGGCCTTTTAGAAGGCTTGGTTGTAGCGTCGTCGGAAGCGTGATCCACCGCGGCTGACGCGATCAAGGATCGCATCATTCACGATGCCATCGTACTCACCCTCACCCGAGAGTCGACGCGCAAGCTCGGGCTCGGGCAAAACCAAGGTGGTCAAAGATCAAGAGGTCTGATACGGATTTTCGCGGGATTGGAACCCTTGACATAGCCCCGGGACCCTTGGGGTCTAGTCGCTGTGCTTCTTTGATCCCGCTGGATCCCGGACAGCTTGGGATTCACCCAATCCCCCTTGCACCACAGGAGGTGGGTTAGGGCGACGACAGACAGATACGTCATCGGAAGAGTCTAAAGAGTTGAAGTTAGGAGTTGTCGGGCAGGCACGACCCATCACTGGGCTGCACCCCCCTAAGAGCCGAGCGTGCGACTTTTACCGCATTCGGCTCAAGCCTTTAAAGGCCCTTTTCCGAACCCGGTTACACAACCTTTATGATACGGGCTTGCAGCCTCTTGACTTTACAATCGAGTTCGTGCCATTGGATCCGATCCCAATCAGTTTCGCCAGCAGGTGCATACGTATCATTTGCCACGTTCATTTGCCTTCCTACTCAATGAGGTTCTACGAACCATTTCGTAACTAAGACCATGAAGAAGTTTGCTTGCTTTCGCACCGGGTGATGTCTCAACCCGTACCCGTCCCATTACGGGGCGGCATCCGCTTTCTTTTCAATCATTTACCCGCAGCCCCATAGGCTTTTCTTGCGGTTAGCTTGCCCAATTGTTTAGGTGGGACTACGGGCTTACCATGTTCTACCTGATCAACACACGCTGGGGTTAGGACCTACCTATTCACCGGTGGGGGCTATTGTCAGCGCGCATTCAACAACAAATTATGCGCCCGTTCCAGGTACCTTTTGATCCAAGCCCCTCAGCAACTTTTGCTTGTTCACGGTTACGATGTTTATCCAGCAGTTCACATATGTTGTTTATACCCAGCTAGCCCTCGCCCCATACCGCTTCGTTGCTGGCAGTGTCAGCCTCCCCACACGGTTCGGTCTACGGATTCCCGGTGGATACTTTTCCCGGCAGCTTCACACTGGAGAATTACTCCTCCCGCATGTGTCGGCGGGCTTTGTCAGCTGAATGACCAATTCATCCTTTCGGAACGGTTAAATCGGGCGACTTCATATCGCACAAAGGAATTGGAATAATGAATTGAAAGAAAACAGGAACAATCAACTTTTGGTGACTTCGTCGTACAATAGTTTGGAGATGAACCACACTATTGATTTTGTTCATAAACTGACGCTGGTGGGGCGAGGAAGAAAAGACCGATGAAAGCTACAGAGGCCAGCCTTCTCCAATTCCTAAAGAAGTCCCCACAGTTCGTAATCCCGATCTATCAGCGAACCTACAGCTGGACTGAGCGTGAGTGCGAGCAGCTGTGGACTGATATTATGCACGCCGGCAGAAGGGTCGACGTCACTGGGCACTTCGTCGGCTCGGTCGTCTATATCGAAAAGGGCGTGTACCAGGTCTCCAATCAGACACCGCTCCTGGTGATCGACGGTCAGCAGCGGCTCACGACTATCATGCTTCTGCTGGAGGCACTTGGTCGCCACGTCGGCGACTCTGAGCCGCTTGATGGTTTCTCGGCCAAGAAGATCCGGAACTACTACCTCTTGAATCCGTTGGAGGAGGGTGAACGAGAGTTTAAGCTTCTGCTCACCCAGACAGACAAGGACAGCTTGAAGGCGATTGTGCAGCAGAAGCAGCTGCCAACTGAGTACTCGATTCGCATCGCTCAGAACTTCGCGTTCTTCGACGAGCGCGTCGCAGCTCTCGGCAATGACCTCTACGAGCTGTGCCAAGGACTCAGCAAGCTCGTCATCGTCGATGTGTCGCTTAACCGCGACCAAGACAACCCGCAGCTGATTTTTGAGAGCATGAACTCGACAGGACGGGAGCTAAGCCAAGCCGATCTGATCCGCAACTTTATCCTCATGGGCTTGGAGCCCATGCACCAAATGCAGCTCTACGAGGAATGCTGGCGCCCGATGGAGGTGAAGTTTGGCCAGGAGGCTTATGGCTTCCACTTCGACAGCTTCATGCGCCACTACCTCACACTAAAGACAGGCGAAATCCCCAACGTTCGGGCGGTCTACGACGCTTTCAAGCAGTACGCGCGCCAACCTGCCGTGAGCGAGGCAGGTGTCGATGACCTGGTGAAGGACATCAACGCCTTTGCCGGTTACTATTGCGCGATGGCGCTCGGCAAGGAGTCCAACAAGGCACTAAGCAAAGCGTTCCAGGACCTCCGCGAACTCAAGGTCGACGTGGCCTACCCGTTCCTATTGGAGCTCTACCATGACTACGAAACCGACTTACTGACCGAAACCCAGCTAATCAAAGCGGTGCGCCTTGTTGAGGCGTACGTCTTTCGTCGGGCGATCTGCGCGATCCCCACGAACTCCATGAACAAGACGTTCGCGACTTTCCGGCGAAGCCTCAAGAAGGACCGCTACCTAGAAAGTATCCAGGCAGCCTTCTTGTTGCTACCCTCGTACCGGCGCTTCCCGAACGATGAGGAGTTTAAGCGGGAGTTCGCGGTGCGCGATCTGTACAACTTCCGAAGTCGGAGCTACTGGCTCCGCCGGATCGAGAACCATGGCCGCAAGGAAAACGTGGCGGTCGACGAGTACACAATCGAGCACATCATGCCGCAGAAAGTGGACCTGTCCCGAGAGTGGCGCGAAGATCTGGGTCCAGAGTGGGAGCGCATCCATGAAACCAAGCTTCACACTCTAGGCAACCTGACCCTCACCGGCTACAACAGTGAGTACAGCGACCGACCATTCGGTAAGAAGCGTGACATGGAGGGCGGCTTTAAGGACAGCCCTCTCCGACTAAACAAAGGGCTCGGAAAGGTCGAGATCTGGAACGAGGAGGCCATCGACAAGCGAGCGAACAGGTTGGCGAAGTATGGCGTGCATGTCTGGGAAGGACCTGCCCTCGGCGCAGATGTCTTGTTTGCCTACAAGCCTAAGGTCGAGAAGGTTACAGCAACGTCCTATTCAATCGATGATCACAACTACTTGGTTGACGGCGCTAAGATGCGGAAGCTGTTCGATGAGCTCCGTGCCCAGGTCCTCGCTCTCGACCCTTGCGTCACCGAAGAGTTTCTGAAGCTCTACGTCGCCTACAAGGCTGAGACTAACTTTGTCGACGTGGTTCCCCAGGCCAGTCAATTGCGGCTCTTTATAAACCTGCCGTTTCATGAACTGAACGACCCGCGTGGTGCGGCGAAGGACGTGACCGCCCTCGGCAAATGGGGCAACGGTGACGTCGAAGTCGGCATCTCTTCGACCGAGGACCTCCCTTACGTCATGGGACTCGTTAGGCAGTCGTTCGAGCGCCAGATGGGAAACGGGGGCGATCCAGACTGATCGAGCTCACCGCGTTCCCAACTGGAGTTGGCTGGCGATCCCAGCACGAACCAACTTCCGGGCGACCGTTCTGGGGCCGAGGCTGAAAGCACCACCCACGATCGCGAGGGACTGACCTGAGTCTTACCGCGGTAGGGCTCGCGCCATGTCGTCATCCATTATTCTCCGTGTGCACGGCCGACGAGGCATGCTTTCCTGTTTGAGGATCGTCATGACCGTTGTGGGGTATCCAAAGAAAGCTGATGCCGTATTCCTTGGCAAGTCCGCCAAGTGTGGCCAGCGACCCGTCAGGATGTTCGCAGTGACGCGATAAAACAGTAATTCTGCTATACTGCTCTCATGGGAAAGGATCGTATGTTTGTGACCGTACAGGGCCGGGGTCTGATCGCCATCCCAACTGCCATCCGGCGCCACTTCGGATTGGACAAGCCTGGAGCG
>JAJZCF010000167.1 GCA_021846265.1 Actinomycetes bacterium | reverse complement strand
TGGGCCTGGTATCGGTGCTCTGGTCGAATTGGAAGTCCATTGCCCAGCAGACATTTACCTGAGTTGGCTGATGAATCCCCATAGCTATGCCTTTGCCGTGGGTGGGCTTCTTTCTTTTTCTGTAAGGTACCTTGAGTCCTGCGTTGCGCCAGAGTCTGTGGATACGCTTTATATCTGCCGACCATCCTTGTTTATTAGCCTCGCTATGGGCTCGCTTATATCCCCACCGTGGATGCTCCAAGGCAAAAGATCTCAACCAAGCGACAAGTGCCTCGTCGCTTGGAGGTGGGACCGGTATTGCTAAACGCTGGGTAGAGCGTGATTGGCCGGTAACTCGACAGCCTCGTCTTTCAGAAACCCCGAAGCGCCCCTGCAGTACCCATAGCGCATTGCGGCGACGATTCGGGGTTAGAAGTTTCCCTCGGCCAGCTCCTTGAGCATCGCATTGTCCAAGGTCAAGTCGGCGACAATTGTTTTTAGCCGACTGTTCTCCTTCTCAAGTTCTTTGAGCTTTTTGGCATCGTTGGCTTTCATCCCGCCGTACTGGTTCTTCCAGCGGTACCAGGTGGTCTCGGTGATGGCGAACTGGCGAGCTACCTCGCCGACCGTTGCACCTTCGTTTAGGAGCTTGTCGCCTTCGGCAAGTTTTCTTATCACCTGCTCGGGGGTATGCCTTTTCGACTTCATGTTCTTCATTCCTCCATAGCCTATTTTGGAGGAACATCTCACATTACGGGTGGCTTAGTTTTTTGGGAGCCCCTCACTTGGTTGAGATCTTTTGCTTCAGGTCATCCACGAATGGAATATAAGCGAACCGATGTCGGGGCTAATTTTAGAACCACCGAAATCAACAGGCTAAATAGTGGCCTAACAAAGAAATAGTCCACTCTGAGCTGGAAGAATGGTTGTTACCAAGACACCCAAACCTGCCAACAAAAAGGCACTAAAAGTGAGTGTATCAACTTTCGGGTACCCCTCAAGCCAAGTGGTTATCCGTGCCCAGAGTACCCCAGATCAACCGTTTAATATACAAGTAGCTGACTTTATGAATTAGTTGCAGTAGAGGAATTTTTGAATTTATATCTAGCCAAATTTGGGGCTTGCTCTAGAACAACGTAAGAATGGTAAGCATTTTTGAAATTAGCAAGAATTAGTTGGCCCTTATCATCTGAAGGTAAGACATCCGCTCAAAAGAGTCATTTCGCTATGTTCAAGGATGCGTTTTGTTCCAAAAGGTTTAAGCCTAAGCCCGACGAAATTATTCAAATTGTACAGCCGTTCGTCCACCCCGAGGATGGCCAGGCTCGCTTAAGCTCACGGCTCCGAATCGATTCCGGAAAAGCTAGAAGCTAATCTATCTGACCGTGTTCCGACTCATGGGCTTTGATAGCATCGAGAAGCCGATTTGACTCTGCTGCTCCATCTTCAGCCGTCATCCTTCCGACTTCGGTTTTAAACGCCACTAGTCCCAGGTCGCGAAGCAGTGCGTCAGCGGCGCGCTTCTGTTGGATCTCCTCCAACTTCCCTTGACCTTTTTGAGCGGCGTCCTTGGCTGTCTGGGTTACCGTTTGCGCTTGTTCCTTGACTTTGTCGAGCAATCCCACATTACCCTCCTGGGCTTTAGAGCTGATCCAACTGGCATAAGAGGCACTGTATCCAGGGTTGGACTTTTGCAGCTCCTTTCAATCTACTCTAGACCTGCAGAGGGTTCTGTATCTCTAATTCGGCCAACTATTCAAGTGATCGAGGCGGCCAAGAATGACAGCTTTTTTGAAAGCTAAAAAGAGGGCCTTTGTCAAGGGCTAGCAGGAAGTGAATCCAAGGTCTCCCTGACTCGCTGTGATTACGTCCGGTAACGGACAATACGACCCGTTACCGGACTGGTTCCGTCAGAGTTAGCCTTGATTCAGTTTCTCGCTGGCGAGCCGCGGCCGTCGGCAAATGCGTCATTCACGCTTGGATTATTACCGGCCCTTAGTGATAATTAGTATCCATTGGAACACGGACTGAGAAGCCCGTTGGGCCGCCTTGAGCGTAGGAGGCTCGCCCCAATCCGAAGCAAGGGTTTGGGTTGGCTGGAGCGTCGGCTATCGATGTGGGTGCGTGGCCGACATAAGTGCCGAACGCCGCGAAAGCGGGAGCCGCCATTGCTAATGTCGCCGTAACTCCGATAACGGCGGCGACGACGACTTTCCGCCCGCTGACTTTACCCTTGGTGTGGATACTTTCACAACCGTCACACTTAAGTCGCCTAATCATGATTTAGCTATTTCCTAATTACAATGCATTTTGTCCAAGACTCGCCTGTCCAAAATGGATAAAAGTACGAGTAGACAGTGGTACTGGATGTGAAGGTTGAATAGCAAAGCTCACCAGGTCGATTCGAACTCCACCCGCCCGCTTGCGAGGGAGATCGGACACACACCCTATGCAGCCACGACCTAGCATTGCAGCCTCCAAAATGAATTCCTGAACAAAGTCCCGACGAATCACGATTCGCGGGCCAAAGACCCCCTGGAAGCCACTTAGCTCAATCCGCCAGCGTTCGCATCCAGCGGATTTGTACTGATTGTAGAAAAGGGATTCAAGGAAGATCGCGAAAATGCTGGTGGGTGCGATGAGCAATTGCCATTGCGAAATAATGCTCTAGTCAGGCTGGAGGGGGATGAAAGAGTTGAGATAATTCGGAACTGTTTAGAATTACGGGCGCTCAGGGCTGGCATAGTCGCCCGCCGATCTGCGCAACTCTCCGATTAGGACGATCATCATCTCCTGATCTATTTCGCTTAGTCCATCAACACCGAACTGTATCGCGTTCACCGCTTTAGTCGCTTCACTTGTCAACGAAAGCCCTCGGGGAGTAATCTTTGCCAGGATGGTTCTTCGATCCTTAGGATGTGGGATTCTTTCAACTAGATCGTCACCAACCAACCGATCTACTATGTTCGTGACGCTCGTCGGGTGGATCATCAGCCTTTCCCCCATCTTCCCTAATGGAAGCTGACCAGAGCGAGTGAAGGAAAGTAGAACTAGAGCTTCGAATCTCGCAAAAGTCAGTCCAAAAGGTTTGAGGGCGCTATCCACAGCCCTAAGTACTATCTGCTGCGCCCGCATTACCGAAGTAGCCGCAGCCATCGCCGTTGCGGCTTCAGGCCACCGGGCTTGCCACTGTTTTCTCGCCTCTTGTACTGGATCAAACTTGGATGGAGTGGCTATTGTCATATGCTTTTCTCCCAAATTCTGGGGTCACCGGTTGAATGGTCTGCCACGCTAGCAAGGATAGTGCAAAGGTTTAAGGCTACCGAGTATGGATAGTTGAATTCCACTACCGAGCCGTAAAGCAGTGATTGCGGCCACATATCATTTCCCGAGGCGTTTGTCGTGCTAACGAAGGTCATCTCGGTGTCCCTTTTTTATCATGTCTTTTGCTTCAGGTGCTAAAGACGGATTATGTGACGCAGATTCGCATGAACTTACTTTTCTTTGATGAGTTGGAGGCATCTATAACTCGCGAACTGAAACTCCAGGTTGCCAATTAGCAGGGGAAATGATGGCGACGTCATACGTTTCTTCTATAAACGCCGCCGACCTCGAAAAGAGTTTGAGTGATCTCGCCCAGTGACGCCACTTTTACGGTTTCAATCAGTTCTTCGAAGATGTTCCCGCCATTAAGCGCCCTGTGTCGAAGATCCGCCAATGCCTTCTCTGCCTCCTCTGCGTGACGAGAATGGAAGTCTTCAAGTCTTTTGATTTGCCCTTTTTTCTCGTCCTCGGTTGCTCGAGCTAACTCAACTACACGGGACGATTCATGATCATTTGGTGCAAGAAAAGTATTTACACCGATAATTGGCAGACTTCCATCGTGTTTTGCTTGCTCATAGATCATCGAGTCATCTTGTATTCTTCCGCGTTGATAGCCGGTTTCCATTGCCCCCAAGACGCCCCCTCTATCAGAAATTCGATCGAGTTCAGCCAACACCGCCTGCTCAACTAGGTCGGTAAGTTCCTCGACAATGAAGCTGCCTTGTAACGGATTCTCGTTGACCGCTAGACCCCATTCTTTGTTGATGATTAATTGGATTGCCAAGGCTCGTCGTACGGACTCCGTAGTAGGAGTCGTTACCGCCTCGTCGTAGGCGTTGGTGTGCAGACTATTTGCGTTAT
>JAJZCF010000019.1 GCA_021846265.1 Actinomycetes bacterium | reverse complement strand
ACTGTTGCAACCCATAGAACGAGGTCCAAACCCCGCACTATGCCGGACGACTGGGTATTGTCGTTGCGCTACTACGGTAACAGTCGATTACCCAACAGGGGATTCAGGGCAATTTTCGAGGCCTCTCAGGTCAACTCCTCTGTGAGAAATGCGATAGTCCTTTCCCACGCCTGCAGGGCCGCCGATGGATCGTATTGTCCCGGACGAGTGTCGTTGAAAAAGCCGTGAACCGTCCCTGGGTAGACAAAAAACTCCGTCTCCTTACCTAGAGACTCCAGCTTTGACTCCAAAGCCCTAACCAACTCTGGCGAAACGGATTGGTCAAGCTCTGCGAAGTGCCCCTGAACCACCGCTTGCATTGTCGAGTAGTCGGGTTCGGCCACGCTACGAGGGGCCACCCCATAAAAAGGAACTACCGCAGCCACCCGATCCGGCCTCGCAGTAGCGAGTGCGAGAGCGAGTCCGCCGCCCATGCAAAAGCCGACCACTCCGACCCTCTCATTGCCAGATCGACGGACCAGTTCATCAATCGCCCCACCCATTTGCACTAAAGCCTGATCAACTCGTAGCTCCATGGCAAGTTTCGCCGCCTCGTTGGGCTCATCGGCCTTCTTGTTGTGGTAGAGGTCAGGCGCGATGGCAAAATACCCTGCTGCGGCAAAGCGATCACATACGTCCTTTATGTGGTCGACTAGACCCCACCACTCTTGAATAACGACTAAAGCTGGCCCTTCGCCCGAAATCGGGTCCGCCACATAGCCATACTCGAGCGTCCCGTTGCTGGTATATTCGATCATCTCACCCATAGGAGCTAAAACTATCAGCACTTTGTTAAACAGTGGCCGGCTAAAGGCCCTCAAAACGGATGAAAAACTCCACCCATCTGTGCCTGAAGCTAGTTAATCAAGGACTCTTAGCGCCAGATGCCCCTGCGCATTTGGGTCTGTCCGCTTGCTCCGAGGCGAACAGGGAACGGCGCCAGCAGCTCATCGGTGTCCTCACCGAAATATAGCGGAATCCTTTGCGGTATACCGTCCAGCTTCAAAACTCCATCTACGGGTATACCGACAGATACAAAGTGAAGAGGCGAAGATCGGTTCTCCCACAGGTACCTCTTGCCGATCCGGTCGCTAAGGCCCTTCCAAGAGCAACTGTGAATCTCCGCACTTGAAAAAAGATTAAGATCTTCACCTGGGATAACAGCCTCAGATGGCAAAATCGCCAATGGCGAGTAGGACGAATATCTCCTGTAGTCGATGGAACTCGCTGCGACATCATGGAGGTCACAGCATTCAATATGCGCGGCAAAAAAGCCGTAAATCTCACCTATCTCACCATTTAGGTCCATCGATCCCAAGATCGAATTTGCAACCACCCAGAGCTCAACAATTTCAGACCGCACCTGCAGTAATCGCTTGACTGCAGCGACCATTGCGGCACGGTCATGGCACAGTCCCAAGAGTAGTTCCAGCTCGCCCAGAACTAACTCCTTCGGAGATAGCCAATCGTCTTCTGACAACCATCTCAGAGCTTCGATCGGGTTCATGGCGAAATCATATCTCGCAAGAAAAGTTCTGCCAAGGCAATCTTCCTCAGCACCGAAAAATTGCGAACTCAGGCTCAATCTCGTCCAAGTTTTCCAAAAGTAGATATGACTCGTGGACCCTCGCCTAAATTCGTGGAATTTTGAGCAAGGCAGTTCGCTTGGGATTTGAATCTTTGTGACAACCCAGTGCGTCTAGTCGCACCTGACATCGGGTAACTGGTTTGACGAGAAGCAAGTCCTTCGACAAAAATGGGCTGTCGGTGAAATATTTTCCACCGACAGCCCAGGAGAAGCCGGATTTCCTACTTGATGATTCCGCCCCTGGTCATCGCCATAACGTCGAGCGCCTTGTCGACATCGTGCTCAGACATAAGACCTTCCTCCAACACGACGCTGCGGAGGTCCTTATTCGTTGCGAGTGACTTTTTGATGACCTTGGCCGCAGCTTCATAACCGATATAAGGGTTCAAAGAAGTGCCGACCGAGGGAGAGGAGAGCGCGTAGGTTCTACACCTCTCGACATCGGCCTCGATTCCGCTAATACACTTATCCGCAAGGGCCACCGATACTGAGGCTACGAGTTCAATCTCCTCGAGTAAGTTCCTCGCTATAACCGGAAGCATTACATTGAGCTCCAAATTGCCGGCGGCTCCACCAAAGGCCACCGCCGCGTCGCAACCAATCACCTGTGCGACGACCTGACAAACCGCCTCAGGCACGACCGGATTGACCTTTCCTGGCATAATCGACGAGCCGGGCTGAAGGTCGGGCAAATGTATTTCGCCTAGTCCGCAGCGTGGTCCAGAGGACATCAGCCTCAGGTCATTCGCTAACTTATATAGCGAAACGGCAATAACCCGAACAACCCCAGATAGCTCCACAAGGGCGTCACGGGCACCTTGGGCTTCAAAGTGGTTCCTCGCCTCAGCTAAATTCAATCCGGTGTCCTTGGCTATTTTGGCAATGACCCCTTGTGCGAATCCGGGAGGGCAGTTCAGCCCCGTGCCAACCGCAGTTCCTCCGAGTGGAAGCTCCCCCACCCGTCCTAGGACCGAGCTGACCCGTTCGACCCCGTAGCTAATTGCCGCCGAGTAGCCGGAGAATTCCTGGCCCAGAGTAACCGGAGTCGCATCCATGAGGTGAGTTCTGCCTGACTTCACAACTTCGGCAAATGCCGAAGCTCGCTCAGAAAGTGCTTCGCTTAGCTGGTTAAGCGCTGGAATGAGCCGTTTTGCGCTCAACCTAGAAGCGGCTAGGTGAATCGATGAAGGAAATACGTCATTGGATGATTGAGAAGCATTCACATGATCGTTAGGTTTTATGACCTTGGACAGGGACTCACTCGCCAAATTTGCGATTACCTCGTTAGCGTTCATATTCGATGACGTCCCAGAGCCCGTTTGGAATACGTCAATCGGGAACTCGGAGTCAAAATCTCCAGATGCGACCCTGGTTGCAGCCTCCGTGATGGCATCGGCTACATCCTGGTCTATCACTCCCAACGAAGCGTTAGCCTGCGCAGCAGCTCCCTTGATCGTCGCTAGAGCCCAAATAAGATCTCGCTGTATCCGTAATCCCGAAATCGGAAAGTTCTCGACCGCCCGTTGTGTCTGTGCCCCCCATTTAGCCAACTTGGGTACCAGAACATCGCCCATCGAATCGTGCTCTATCCGAAACTCGCCGCCGTCATTAGTCGTATTGTTTGAAGTCACAAGTAAAAACTAGCCAAAAAAAAGCTCCAGCACTAAAAGTTCGTTACATTGAGGTACGACATATGTCGAATATCTCTTGTATAGATCTTGGAGATGACCTGGAACTCGGCGATTGTCGAATTTGATCACAAGTTAAATTTCCTGTCAAAGAAAAAAACCACGCTTCAACCCGGGATTTTTAAATTGGCCAGTTCGCCTTGAAAGCGCACTTCAAAATGCCTTTCAGCCGCCTTGGGGCCAGGGCCAATTTCGTTCAGCGACTTATGAGAGCAACTTTATGCGCCGAAACAGTACCAAGGTCAAATGAAAGGTGTTAAGGTCTATTCTCATTGTGAACGCACCCGGATTAGAATTTCTGAAGCGAGCCAATAACACTTCCCCCCGTCGTATTGGAATCACGGCGTCCATCGGGATTGCGATTGCCTCCATACTGGGCGTGTTAGTGCCAGTCTCGACGGCGAGCGCCGATTCGATCTCCTCGGAAAAAGCTCAAGCGGCTGCTATAGCTTCGCGGATTAACCAGCTCAACAATCAGGTGAATGTGCTGGCCGAACAGTATAATCAAGCTTCTCTCAAGCTTTCCGGCATCCAAACCCAGATAGCTTCAACTCAGAAGTCGATCACTGCTCAGCAAAAAAAGGTCGATCAGCTCAAGGCTAAGTTGGCCAATGAGGCGATTACCGCTTATACCCAAGCAGGTACGGCATCGGGTCTAATGTCAATTTTGCAGGGGAGCAGCACAGACGCCTCAGTCAGGCAGGTTATTCTCAACACTGTCAGCTTCTCTCAGCAGGACCTGATATCAGCTTTCCAGAGTGCCAAGGCGCAACTCCAATCCCAGCAGAGCCAGCTGGCATCAGAGGAGTCCCAAGCTAATTCGACCGTCCAACAGATTTCTAGCGCTAAAAATGCGGCTCAATCCGCCACAAATCAAGAGCAGCTACAGCTGACCCAGGTCAATGGGACTATTGCCGTACTGGTACGTCAACAGCAGCAAGCTCAGGCGGCTGCGGCGGCAGCAGCTGCAAAGAGGATTCTCCAACAGCAGCTTCTTCAGCAGCAACAACAGCAACAACAGCAGCAGCAGCAGCGGGGACAGCAGCAACAGGGACTCGGCTCAACGCCCAGTCTATTTCAGCCCACTTCGGTGGTTCCTTCGTCTAACGCAGCTTCGATTGCACTCCAGTGGGCCCGAAACGAACTAGGTAAGGCCTACGTCTTTGGAGCTGCGGGGCCAAATGCGTTTGACTGCTCAGGGCTAATGACCTACATTTTCGGCAAAGCCGGCGTGAGCCTCCCGCACTCAGCGGCCGCCCAGTATGACGTCACTCAAAGGATCTCATACTCCCAGTTGCAGCCGGGAGACCTCGTATTTTACTACCAGCCGATTGATCACGTTGGGATCTATATCGGTGGCGGAAACATCATCGTAGCCGACAATCCATCTGTCCCAGTGAGGATTGATTCGCTCTATTGGGACGGCGTGCCAGTTGGCTTCGGTCGGGTCGGCTAGAGTCGGTAGGTAGCCACAAGGGGCTGATTTAGACCTATCCCACCGAGGTGAGAATGAAAGCCGTTGTTATCTCCGATAATAATGTCGAATTAAAAGAGGTAGAAGCCCCGATCCCATTCGGAGATGACCTTTTGGTAGAGGTTAAATCCGCTGGAATGAATGCCGCTGACCTCCTCCAAGTAAAGGGGTTTTATCCCCCGCCACCGGGTTACCGAGAAGATATACCCGGACTTGAACTTGCCGGCACCGTGGTTGAGGTTGGCCCACGGGCAAAACGCTTTAGAGTTGGCGACCGTGTCATGGGGATAGTAGGGGGAGCCGCACAGGCAGAGCTAGCACTTATCTCCGATGCCGTAGCCATGAGGGTCCCGGAGAATATCGACATTGGCCTTGCCGGCGGGTTCCCAGAGGCCTTTACCACCGCTTATGATGCCCTCTTCCTTCAAGGCGCGCTGACCATTGGAGAGCGGCTCTGCGTCCACGGAGCAGCCGGTGGCGTTGGTCTTGCCGCTATACAGCTAGCTGTCAATGCTGGAGCTCGGGTGACGGCGACTTCTAGGACAACTCAGCATAAAGAGGAGCTGGAATCACTCGGGGCCAAAGTTTTGCACCCCGACGAAATGTTGGGGTCCGGGCCCTACGACGTCGTGTTAGAGCTAGTCGGGGCCGCCAACATGGATGCGAACCTGAAAGAGCTAGCGCAAGGTGGGCGGATCGTGGTAATCGGAGTTGGAGCTGGGTCCCGCTTTGAGCTCGATTTACGGAGCGTCATGGCGAAAAGGTGCCGAATAATGGGTTCAACCCTTCGAGCTCGCTCCACGGAGGAAAAGGCCTACCTCGCCGCCAAGATGGAGAACCAGGTGATTCCGCTGCTAGAGTCGGAAGCCATCCGGATTCATGAATTTATGAGCTTCCCATTTTCTCAAGCAAAAGAGGCCTACGAGGCATTCACCAGGAGCGGGAAGCTTGGGAAGCTGATCTTCTTTTCTAGTAGCCGGCCCTGAAGTCGACAGTCCCTTCTGGCTCGTGTCCCCTCATCCAGAGGTCTAATTGGTGCTTCATGCGGTTGATCGCATTAGCAGTGACCATCGGAGATGACCAACTGTGATGAGGGTAGACGGTTACGTCTTTTCTTCCCCAAAGCGCCGAGTCCGATGCCAGCGGTTCTTTTTCAAAGGCGTCTAGTAGCAGATACCCAAAACGAGACTCTTTCGCAGCATTAGTGAGGGCGGCCTCGTCAAATATGGCGCCTCGCGCTGGATTGATGATTACTACCCCATCTTTCAACCTAGACAGTTCCGCTTCGCCAAGTAGATGTCGGGTCGATGGGGTGAGGGGAACACCAACCACCAAGAAGTCACAGTCGTAAATTTCGCTCGGAATCTCGTCTCCAAAGTGGTAGCTTTGCAAATGAGGCGAAATCCTTTTGTGCTCTGTGCGAGTCCACGCATGCACCTCCATATTGAAGGGGCCGCACATCTCCGCTACGAGCCGATTTACGGATCCGAATCCCAAAAGAAATACCTTTTTCTTCGAGAGTTCCTCAAGGTCTACCGACGGATCCCACAACCCGTCTTCCGATAGCGCCTGGTAGTGAATAAATCTCTTCGCTGAAACGAGCATTCCCATCATTACCCATTCAGCCATCGGCCTGGCGAAGTTATCACCACCATTTGACAGGAGTATGCCTCGGCGCAGAAAGTCCTCTTTATCCATGGCGTCGATCCCGACGAAATCCGAATGCACCCATTTCAGATTGGTCAGCTTGGAAACGACCGTAGACACCCAGCCACCGGTAAATCTACCATGAGCCCAAAATAGCTCGACTCTTGAAAGATCATCGCTTGATCCATCCCCACTGATAGGGTCTCCCTGCGAGTCGAACTCGACAAAATGGAGTTCGATACCCATCTCGGTTGCTAGCTCACCAAGGACCCTTTTCGCTTCGGAACTTCCCGCCGCATAGAGCAAAGTCCTCTTGTTCTCGTCGTCTCCCGGCACTTTGACCCTCGCTAAATTCTCAAGACTGTCTAGGTCACCGTCGTTTTCCGGTCCCCTCGTCAGCATAAATGACGAAATGATCGACGGGTCACTAAAACAAATTGAAATTCGGTTGCCGAATCTTAAACCGGAGTGTAGGACGGACTCCTCCGGTTTGCTCCACTCCCTTGGGTTCCAAACTCTTCCAAGAACTCACTAGCTTCTACTCGAGATCGCTTCTACTCGCGGTTAGAGTCATCTCCCGAGTAGAATCTTGAGGTATTGTCCTCGGTTGCAATTAGGGTGCAGTTGGCGGAGGCTTTTTACAGAGCAAGCAAGATTTGACTGACGACAGACGGGTTGGTCTAACCAGCAGGAGGTAGCCGATGAAACCGATACCCGTAGACTTTCACATTGGTCCGCTTCAGATCCACACATATGGAATCGGCCTCGCCATAACGTTCTATTTCGCTTATCGATACTTCGAAAAGCGCCTTCGGGACAATGAGCTGCCCTGGGAGTGGCTCTCCTCGTCGGTCCTCTGGATTATTGGCGCTGCGATAATTGGCGCACGTATAGTGCACGTAATTGCGAATATCAAGTATTACATATCTTTTCCGATTGAGGTATTTGCTATCTGGCATGGTGGACTTTCGTCCTTTGGTGGAATCGCAGGTGCCATTCCGGTAGCGCTATATATCCTCCGCAAGAAGGCGCCGGATCTCCAGCCACTAGTGGCGCTTGACCTGATCACGCCGGTCTTGATGGCGAGCTGGGCGATGGGAAGAATACTCGGACCCCAACTGATGTACGCCGGGGGCGGAAGGGTGACCAATGCCTGGTACGGTCTCCAATACGCAGGACAAGTCGGGTATCGAATCCCGGTTCCGGTCTTTCAAGCCACCGAAGACTTCATCATTTTCTTGGTATCTCTCCAGCTGGAGAAGTTCTTCCGGGCAAAGGAAATGCCTACTGGCACCCTCCTGATCGCTACGATAGGACTTTGGTCGGTGGAACGGTTCTTTGATGAGTTTCTTTGGCTGGCCGTACCAAGGTTGTGGGACGCTGTTGAAGTCTTTTCAATTATCCTGTTCGTCTTTTCAATATTTGGACTCATCATGCAGATCAAGAAGAAAAGACGCCTCGCTGCGGAGCCGGATCGACAAGACCTGTCGAATAGCTAGCCAGAAGGGTCAGAAGTAGCTTTTGTACAACCTCACCTCTACGGCTCTCCTGACCGACAAGTACGAATACACCATGTTGGAAGCCGCCCTCAACGCTGGCATAGCCGGAAATGAAGCGACCTTCGAAGTATTCGCTAGACGCCTACCGGCCGGGAGAAGATACGGAGTGGTCGCTGGGATCGCCAGGCTCGCAGACGCTATCGCCGCTTTCAAATTTGACCCAGAAACCCTCGACTACCTGAAAGAGTCGAGGGTAGTTTCCAAAAAGACCCTCGCTTATCTCGAAGGCTTTGTATTCTCAGGATCTATCTCCGCCTACCCAGAGGGTGAAGTTTACTTCCCGGATTCACCGGTGCTCAAGATAACAGCTCCGTTGTCAGAAGCAATCCTCCTAGAGACCCTAGTTCTATCGGTTTTGAACTGGGACTCGGCGATAGCGGCTTGTGCGTCCCGAATCTTCGTCGCTGCGGCCGGCAGGGGTCTTATCGAAATGGGTGGAAGGCGTACCCACGAGCATTCGGCGATAGCGGCGGCCCGAGCCGCATACCTAGCAGGATTCGACTCTACTTCGAACCTTGCCGCCGGAAAACTTTACGGGATCCCAACTGCAGGAACCGTCGCCCATGCATTCATCCTCGCCCACCCAGATGAGACCTCCGCCTTCGTCTCGCAAAACCAGACACAGGGCACTGCCACAACCGCCCTAGTGGACACCTACGACATTCCTCAGGGAATCGAAAGGGCAATCGAGGTATTCGGTACATCCCTAGCATCGATAAGGATCGACTCTGGCGATCTTGCGATACAGGCCAGGAGAGCCAGAAAGCTACTCGACAGCCTCGGGGCCGCTAGGACTAAAATAGTAGTTTCTGGAGATCTCGATGAATTCGCAATCCACGATCTTAGGGACACCCCAATCGACGCCTACGGAGTAGGCACGAGGCTCGTAACGGGATCGGGGGCGGCGACCGCCAACTTTGTCTACAAACTCGTCGAGGTCACCGAGAACGGCGAATCTAGGCCCGTATCGAAACTGTCCAGGGATAAGGAGACCCAAGGTGGAGCCAAGGTCCCCTATAGAAAGATCAACGAGGACGGCTTAGCGGTTGCCGAGGTCTTTCTAAGCTCCGCTCGCTCAAAAGGCCCCGGAGATGACCCACACTATCGACCATTGCAGATCGACCTCTACAGAGATGGATCCTTGGTCTATAAGGAAACGTTGGAGGATGGTCGCAATAGACACCGATCGGCCCTCGAACAGCTAGGACCGGAGGGAAGGTCACTAGCGGACGGACCACCATTACTGCTGGCGGTCCCTTGGAGCAACTATTAACCGTTCGCTAAACGAAACTTCTCGGTCAATTTGTACCTCGCCCTTAGGAGTGGGCCTCCGCAACGACGGCGTCTGCAAGCAATGGCCAAAGATGCTTCGCCCAATCACCGAATGCAACTGAGCTAAGAGTAGCCAAAAAGCAGTTGTTTTCTAGATCGATCCAAAAAGATGCTCCGGACTGGCCAAAATGTCCAAAGGTTCCCTTCGAATTTCGCCCACCCGTCCAGTGCGGAGCCTTTTCCCCCTTGATCTCGGGTCCTAGTCCCCAAGGGCATGGCCTCATAAATCCAAAGCCCGGCACCATACCGTCCAATTCTGGATGGTATGGATCACGGATGAGATTTAGGGTCTCCGAAGAGAGAATCCCCGGCAAGACAAATCCACTCACCAATGCCACAAGGTCGGATATAGAAGCTACTATCCCTGCGGCGGCCCCAGTTGGTCCGGAGGCGCCGTACAAGTCCGGATCAAGCTCCAATCCACGGGCTCCCAAGGGTTCTGCCACGGCTTCGAAGAGGTACTCTCGAAAACTCATCTCGGAGTGTCTTCCGATCAGATCGGCTAGCAGTTCATAGCCCACGTTCGAATAGATCCTGCGGCTGGCTGGTTGCGATTCCAAGGTGATCTCTTCAAAGTCAAAGTATTGGGGTCTCGAAAAAGCAAATGGCACTCCGGAGGCGTGGGACAAGAGGTCATAGACTGACGCCGAATTCGCTAAAATCGGCACTTTAGCATCTAGGGTTCCCTCCTCTATCGCTACATGGGCAGCGAGAGCGGTAAATAGTTTGCTGACCGAAGCTAGCGGGAAACGCCCCTTTGATCCCAGCTCTTTTAGCCTAGTTATACCGCCTTCGCCGATACTGCCGTAAGCTATCGACCACTCTCCCGGCAGGCCTTCGGCAATGGTCTCGATGTCGACTCGGGCCATTTGGTCAATCCTCATCTAATCTCACTCGACTCTTTAGTCGAAATACGCTACTTTAGCCATGTCCTCATGAAACTGACGCCATTCGACCAACTTCGAGGGCGATCCTACGCTCCAGGTCAGCAAATGACCGTTTTGAGTCCATCTAGGGACTGCTCAACGTGGAATATAACCTCGGACGTTTCAGGGAAGTCGCTTCTGTAGTGCGACCCCCGAGACTCTTCCCTCGCAAGAGCACCCCTCAAGACGCACGACGCTACCAGGGCTAGGTTCGAATTTTCGATTTCAAAAGAGTCGAGCGACGGCAGATATCCGATAGCGCTTATCCGGTCAAGGCCCGACTCAAGCTCAGGTCCGGTCCTTACTATGCTGGCACTTTCCGACATTATCTTCTGTATTTCAGCCCGCCCCACATGGGTAATCCCGTTCGCCTCGGTTGGGTCTGCTATCCCTAGAGTGGAGATCGGCTCGAGTTCCTTCGCAGCGCAAGCCGCTGAACGCGCCCCCATTACTAGCCCCTCCAAAAGAGAGTTGGACGCCAAACGGTTTGCGCCATGTAAGCCCGTACTTCCGACTTCTCCCGCGGCGTAGAGTCTCGGAACCCCCGATCGTCCCTCAGAATCGGTTCGAATACCGCCCATCTGAAAGTGAGCTGCCGGGGCAATCGGAACGGGTTCCGATCTCGAATCCAAACCCAGAGCCTTTATCGAAGCAAAAACCGTAGGAAACTTCTCTTCAAAATTGGCGATAGAAGAGAGATCTATAAAGACCCCTCCGGTCTTTTTGATCTCCGTATCCACCGCCCTCGCCACGACGTCCCTCGGGGCCAACTCGGCCTCCGGGTAATAACCGCCCATAAAGTATTCTCCAGCGGCGTTGATAAGCTTGGCACCTTCGCCTCGGCAGGCTTCGGATACGAGAGTTCCGTCTAAAAGCGCCGTGGGGTGGAACTGAATTAGCTCGATATCACGAATTACACATCCGGCCCCAAAACCTAGCGCTATCCCGTCTCCGGTGGCCTCGCCGGGATTAGTAGTTACCCCAAAAAGTTGGCCTGAACCGCCCGTGGCGAGGAGGGTGGCACTGGCTTTGACGACCCCGACCCTCTTGGAGCCATCCAGGTAGTAAGCACCAGAAACGCCATTGTCGTCCGTTGCGAGCTGGAACACGAAGCGATTTTCTAAGATCTTGATCCGAGATTGGAGGTGTTGGTGCAAAAAATTAAGAAGGAAAAGTCCGCTTCTATCACCACCAGCGTGCATTACCCTCGCTCTGGAATGTCCGCCCTCCCTGGCTAGCCCAGGATCGAATCTCATACCTTTTTCGATCAACGACCTAAGGTGGTCTAGGCTCTCTTTGAGTATCTCCCCAGTGACATCCGGGTCGCTTAACCCCCGTCCCGCCTTCACGGTATCGTATAGGTGCTGTTCAACATCCTCATGCCCAACAGGAAAGGCGATACCCCCCTGCGCCCACGGAGTTGCGCCCGACAGGAGACCCCTCTTGGTAACCATGACCACTTTTGCGCCCAGCTCCGCAGCGGCGAGTGCGGCGTAGGACCCAGCAACTCCGCTTCCAATAACCACCAAGTCTGCTTCGTATGCCTCGTGGAGGGACAAAACTAACCCACCTTGATCATCGCGTCTATGGCCTTCTTAGCTTTCCTTGCAATCTCTGGATCGACTTTCACAACGTACCTGTCCTCGACCAGTGAGTCATACACCTTTTCCAGGGTGATCATCTTCATGTACTCACATATGGCGTCCTCTTTGACCGGGAGGAACTTCTTGCCGGGTGCCATAGCGTTGAGGCGGTGTACGATTCCTACCTCGGTAGCTATGACAAACTCGTTCCTTTGCGACCCTTGGGCGTAGCGAACCATACCTTCAGTGGAGAGCATTTTGGCATCGGGCTTGAGATAAAGGCACGAACTCCCACAACTACATTCGGGATGAATCATAAACTCGGCATTCGGATGGGCGATAAGGGTCTCTTCGATCTCTTTGGTCCCAATGCCCGCATGAACGTGGCACTCACCCATCCAAATGTGCATCTTGATTCCGGTTTGCCTTTCGACGTGAGCCCCTAAGAACATGTCCGGAAGGAAAAAGATTGGGCGGCTGCTATCCAATTGTGCAACGACTTCCACTGCGTTCGCACTCGTCACACAGACATCGGATAGAGCCTTTACCTCTGCGGAGGTATTTACGTAAGCGACCACCTGGCCATCTGGATTTTCGTCACGCCATAGCTGTACGTCTTTTGCTGAAATCGTATCGGAAAGGGAGCATCCGGCATCTGGATCCGGAATCAGTACGGTCTTGTTCGGGTTCAAGATCGCTGCCGTCTCGGCCATGAAATAGACGCCGGCAAATACGATCACGTCGGCTGGGGTCGACGCAGCGAGACGGGAAAGGCCAAGAGAATCCCCGACAAAATCCGCGACGTCTTGGACCTCTGGCCTCTGATACGAATGGGCGAGAATAACTGCGTTCCTCTGCCTCTTCACCTCTTGAATCTGTTCTATCAGATCAACCGATGTAATTGTCATTAAAATACCCGTCCTTCACGAGACGCTTCGGCCCTGGATTAGATCAACTATTCTTAGGTCTCTAACCCTAAGCGACGGTGGTCTCATTAGATCTCTGCAGACTTACCTACACTAAAGTCTAGGGAGATATCGACCGCAATCGCCGAGTGGGTCAAAGCGCCCACGGAAATTAGATCGACACCGCAAAGGGCGACCTCCCGAATCCTTGCTAGCGTCATGTTTCCACTAGCCTCGGTCGGAATCCGCCCGGCCACGATCCTGACCGCCTCCGCCATTTCCGAAGTCGTCATATTATCCAACAGTACGCAACCAGCCCCCGCTTCGAGCGCCTCCTTCAGCTCTTCGATGGATCCGACCTCTACTTCGACGACAAGGTGATGCGGTGCTCTAGCGACGGCGGCCTTAGTAGCCTCGTAAACCGACCCCGCTGCGACGATGTGATTATCTTTGATTAGTATCCCGTCGAAGAGGCCAAAACGGTGGTTATATCCTCCCCCCAGTCTGACTGCGTACTTTTCGAGGGAGCGCAAGCCCGGGGTAGTTTTCCGACTATCGAGTATCCTTGCCTTAGTCCCTTTGGTCTCCGAGACAAAAGCTGAGGTCATCGTGGCTATGCCCGACATCCGCTGCAGAAGGTTCAAAGCGAGTCTCTCGCCCTTGAGCATACCCTTGGCGGTTCCAGACAGATCGGCCAATATTGTGCCCTCCGTAACCCATCGCCCATCTACGACCCGGCTGTGAAATTCAAATGACCCTTCTACGGCGACAAACACTTCCCTAGCCACGTCGAGTCCAGCTACGACCCCGTTCTGCTTGGCGATTAGCACTCCGGCAGCCAAAGCACCATCTTCTATCGTCAATTCGGAAGTAATGTCACCGTGACCGACGTCTTCCCTGAGCCACCTAACGATATCTCCCCGGAGAGTAGGCAAATCAATTCCGCTCATCACAATTCCTCGAGTAATTGGCGCTTGGCGCCCGCAATCAGAGCCTAGTCCTATCCGATTGGCTGCCTCAAATTTGCCGTCTCACGATAATGGCAAAAGGCGATGAGCATTGAGAATAGTCGAGATCTAACGAGCTGATTATTGGATAGCCCAGCTTGGCAAACTTGTCAGTTTGCCGGTTAGCAAGGTCAATAAACCGTGGCAGGGGCTTTGGGTTCTTGATAAAGAAAAGCCTCAAAAACCAGCCAGGGTAGGCCCGTGGCCTAGGCAACAAAGATGGTCCAACCCCGTCGGTCAGTTGACAAGGTCGAGCTAAGAATCGGCCAGATCGCTCAGAGGTCTGAAAAGACTCGACTCAGCCTGATATCTTCCGCAGTGATCTTCATCAGGTCATCCTTGGAAATCTTTTCCGACTGCGAATTAACAATTCGGTTAGCCTGGCGTAGCCGCGACCTCTCTATGGCGTTCCTGACGCTCCTTGCGTTTGCAAAATGCGGCTGGGCCATCCTCTTTTTTAAGTACTCGCCAAAGGCTTCTTCGGCGTCTTTGGAGAAGTAATAAGACTGGTCTTTCAATATCAGCCTCGCTATCTGATCGAGCTCTTCGATCGAATAGTCCGGAAAATCGACGTGATGCGCGATGCGCGAATTCATTCCCGGGTTTGACTCAAAAAACTTATCCATCCGGTCCTTGTATCCAGCGACGATCACCACGAGGTCGTCCCGCTGATTCTCCATCACCTGTAACAGTATCTCTATTGTCTCTTGGCCGTAGTCGCGCTCATTCTCCGGTCGATAGAGGTAGTAAGCCTCATCAATGAAAAGGACTCCCCCCATCGCCCTCTTCAGCACCTCCTTGGTTTTTGGTGCCGTATGGCCGATGTACTGTCCAACTAGGTCATCCCTGGTTACTGCGACTAGATGACCCTTTTTGAGATAGCCGAGCGAAAAAAGCAGTTGTGCCATCCTCATCGCCACGGTTGTCTTCCCGGTGCCTGGACTGCCGGTAAAAGACATATGCAGATTAGGCCTCGAAGAAACCAGGGAGAAGCGCTTCCTCATCCGGTCGACCAACAAGAGCGACGATATCTCCGCAAGCTTGGTTTTCACCGGACCCAAGCCAACCAACTCTTCGTCCAAAGAAGCGAGTATGGCTTCGATCTTTGTTTTTTCTTTCTCCTCGGAAAGATCGATCAGAGCGTCATTTGATAAATGAGTTTCACCCTCATCTGCTGCCCGGTCACCTTCACCTAGCGCAGTTCCAGGCCCCTTAGACCTCGGCTGGTCAGGCCTATTCATCTGAAAGTCCCAACTCCCTTTAGCCGAGGTATCCACCACTCCTCCTTAGATAAGCGTCGCTCCCGATCATTTCGGCAAACCGTTAGTACCTCTCGCCGCTCGGTTTGTTCGAAGCATATGACGAGATCGAGTAGCTGATCCTTCGATCCTGGGTCTCAGTGCGAGACAGGCGAAAGCCGGGTTCCTCTGCTGGCCGATTGACTATGAATGAAAGGGCGGTCGTCTGTCGACCGTACGACGAATCGAAGGCGTTGACCCTCACGTAATGGTTTGGATAGGCCTGCCTACACCGATTGATCTCGTACATCACGCCGGCCGGGTCGGAGAGATCAAACATAGGCAGTCCCCACATACTCCAATAAGTATTTCGAGGATGGGGGTCGTCGGTGAACTCCACCGATACCGCCCATCCCGAATCGAGGCTGTACGAAACTTGGGCCAAAATCTCCTCATCGGAAAGATCTGGCAGAAATGAAAAGGCTCCTTGAGTAATCCGCATAATTTCTCCTGTGCTAAAAAGACGGTGTCGCTACGACATCGGGCGTGTCAGTGGATTCGTAATTAAAGGAGATACTCCCCCATACGTCGAGGGCTGCCTCCAGCTCGGGCGAACCTTGGGCTGCCTTTCGGAGTATCGCCTCGCCATCTAAGAGAAAGTCTCGACCCTCATTTCGAGCTTTGACCATGGCTTCTAGGGCGACCCGGTTTGCTGCCGCACCGGCGGCGATCCCCATCGGGTGACCGATGGTTCCCCCTCCAAATTGAAAGATGACGTCGTCACCCAGATAGTGGAGTAGCTGGTGCATCTGGCCCGCGTGGATCCCGCCAGAGGCCACGGGCATCACTCCGGGAGTCGACGCCCAATCCTGGTCGAAGTAGAGTCCTCTAACTGGATTTGCGGCGACCTTATCTAGCCTTAGGGTGTCGTAGTAACCCTGGACGGAATTCGGGTCTCCTTCGAGTTTTCCAACGATCGTTCCTGCGTGGATATGGTCAACACCGATGAGTCTCGACCATTTAGCCAACACCCTAAAATTGACCCCATGGCTCTTCTGCCTAGTAAAGGTGGAATGTCCCGCTCGGTGGAGGTGGAGCAGTACTCCGTTTTTTCTGCACCATGCGGACATTGAGGTCATCGCCGTGTAACCGATGGTTAGATCGATCATGACTACTACGCTGCCAAGTTCCTTGGCAAACTCGGCCCGCTCGTACATCTGCTCCATGGTTCCTGCTGTGATATTGAGGTAATGGCCCTTGATCTCTCCGGACTCCGCTTGTGCCATTTGTACCCCTTCCATGCAGTACAAAAAGCGATCTCGCCAGCGCATAAATGGCTGAGAATTTATGTTCTCGTCGTCCTTAGTAAAGTCGAGTCCGCCCCGCAATCCCTCATAGACAACCCTCCCGTAGTTCCTGGCGGAAAGGCCGAGCTTGGGTTTAATCGTCGCACCGAGCAGTGGTCGACCGAACTTGTTTAGGTATTCCCTCTCCATCACGATCCCATGCGGGGGACCTTGGAAGGTCTTGGTGTAGTGGGGCGGAATTCTCAAGTCTTCGAGCCTGAGGGCCTTGAGGGCTTTAAACCCAAAGACATTTCCGATAATCGACGAGGTCATATTGGCTATCGAACCCTCTTCAAAGAGGTCGAGATCGTAAGCGATGTAGGCGATGTACTGCTCAGGGTTACCAGGAACCGGGTCGACCCGATAACATTTCGCCTGGTAATGGTCGTAGCTAGTCAGGCGGTCGGTCCAGACAACGGTCCACGTGGCGGTAGAACTCTCTCCAGCAACCGCCGCCCCAGCCTCCTCGGGTGGTACGTTGGCTTGCGGGGTGATCCGAAAAGCCGCCAAGATATCGCTATCTTTTGGCTCGTAATCAGGTTGCCAAAATCCCATCTTGGTATACGGAATTACTCCTGCGCCCCAACGTGAAATCTCATTCTGTTCAACGGCGACTTCCATACAAACCCCGATTCTCGATCTAAAACCACAAATCTCACTCCGAAAATAGTCAAGGTAGACCATTTACAAAGTGCGGGTTCGATGGTCACGAATTCGAACTCCGACAAAGCGATGCTACGATCTTTCGTTGAGAGAACCATTCAGTTTTATCTTGGTTTTTACCGTATTCAATTAACTTAAAGGTTAACTATGACCCCTGGCCAGCTAAAGACGTTGATAGCGGTAGTCGAGTCTGGATCGATCAAGGGTGCTGCTGCGGCCCTTTTTGTCAGCCAGGCCGCAGTGTCGTCCTCAATATCGACATTACAGGAGGACCTCGGAGTCACCCTGTTCGAAAAAGAAGGGCGTGGTCTGAGGAAGACGCCGTCCGCCGAGGTCCTTTACTCCTACGCTAAACGGATCCTCGGTCTTTTAGAGGAAGCGGAACTAGCTACCGTAGCTGAGTCGGACCCTGCCTCTCAAATGCTCCGGATCGGGGCAGTCACGACGGCCGGCGAAGTTTTAGTCCCCCGCTGGCTGAGGGCCTACCTGCTCAAGAGGCCACAGATGAAGGTGACCCTCGAAGTGGGAAACAAGGAACGGGTAATGGACCTGTTGATCACACACCGGGTCGACCTGGTGGTGGCGGGAAGGCCAACCAGAGGCGAGGAGCTCGCCTCACTAGCCACACGACGTCACGAACTAGTACTAGTTACTTCGCAGCCGGAGCTATTTATGGTAAACGGCAAATCCGGTCGAAGAGAAACAATCGATGGTTCAAGTCAGCCGGGGGTAGTCGCAATTCCAGAAGAGCTCCAGGGAACTACCTGGCTACTGCGCGAGGTCGGGTCGGGGACCAGAGAGACAGCCCTTGAACTACTAGCCGATATGGCCATTTCCCCGAGGACCCTGACCATTGGTTCAAATGGGGCCATTATCGACGCTGCCGAGGTAGGCCTAGGCATCGCACTGGTATCGTCCGAGGCGGTGGCGCGTCAGCTCAAAGAAGGTTCTCTACATGCCATCGCTTGTGATCCGCTTCCGCTTGTAAGAAACTTCCACCTCATCGTCCGCAGCGCTTCGAACTTTCCCAAGACAATCGGAGACTTCGTCAGATTTCTTGTTGACACAAAAGAGGTCTCACTAACACCCAAGTTCATACCAACGGGGGAGGCGATTCGGGGGAATTGAAAAGTAGCATCAAAGTTATAGTTGGATCTCTTAAGGCGTGGATCTACAACGACCCCCGAGAAGGGTCAGTGAAAAGGGGTGTTTGATTTGAAGGGTTCATACCAACCAGAAATTCTCGCGACAACCAGGAAACTAATGGCCAGGGGAAAAGGAATCCTCGCAGCGGATGAAAGCACCCCTACCCTCACAAAGAGGTTCGACAAGCTCTCGATCACATCCACCGCCGAAACAAGGATGGCCTGGAGGGAACTGCTGTTCAGTTCGCCCGGGCTGTCCGAGTGGATCAGCGGGGTAATCCTTTACGACGAAACGATTCGTCAGAACAACCCAGAGGGTAGGGGATTCGTCGAAATGCTCGACAAGTGGGGAATTATCGCTGGAATCAAGTTGGATACCGGAGCTAAGCCTCTTGCCGGCTTTATCGGTGAGACGGTCACCGAGGGACTCGATGGACTTAACCAGCGGGTCGAGGAGTACTACAAGCTCGGAGCCCGCTTCGCCAAGTGGCGCGCCGTGATCTCTATCTCGGAAACCAGCCCCACAGACGCCTGTATAGAGGCTAACGCCCATGCTCTTGCGCGATACGCAAAGATCTGTCAGGAGGGTGGGCTCGTTCCGATCGTCGAACCGGAAGTTTTGATGGATGGAGAGCATTCCATCGAGGTTTGTTACTCGGTTACCGAACGCACCCTTTTGGCGGTCTTTGAACAGTTGAGGGTCCAGGAAGTCAAGTTAGAGGCGATGATTTTGAAACCGTCGATGGTATTGCCAGCCTCAGACTCCCCTGCTCAAGTCTCCACTACCGAGGTGGCTGAAGCCACGGTCAAGTGCTACTTGCGAAATGTACCAGCGGCGGTAGGGGGAATTGCCCTGCTATCTGGAGGGCAAAAGGAGGAGAACGCAACCGCTCATCTTGCCGCCATGAACAAGCTCGGCCCACTCCCTTGGCCGCTCACTTTCTCCTATGGAAGGGCGCTGCAAGACCGACCGATGAGAATATGGGGCGGGAAACAGGAGAATTCGTCAGACACACAGGCTGCGCTGTTAGAGCTGGCTCAAGCCAACTCGCAAGCGTCAATCCCATCTAGTTGACGGAGGCAGCCTCGGCTCAGCTAGTTGGTGAAGGTTTGTTTGGAAACCTAAAGGTGAGTCTGGTTCCGAAGCCGACTTTGGAGTAGATTTCGAACTTTCCTCCAAATAGTTCGGCCCTCTCCCGCATTCCTAGCAGCCCGAAGTGGTCTTCGCTCGTCTGGAGGCTCGAGTCGAATCCGACTCCATCATCTGAGATCGACAGGATCACCTCGTCCTCGACCGTCCTTAGCCTGACCGCAACCGAATTTGCGTGGGAATGCTTCAAAACGTTGCTAAGCGCCTCCTGGCAGACTCTGAAGATTGCTATCTCAAGGTGCGGCTCTAAGCGCACTTCGTCGACATCTACGCTCGAAATCAATCCGCCTGGAACCCTGAAGAGCGACTCCAGCGCCGAGCGCAGGCCTAGATCATCTAGTACTCCGGGCCTAAGCCTCCTTATGGAATCTCGAGCCTCTTCAAAAGTCCGGTTGGCTAACTCCTTCGCTCGAGAGATCTCGGTTACGGCACTCGCAGGATCGCCAAAAGCTGCACCCTCAGCCGCATCGAGGTGAAAAAGCAAGGAAAGCAGCCCCTGGCCTATTCCATCGTGGAGGTCGGTGGCGATCCGCTTTCGTTCGGACTCTTGGGAGTCGATAGTGACTTGGGCGAACCTTTCCAGTTCATGCTCCCTTTTGGCGAGGCGATCTAAAAGTAGCGTGGACTCCAAGGATGGGGCGAGCAACGATCCGACGACGCTAAGGATCTCGGCGACTTCGCTTAAGTCAACCAGCTCCTTGGCCCAATGGACGTTGAGGACTCCGACGACTACCGGTCCCCTCTTCATCGGGACCGAGACGAGAGAGACGAAGTTCTCCCCTTTTAGTTCGGGGATATACCGATACCTGCGATCCTTCCACTTGTCGGGAACAATAGCAACCTCGCCGGTCTCTGCGACCCAGCCGGCTACACCGTCGCCAATAGCCAACTCGATACTCCCAGTCAGCAGGTCGAATGGTGGCGTGGCGCCGATCAGGGATATTCTGCGCCTCTCCAGATCAACCATGTGGACGAAGCAGACATCTGCTCCTACGGATTTTACTACAACCTCCGCAACCGCCCTAGCCACCTGTGCCGGGTCTGACGCCTCGGCCGTTGCCGATGCGACGGCCCTCAATAGGTTGAGCTGATCTATCTTGTCGGCCATCAGTGAAAGATCCCCTCCCTCATCGCAACTGCAACCGCTTGAGTCCTGTCTCGCACTTCGAGCTTGCGATAGATCGATGAAAGGTGGGTCTTGACGGTTTCCTCCCCGAGGATTAATTTCGAAGCAATCCCACGGTTCGAGAGTCCGCGCACGACGAGGTCTAAGACCTCGCTCTCCCGCTTGGTCAGTCCGAGGTGCGCTCCCGGCCAAAACTCTCCTGAGTGGAGTCTCGCTGCAAAAAGCGCTACCCTGCCAGCGATAGCGGGATCGATGACTATCTCCCCCTTGACTACGCGTTCGAGCGAATCCACAAGTTCCTCGGATCTTGCCTGCTTGAGGAGGAAGCCCCTCGCCCCAAGTCGTAGGCTTTCAAATAGGTACTGCTCGTCGTCGTAGACGGTGAAAAGAACTACTGGCAACTCGGGGTTCCGCCTTACAATCTCCCTACAGAGGTCGATCCCAGACTCTCCACCCAGCCTGATATCACTTAAGACGACGTCGGCAACACACTCCTTCAACCACTCCAAAGCCTCGGTAGCACTACGCACCTGGCCGCAGATAGATACCCTTTCTTGATGCCTCCTAAACATTGAAGACAGCCCGTCAAGGATCACCTCGTGATCATCTACTAGGAGTACCCTGATTGGCGCCTTGTCCAACTTTCTCCATCCGAACTTATTTGGGCCCGCAGACCCGAGGTAGCAATAAACCAGCGACGGCAATCTCCGAATCTAGCAATGAGAGACTCAGCTAACCATCTATTGGAGCTTCTAAGACCGCCAATAACAATTTTTGGCCCGCAGCAGGCAATTAATTAGCCATAGACACCGTCGATATTCGCTTCAAAGTTCGCAACGTCGCTGGCTTAGGTCACCCCAAGCTCGAGGTGGATCTCTGATCAGTCGGCGAACGGAAAGGACTCTCACTCTAAAGATCCCCCCTTTGTGGGATGAGAGAGGCCGCAGCGTCGTAATAGCGTGAAGACAACAGTGCCGCAGCTAGAGCTTGGCGAATATTCTTTGCAGAGAATGGCACGACAAAGGGAGCACACGGAATGATGCAAGAGCGAATAAGGATTGTTCCATCGGTTCTTCCGGCCGACTTCTCCAGGCTCGGCGCCGAATGTGCACGCCTCGAAGAAGCTGGCGTCGATCGAATTCAATGGGACGTAATGGATGGCGTTTTTGTCCCCAATCTCACCATGGGACCCGATATCATCGCCTCGTGCCGCAAAGACACCTCGCTTGGCTTTGAGGCCCACCTGATGATACAAGACCCTGAAAACTCTTTGTCACGCTATGTCGACTCAGGCTGCGAAATCATCATTGTCCACGTAGAGGCGACAAAACACCTGCACCGAACGCTCAATCAGATTAGATCTCTAGGGGCCAAAGCTGGGGTCGCTCTCAACCCCTCGACCCCAATATCGGCGGTAGAAAACGTGGTCGACTTGTTAGACCTCCTGCTGATTATGACCGTGAACCCTGGATTCGGTGGACAGAAGTACATAAAAACTATGGAGCCGAAGATCCGTTCCGCCAAAGAGCTGATAAAAAGTTCCGGATATGAAATAGAGCTCGAGGTAGACGGTGGAATATCGTCATCGACCATAAGGGGGGCGGCGAGCTCTGGGGCAAATACCCTAGTAGCGGGTAGCGGCCTATTCAGCCACCCGGCTGGCCTTAGGACGGCGACCGCAGAATTGAGACAACTAGCGACGGAGGCTCTCTCATGAGCAACGAAAAGATGGATGAAGCGAGTCTTGACCACTTAGCGACGACGGCGATCAGGATGCTATCGATAGACCAGGTTGAGTCGGCCAATTCGGGCCATCCAGGTCTTCCGTTAGGCCTAGCTCCAGTGGCCTATACCATCTACTCCAAGTTTCTAAAGTTCTCTCCCCAGTTCCCTAATTGGCCGGATCGGGACCGTTTTGTGCTTTCCGCTGGCCACGGGTCGGCGCTTTTGTACTCCCTTTTACACCTTTTCGGCTACGAGCTATCGATCGCTGACCTCAAGTCTTTCAGGCAGCTCGGCTCGAAGACTCCGGGCCATCCGGAGTATCGACATACCCCAGGCGTGGAGGTAACCACCGGCCCACTGGGACAGGGATTTGCCACCGCAGTGGGGCTGGCCTTGGCCGAAAGAATGGCAGCGGCGAGGATTAACCCTCAGGCCAATAGTGAACTGGTCGACCACAAGACTTTTGTCCTCGCATCTGATGGCGATCTTATGGAGGGAATATCGCACGAAGCCGGATCGCTGGCCGGCCACCTTGGGCTTTCAAAGCTCATCGTCTGCTTTGATGACAACGACATCACAATCGACGGCCCGAGGCATCAGTCCTGTACCGATGACGTTCTCGAACGCTTCAGCGCCTATGGGTGGCATACCTTGGTGGTCGAAGACGGAGAAGACTTAACGGAGATCGAATCGCAGCTACAAAGGGCGATTGACGAGAAGTCACGCCCCTCGTTGATCGCCATAAAGACGACCATCGGATACGGAGCGCCAACCAAGGCGGGGAAAAGCGCAGCTCACGGAGGTCCGTTGGGCAAAGATGAAGCTGAAGCTACCAAGGTCGGCTTTGGATGGCCATTGGAGCCAACCTTTTTCGTTCCAGACGAGGTAAGAGAGTACCTCAATGCGATCTTGGAGAACAAGGCGCTCGCCTATACAAAGTGGCTCGAAGAGTTCAATGCTCTTGACTCCGACCCATTTAGCCAAGACGACCTTCAACTTGCCCTCGGGTCACTAGTCGATTTCGAGGTGGGAAGTGCCCTTGCCACCAGGATTGCCTCGCAAAAGAATCTCCAAGCGATCATGAAAAATACACCATCATTGGTCGGCGGGTCCGCCGACCTGGCCGAGTCAACGGGCACAAAGCTCGACTTCAAACCGGTAGAAAAGGATGACTACTCGGGGAGGATCATCCACTTTGGCATCCGAGAGCACGCCATGGCGGCCTGCTCCAATGGCCTAGCGCTCCACGGTGAGTTCAGACCATTCTGTTCGACCTTTCTGGTCTTTTCCGACTACCTACGCCCGTCTATTCGATTATCCGCCATCATGGGGTTGCCGGTGATTTACATCTTCACCCACGACTCGATTGCCGTAGGCGAAGACGGTCCCACTCATCAACCGGTAGAGCATCTCGCGGCGCTTAGATCAATCCCGAACCTCATGGTGCTGAGGCCAGCGGATCCTAACGAGACCTCGGAGGCATACCGGACGGCTCTTGAACATGTAACGGGCCCTTGTGCAATCATCCTCAGCCGCCAAAATCTGAAAACCCTCGAACCCTCTAGCCCAAGATGGATGGCCGAAGATGGGGCAAGGGTTGTCTTCGGACAAGACGGCGGCTCAGAGGTGACCATCTTGGCTTCGGGTTCCGAGGTGGGCCTCGCTGTTGATTCGGCGAAGGTTCTCTTCGAAATGCACAAGGTTCGGGCCCGCGTGGTGTCGGTGCCTTGGCGTGAACGGCT